>NZ_SGPH01000035.1:0-307178 GCF_004208915.1 Pseudoalteromonas sp. CO342X
TTTCTCTTAAGTTTTCAAAACTAAGTTTTACTTGACGCTAACTCGTTGCTGCTTTGCTTTTCAGCGTAGTGCCCCGTGTCAGTGGGGTCGCATTATAGGGCGATCCGATTTTAGTGCAACCCTTTTTTTAAAGAAAATTGCGAAAAAACGTTTGTTCGAGCAAAAAGAAAACAATCCGAATATAGAACAAACAAAAACACCCGCATTAGGCGGGTGTTTTACTATATTTAGGCTCGGATAAAGTCTATAAATTAAAACTTATACTCGATACCTAAGCCTAGATAATCCTTTTCTACTTGGTTGTCTGCATCAAATGTTGAGTAGAAACCATAAACCTTCGCGTTTTTAGCAAGCTTGTAATCAACACCGACAGAAACACCATCTACTTTGTCACCGGCATCGAAGTCAATAACTTGATACTGCGCTTTCAATGTCGCATTGCCCAATTTGTACGCTGCATTTAGCAAGTACCCATCGGCCTCTGCACTTCCATCCACCTTTTCTTGTGTCTGGTACATTGCACCAAGTTTGAAGTCAGCTACCTTACCTTGAACAGTGAAACGAACCGTATCATAGCCATTTACTTCGCTATCTGCCGCAATCGCTGCATAGATAGCTGACTCTTTCAATCCAGCATCGCCGTATGTTAGCGCAGTAGAGAAACCGTTTTCACCTTCTTCGCTGTCTTCAGCAATAAAGCTTCCTAGTACTCTAAAGCCATTAAAGCTTGGCGACTTGTAGGAAATTGAATCACCTAAGCGGTTTTCGCCTTTAAAGAGTACCTTAATGTCACCCTCAAGGTCGTTGAACTGGTCTAACTTACCTTGAGACTGTTTTAATGCTGTGTCATTACGGCCGATAACCACTTCACCGAAGTTACCTTTTAAACCCACGTACTGATTACGTGCAGTAATATTGTCTTTATCACCTTTTGAATCAGCGTCAGAGACATCTACTTGGAACTCAAGCTTATAAATAACTTCTAAACCAGAGTCTAATTTCTCAGAACCTTTGAAACCAAAGCGAGAGGCGTTACTTTTAATTTCAGTAACTGAACCTGCACCATCGTCAGAAGATTGTACCGATACATTCGCTTTACCATAAACATCTACTTCAGCGTTTGCTTGAAAAGTGAATGCACTTAGTAATGATAGCGCTAAAGCAGTCTTAGTTAGTTTCATGTGTATTTCCTCAATATCGCAACACGTATTTTCAAAACACGCGCAGTTTGACACTGGTAAATGACAAAAATATTACACATAAAATATTTCTGAAAATAAAATGACACCCAACTTTAAGAAATGCGTCACAAAAGATTCATTATAAGAATTACTTCACCGCCCCCAGTAAATTTACGATGGTTTCTATTTGCTCTAGTTGGTCGTTGTCTTTGTGATATGCCA
Source organism: Pseudoalteromonas sp. CO342X (assembly GCF_004208915.1). Classification (NCBI taxonomy): domain Bacteria; kingdom Pseudomonadati; phylum Pseudomonadota; class Gammaproteobacteria; order Alteromonadales; family Pseudoalteromonadaceae; genus Pseudoalteromonas; species Pseudoalteromonas sp. CO342X. The sequence continues at coordinate 1,404 of NZ_SGPH01000035.1, forward strand.
CAAATATCTCTCTTGAGTTACTTTCTACTTCATCAACTTGAGTCAACCTTCCAGCCTCAATGGACTCTAACGCTAACGCTTCTGGCACAAATGCAGAGCCACCACACTGAAGAATAAGATCGAGTGCTATTCTGCCGGTGCTGGTTCTAAAATAAGGAGGGGTTGCGCCAGTGAACTGTTTTGCATGCCATAGAGAAAAAGCAGTTCCCCAATCAACATAAACATACTGGTTGTCAAAAAAATCTTCCTTTGTTGCGTTATCAAAAGTGCTTACAGGAATAATAGCAAGATCGCTGATCGGCTTAACAACCAGTTCATCCACTTTTGGCGGATCGAACAGAACAGCGAGATCCAGTGTTCGCTCTAATAATAGTCGCGTGCTTTCTTGCTGTGCTTTCACTTCAGCAACAAGCGATACTCCGGGCATAGCGGATACAATATGGTTAATCCCGAATTGTAAAAATGCGTCCCAAATATTAGCCGTGCCACTCAGTGACAATTGCTTGTGCATATTGTTTGCGAGTGCAACATCAACTTTGGCGCGCTGCATCCCAGTTAAGATCATTTTGGCGTGTGGTAACAACCTTTCACCTGGCGCAGTTAACTGAATATTGTTACGCTGGCGAATAAAAAGATTCACCCCTAAACTTTGCTCAAGCTGGCGGATCCTAAAACTTACAGCTGACTGAGTGATGTATAAATTTTCTGCCGCTCGACCGAAGTGACGGGTTTTGACAACTTCGACAAAAGTTTTTAATAGATCTATGTCCATTTTTCTTCCTGACGATAAAAATTACTCGTTTAAAAAATTATAAAACTTGGTCCATACTCCAGCCAGATAATCTTAGAGGACTCAGTTATGGATCATAATTTAGCGACTTTGAAAAATGCATTTGCAAGCCCCAGAGCCTTTTATGATGACGCCAACTTCCCTAGAGGATTCGGACGCAGTGGTCACTTCACGCTACAAGAAGCCGAAATTCTTGAACGCTGTGGTGCCACATTAAGAAGCTTATACAGCAAAGCAGAAGAACCTCAAAACAGTTTCCAATCCCAGTTTGTTCAGGTAATGGAAGGGTTAATTCCTCCAACTAACGCTGTAGAAAAAGCCTGGACCAAATATTTGAAGCATACTACGTGTAAGACAAAGTTTCACACGCTATTTGGACGCTCTAAAGTTCAAAACGATGGTAGCGTGGTGATCCCGGTAGATATTGACGACGAGCTATAAGCGAAATCGTCTAAATCCTATCAAGCTTAGACGCCAACAGAGTAACCTTATTTCTGTCGTTGGTGTCTAAGCACTTCTATTATCAATCCCATTTCAATCTCGATTACCTCATCCCCCCCCTATCTTTCTCGTATTTTGTTCTTAGTCGTTATCTGTTTATTAGCACAAGCATTGCAATTAAGCGCAGTTAGGTTAAGAATTAGTAAAACAGGAAATGATTGGCGAAGGTTGTGTTACGGAAAATCTTAATCATTGAAGACACCCCCACCATTGCGAAGGTGCAAAAGCATATTGCAACCACTGTGGGATATCATGTAGATATTGCAGAGTCTTTGGCTGAAGCCAAAGCATTATTATCACAGCACGACTATTTTTGTGCCGTGGTAGATTTTGTGTTACCTGATGCGCCGCTTGGAGAAGCTATTCCTTGCACGGTTAAAGCTGATATACCTACCATAGTGATGACTGGTAACCTTGAAAGTCAGACTCGCTCAATCGTTGAGCAATACCCCATCATCGACTATATCACCAAGGAAAATAAACAAGCCTATCATTATTTACGTCGCCAATTAGAACGCCTGCCAAGAAATGAAAATGTCAGAGTACTGGTTGTGGACGACTCTATTTCGTCGAGACACTATGTCTCAGCACTCCTAACTCGCCATAAATATCAGGTACTAGAAGCCTGTGATGGCATAGAGGCACTCGCGGTATTAAAAGACAATCCGGATATTTCAGTGATCATTACCGACAATGAAATGCCAAATATGCGAGGCGAAGAGTTATGTATCGAAATTAGGCGACTCTACACTGATGATGATAAAGCGATAATTGGTATATCTGGAGTTGAAACCGAAAATTTATCTACACGATTTTTGAAAAATGGTGCTAATGACTATCTCAGAAAACCCTTTAACGCTGAAGAGTTTTACTGCCGTCTTAGCCAGAACGTCGATATGCTAGAACATATTCAAACGATACGCCGACAAGCAAATACAGACTATCTAACCAGCTTGCCAAATCGACGCTACTTTTTCGATACCGTAAAGAAAAGCCTAAAAGCAAGACATAAAAAGGAGCTCTACGGGCTGATCGCTATGATAGATATAGATCATTTTAAGCAAGTAAATGACAAATATGGCCATGAAGGCGGCGATGCAGTGCTTGAGTCAATTGGCCAAGCGTTTGCTCAATTCTTTCCCAATGATTTAGTCGCTCGATTAGGCGGCGAAGAGTTTGCGATATATTTTAAAGATACGGTGGCTGATCATTGCAAAGAAAGACTGGAGTGCTTCAGAGAATATTTAGAGCAAAGTAGTAACGAACTGACTGAACAGCGGATCTCGTTTACTGTTTCAATGGGACTTGCCGCTCAGGTGACTACGGACATAGAAAGCCTGATAAAACAAGCCGATGAGCGTTTATATCAGGCGAAAGCTTCGGGAAGAAACCGCTTAGTTCACTAAGCGCTTTCTTTTATCTCGATAAGAATCAAAGCTAAACATCACCAGCGCGCCCCAAATAAAGGCAAACGTTATTGCTCGTTCTGCATCAAAGGCTTCCCCATAAAAGAGTACCGCCAATATGAACATTAAGCTCGGCCCGATATATTGAAAAAAGCCAAGTGTCGTGTAGGGTATCCGTTTTGCTGCTGCGGTAAAGCATAACAAAGGCAAAGTTGTCACCACACCCGCACTTATCAATAGCGTGTTGGTATACCAATCATTATTCCAAAGGTTGCTTGTGGCACTCGGCTCAACCCACCACCAATAAGCCAGTGCAATTGGGGTGAGAATAAGGGCTTCCACCAGCAATCCCGGAAGCGATTCAACCGCTAAAGTCTTACGTAACAATCCATATATCGCAAACGATCCCGCCAGAGAAAACGCAATGACAGGGAATGAGCCAAAACTAATTAACTGTAATACCACACCCACTATCGCTAATAGCACAGCAAACTTTTGCGCCGTTCTCAACCTTTCCGATAAGAACAGCATTCCCAATAGCACGTTAAGTAATGGGTTGATGTAATAACCCAAACTCGCGTCTAACATAAAGCCGTTATTCACTGACCAAATAAATAAACCCCAGTTAAAACCCAACAGCAACGCAGTGAGTGTCAACATCGCCAGCAACTTTGGATTAGCCAGTATGGCCTTAATTTTGGGCCATTGCTGCTTTGCCAGCACAATTAGTGCAATAAAAAATACAGACCATACAACGCGATGAATGAGTATCTCAATCGCGTCGACATGGACGAGTTGCTTAAAATAGATGGGTGCAAGTCCCCACATAAAAAAGGCGAGTACAGCGAGTAAATGGCCTTTCTTTTGTTCTTCAATCACGGGCGTTTAACCTTTGGAGGGATCAACTAAGAGGTCAATCATTATACTCATTTTTACTAATCACGGCGATGAAAGTTCGATGAATTCACAATCACAAAGTTTAAAGCCTACAAGTGCTCAAAACTTATTCAAGTCTCTTAAGATTAGATAAAAAGCAAAGACAAGGTTCAAAAAAAGCTCTAAAATGACGCCGATGGATACCCTCGTAAGCACCCCAATTAACGACCCTCATTCAGTACTGAAAGATGTGTTTGGCTACAGTACGTTTAGAGATGGTCAGCTTGATATTATTCAGTCTAGCTTAGCTGGTCAGGATACGCTTGTACTACTGCCTACCGGCGGCGGTAAATCACTCTGTTACCAAGTCCCTGCAGTATTATTGTCAGGCGTGACAATTGTTATATCGCCACTTATCTCATTAATGCAAGATCAGGTCGCGCAGTTAAAAGCACAAGGCATAGCCGCAGAATATATCAACAACAGCGTCGCTTGGGAGCAGCAAAGAGATACCTATGACGCGCTTTTCCAAGGTCGTTTAAAGCTGTTGTACGTTGCACCAGAAAAGGCCTTACAACGAGACTTTATTGAACGCATATCCAACTGTAACATCAGTTTGTTTGCCATTGATGAAGCCCATTGTGTATCCCATTGGGGACATGACTTTAGACCGCACTATTTTCGTTTAAAAGAATTACGTCAACATTTTCCGTCTGTTCCGATGATGGCATTAACCGCAACGGCTGATTTAGCAACACGAAAAGATATTGTCCAGCAATTAGGTATGCAAGCACCATTTATCTATACCGGTAGCTTTGACAGACCCAATATTCGTTACACCATCGAAGAAAAGTTCAAACCCCTGCCTCAATTGATCCGCTATTTAAAAGAGCAAAAGGGGCAAAGTGGCATAATCTATTGTGGTAGCCGTAAACGTGTTGATGATATTGCCGAAAAGCTGATTGATGCCGGGTTTAATGCAGCTGGTTATCACGCAGGTCTAGATAATGATCAGCGCCAGTTTGTACAAAACCGCTTCGCCCGAGATGACATTCAAATCGTAGTTGCAACCGTTGCTTTTGGGATGGGGATCAATAAACCCAACGTGCGATTTGTGGTTCACTATGATATTCCTAAAAGTGTAGAAGCGTATTATCAAGAAACCGGCCGTGCAGGGCGAGATAGCTTAGCTGCTGAAGCCATTATGTACTTTGATCCTGCAGATATTCCCCGCGTTAGACGCTTTTTTGAAGATATTCCAGACGAGCAACGTCGTAAGGTCGAAGAACAGCGCTTTCAGGCGATGTCGAGTTTTGCTGAAGCGCAAACCTGTCGTCGTCAAATTTTGCTCAATTACTTCAGCGAATATCAACGTGAAGCATGCGGTAACTGTGATATTTGCCTTAATCCACCGAAACAATTTGATGGCACATTAGTTGCCCAACAAGCGTTATCGTGCGTATACCGCGCAGAGCAACGCTTTGGCATTGGTTACATTGTGGATATTTTGCGTGGGGCAAATACCGCAAGGATCAGAGAACAAAACCACCATACCCTCTCAACCTATGGGATCGGGAAAGAGCACAGCAATGAATTTTGGCTGAGTATCTTACGTCAATTGATCCATCATGGTTTATTGAGTCAAGATATTACTCAAGGCGCAACGCTTAGATTAACAGAAGCCGCCCGCGCCGTACTTCGCGGCGAATATGTGCTGCAACTCGCAGAACCAAGACTTGTAGCTAAGCATGTCTATCAAGATAAACTGGCTCAGTTTAATTACGATAAGAAGCTATTTGCTAAGCTTCGTGCACTCAGAAAGCAGCTCGCAGATGAAGATGATGTACCGCCGTATGTTGTATTTAACGACCGAACATTGGCTGAAATGGCACAAAGAACGCCAACAACTGATAGTGAGTTTTTGCAAGTGTCTGGTGTCGGTTTTACTAAGCTCAGCAAGTACGGTGCCCCTTTCATGCAGCTCATTCGCAATTATTTGGAAAGAGAATAATGACTACACTCACTTTGGATAATTCACACGAGGTGATTATCGTCAGCTGTGAAATTACACCTCAAGACGATGAATTTGAACTTTGGGGGCAAATATTCTTACATCAAGATGAGATTCAATTAATTGAATTCTCTGCTGGAGCGGATAGACATCAGTGGCGTTTTTCATATAAAAGCTGTAATTTTAATTTAAATTTTGAACATTACAGTGAGAGTGTGTGGATAGCTCCTGATGGCGTTGATGCCTTTGAACTCCTACCTTTCCTACGCCAACAACTTTCTCGTTAAGTCCACATAAAGCTCTTTAAGTCTATAAATATTATTACTTTTGTTGCAGAACTAAAGCAAGCTGCAACAATATAATCCATACTAAAGGAATATTAGACTTAAAGGCTCTGTGATGAATGTAAAGAGGATTTCGTGTAATAGTATTGTGCTAATGTGTAGCCTAAATGCAGCTGCGCAAGCTGAAAAAGTGCCTGCTGTTGATTTTGCTAATAGCTGTGGTAATAACCGAGTTGAAGCACAAAGCGACCAAAATCTTTCACGCCAGCTAGACAGCAAACAAGCCTATCCTGAGCCTGCAGAAGGTAAAAAGGTCGTCGCTATCACTCTAAAACAACTTAATGTTTTCGATACCGATAAACCTGAAGAAGACAATGCCCTATTCCGATTTGCCAACCGTTATCATATTCAAACCAAGCCCGAAGTATTAAAAAGCGTGCTCCTATTTCAGGAAGGGGATGCTTACAACCCAAGAAAACTCAGTGAATCCGAGCGACTCCTTCGCAATCAATCATACCTATATGATGCTCGTATCTATGCAGTGGAAAACTGTGATGGTGATATTTTAGTTACGGTTGTAACGCGGGATCTTTGGACACTATTGCCCGATTTAAGCTTTAGTCGTAGTGGCGGGGAAAATACTTCTCGAATTGGGTTTAGAGAAAGTAATTTATTTGGCTGGGGAAAGCGCCTTTCTTTTACCCACATACAAGAGGTCGACCGCTCTGGTTATCAGTTTGTCTATGATGACCCTAATATTTTAAACTCAAGATATCGTGGTCGCGTAGAATATTCAGATAATGACGATGGTGAACGCCACTATATCGATGTGAGCTATCCATTTTTTGCAACCGATACCCCATATAGTTATGGTTTTACGAGTTATTCCGACAAACGCGAAGAACCCATATATTCTGAAGGTGAAACAATCTCAGAGTTCAGTCAATCCACGGATGTCACGCAAGTCTACTTCGGACACTCAAAAGCGCTATCGGGCAGTTGGACTCGCCGTCTCATCGCAGGCGTTAGACATGAGCAACATACCTTTCGTGAGATAGCTGATACCACTTTACCCATTGCACAAGATAGAACGCTCACCTACCCTTATGTTCAAGCTCAGTGGTTTGAAGATTCCTATGTAAAGGTACGCAATTTCGACTCGATTTATCGTACAGAGGATCTTAATTTAGGTTGGAATATTAATGCTCTATTTGGCTATTCAGCCGAATCTTGGAGTGACGATACTGAGCGTCTTGTCTATTCATTTTCTGCCAATACAGCGCACTACACCTCAGATCACAGCTTATGGCGTTTTTATTTTGATGTTAGTGGCAACTGGAACAAAGACACAGATAAAACCGAAAACCTAATAGCGAAAACGACCTTTCAATACTATTTAAATACCAGCTTGTATGAGTCTTGGTTTATCAATGCAAGCTATACCTATGGAAATAACCTAACCTTTGATAATCAAATTACGTTAGGGGGGGAAACCGGGCTTCGCGGATACCCAATAAAATATCAACAAGGTAGCCGCAGTATGCTACTCAATATCGAAAAGCGATATTACTGGGAATATGACTTACTGCGCCTATTCAAAATTGGCGGTGCGGCCTTTTTTGACGTAGGTCGCGCATACCACTCTCATCTGCCGATTGAAGCAGATGAATCAGTCCTAAAAAATGTCGGCATTGGTTTACGTTTAGCACCTAGCCGAGCCAATTCAGATATCATGGTTCATATTGATTTAGCCGCGCCAATTAATGGCCCGGATAACGTCGATAGCGTACAGTGGCTATTAACCGTAAAAAATCGCTTTTAACGGTGTCGCGCACCAATAAACATGATATAAAGCAGAAAAAATTTCTTAGGATACGATTTTGCATTTGTTAGATTTCGCACTCAGTCAATACAAGCTAATTGTAACTTTAGTGGCACTATTATCCTTCCCACTATTGATGAAAGCGTGTTGCAAACTCTTAGAAAAAGTAACACGCGGAAAAATAGACTCTCATCGTAAACAACGTGCCGACTTACTCGTTCGTGTACTCGTTGCCTTTGTATTCGTCTGTTTTATGCTCGTATTCTGGGGCATAGAACTTCGTGGTTTACTGGTGCTTGGTTCATCGTTATTTGCGATGCTTGGTGTTGCCATGTTTGCCGCTTGGTCATTACTTTCCAATCTGACTTCGTTTTTACTTATGTTTATTCAAAACGATTATCGCGTTGGGAATTGGGTAAGAATTGTCGACGGTGCAAACTTTGTTGAAGGCTGCATTGTAGAGATGGGATTGATGAGTGTAGTACTGCGCCATGTTGACGGCCATAAGGTCGTATATCCTAACAACTTGTTTGTTACTCGACCCGTTATGGTGCTTAGTCAGGAACCAGCTAAACCTAAACAGGTTCCAACGCCAAGAAGAACATTAGGCCCTAAGAAATAGGGCCTATATCGTCAATAAAAGTTTCTAGCTGTTGTTCAACAATGCTATTTGCATGTGCAAAGTAAGCCAAATGAAAAACTGCGTCTCCTTCATTCACCAAAGGTAGCATTTGTTGGCCAATTACTATCCCACTACGAGGCGCGATAATCGCTTCTTCGCTTTGACCTAATGGACTGTCTATATAAGCCAAGATTTGACCTTTTGATACGCGTTCCCCCAAGTTAACTTGTGCTCGAACAATACCATCAACGTCTGCACGCACCCAACTTGTTGCAGCCGCGATAACTGCGTCATGACGTTGTTTCCTGCGACGTCCACGCAGCATTCTGAGTTTACGCATGACATTTTCAACCCCCTGCAATCCAGCAGCAATGGCCAATGAGTCAAACCGCAACGCTTCTCCCGCCTCATAGGTGATAACAGGAATGTCCAATCCCGCCGCTTCACTTCGCAACGAGCCGTTACGCAGTCGCGCATCTATCGCAACCGGCGTACCAAACGCCATCGCCATTTCTTTGGTCATTTCGCAGGACAAGTCACCACGGATCTGCGGTAAATTAGAGCGATGAATCGCGCCGGTATGTAAATCGATAATATGGGTGCATTTCTTTACCACCAAATCGAAAAACATAGATGCCATTCGAGCCCCTAGCGAGCCTTGCTCAGAACCTGGAAAACAGCGGTTTAGGTCTCGTCTATCAGGTAAATAGCGAGACTTATGAATAAAACCAAAGATATTTACGATAGGCACCGCTATCAAGGTGCCACGTAGCGTCGCCGCATCGACTTTACTTAATAGCTGACGCACAACCTCTACGCCATTCAATTCATCACCATGAATTGCGGCACAGACCAAAAGTACCGGCCCGGCCTCTGCGCCATTAACGACTTCAATCGGAATGGTCATTGGTGTGTGAGTGTAGAGCTTGGCCACTTCCAACTGGACAGTCTGCCTTTCAGCAACACCCACTCGTGTATCTAATAACGTAAAGGGTTGGTTGATTTTAACCTTTGCCACGTGTAGCAGTCCTTTTCGCCGCTGCATTTTTCTCGATAAAGGAGATTATCAAGCTAGCTATGTCTTTACCTGTTGCCTTTTCAATGCCCTCAAGGCCCGGAGATGAGTTCACTTCCATCACCAAAGGACCACGCTCTGAACGCAATAAATCTACACCGGCAACATTTAGGCCCATGGCTTTTGCTGCAGCAATTGCAGTGCGGCGCTCTTCCGGAGTGATTTTTACCAATGTCGCAGAACCACCACGATGCAGATTTGAACGGAATTCGCCCTCTTGCGCTTGACGCTTCATCGCGGCAATGACACGGTCGCCGATAACGAAACAGCGAATGTCCGCACCACCAGCTTCTTTAATATACTCTTGCACCATGATGTTGGCTTTTAAGCCCATAAATGCTTCGATAACGCTTTCCGCCGCTTTTCGTGTCTCAGCTAACACCACACCAATACCTTGTGTGCCTTCTAGTAGCTTGATCACAACCGGTGTGCCGCCAACCATTTCCAGTAAGTCTTTAACGTCATCAGGCTTACTGGCAAAGCCTGTGATTGGCATGCCTACGCCTTTTCTTGACAGTAACTGTAATGAACGCAACTTATCTCTTGAGCGAGTGATTGCAACAGACTCATTCAATGGGTAAACCCCCATCATTTCAAACTGTCTGAGTACCGCACAACCATAAAACGTCACAGAGGCACCAATTCGCGGAACAATCGCATCAAAGCCGCTCAACTGCTGTCCCTTAAAGTGAATTTCAGGCTCGCTACTATTGATATTCATATAACAACGTAGCGCGTCAATAACCTCAACTTCATGCCCACGCTGCTCTGCCGCTTCAATTAAACGACGTGTTGAATACAAAGATTGATTCCTTGAAAGAATGCCAATTTTCATGATTTATCCGTTTTATTACTTAAGTATGACTGTTCTGGATCAACAAGGATGCGGCCTCGCATCGCCGTACGGCCCAGTAACATTCTAAATTTCATGGTTTCTCTATTGCTTAGCGTGATTTCAATTGGCCAAGCCTGATTGCCGATAGTTAAATTTGTTTCTATTACATAACGTAGTTCTTTATGACCGCCTGAATCGGTAACAACGCGCTCATCTACTACTTTTGCTTCACTACAGACTTCATAGTCGGTATTGTCTTGTTTGGGATGGATCCAAAACCTTACCCAAAGTTCATCTTGTTCTGTTTTGAAAGGCTCAACCTTAAAAGCATGCAGACATGATGTTCTTGCTCCAGTATCTACTTTCGCTTTGATTTTTTCGATACCTAAATCGGGTAAGGAAAGCCACTCTCTCCAACCAACTGTGATCATATTATGCTCTCGTACAAAATGAGTTCGGACTTATACGCTGATTCAAGTCACTTGAAAAACAAAATAAATTTATCCTAAAGATAAAAACGCTCTGTTAAGCCAAGCACCTTAACTTACAGTAACACCACTTACACATTTTTCAAGGTAAAGCCCTATACTGAGCTAAAGTAAAATAGAGTATTCAAACAATTTATTTCATCGCCAAGATTTTTAAATGAATTTGAAAATTAAATTATCTATGTCAGTCTTGGGACAAACTTTTTAATAGGAATTAGCTATGACTGGATTACTCCATGCGTTTGTGCTCGACGGTCAAGGTGGCGGTAGGCTACTTTGCGATCTGAGTGAAGTAAAATCCGTAATTCACAAGGAGCCACTTTGGCTCCATTTTGACTACAGCTTCGACGAAACGACCGAATGGCTGAAGCAGCAAACGTTTTTGGATGACTGGGAAAGAGAAGCGCTAACCGCAGATGAAACCCGTCCGAGAACGGCTAATGGCGATGAAGGTTTGCTAGTGTTCTTGCGTGGCGTGAACCTTAACCCCAAGCAAAGCCCTGAAGACATGGTTTCTATTCGCTGTTTTGCAAACGATAAACTACTTATCACCTGTCGTAAGCGCCATATTATGTCTGCCCAAGATATGCTGGCATCGCTTAAAAAGGGTCAAGGCGCAAAAAGTATCGGTGAGTTACTGTCTACATTGGTGATGCGACTTTCTGTGCGAATGCAAGACATCATCTGGCAAATAGAAGAACAGCTTGATGAATTTGAAGATGCGATGGAAAGCAGTGAGCAGCTGCCAAACTATCAGCAACTTTCAACATTAAGAAGGCAAACCATTGGTTTAAAACGCTATCTTAAGCCACAAAAGCTTGCTATTAGCGAACTGCTATTGGCAAAGATTGCTTGGCTAGATGAAGATCATCGACACATGATTGAAGAGGCGAGCAATGCCTTAAGTCGATATATCGAAGAATTAGAGGCAGCGATTGAGCGTGCACAAGTGATCCAAAATGCGATCACCAACCATCAAAATGAACAGTTAAACCAAAGAATGTACGTGATGTCCGTCGTTGCAGCGTTATTCTTACCACTTGGATTTTTAACAGGCTTGTTAGGGGTGAATATTGGCGGTATTCCTGGCACTGAATGGGGTGGCGCATTTGCCTTTTTTGTTATTATGTTGGTGGTACTAACTGGTGGTATTGGGGTGTACTTTAAACGCAAAGGCTGGTTGTAAGTAGGATTAAGCATTGGCGCTCTCGCTAGGGATCGAACCTAGAACTCAGCCTCCGGAGGGCTACGTGATATCCATTTCACCACGAGAGCGTCGGCAATATAATAATGCTAAGTGCAGGCAATTGCCAGACAATGTTTGCTATATGACTAATTAGTAACCTATTTTTTAAAAAAAGCTGTACTTTGGGCAAAAAACCAGTTATTCAACTATGCTTTGAAAATAATAAAATAGACTGATATTGCTGCCCGTTCAGAAATATCGCGATACATCATTGAGGATCCCAAATATGACACCGATGACAACAGAGCAAGTTGCAGAGTTTCTTGACGTAAAGGTTGAGCGCGTAAGACGCCTCGCACGAGAAAACTTGCTAGTCGCCAAAGACACTGATGCCAATGGCGAACCTATCTTTGACAAAGCCGATGTTGAAAAATACAAAGAGCTAGCACAGCGACTGGGTGGGATTTAAACTACCCAATAGTGATGGCCAGTAATGTGATCAAGGAATATCACATACTACTGGCTCAGCTTGTAGCTACAGTATCCACTGCTTCAGTAACTGCCTAAGCTTTTCGGCTTCTATCATTACGCCGCGCTGCTCGTACCATTGGATGCTAACAATCAAATAAATTTGGCAAAATACCGTCAGTTTAGCTTGAGCGTATGAAGGCATGGCTTGCCGCTTTAGAGAAAAGTAAGACTCAACTACCGTAAGTGCTGCTTCAACACCACAGCTAAAACTACACACCAGCGCTGCTAAATCAAAAAAGATGTCACTATGACAAGCATACTCAAAGTCGATTAACCGAATCCCCTCTGGGCTTTGAATAATATTGCTCATGACTAAGTCATTATGGCAAAACGCCTGATCCACGGGTAAAGAAGCTAAGCTTTCGATAAGCCATTCGATATCAACTAAGTGACGCAATTTCTCATCAATAGCCTGAACATAACCGACTAGGTCCAGCACCTCGTATACTTCAAGCTCTAAGCTATGCACCTGAATAACTTGTGCTAACAACGCAATATTTAACTTTGGCTCAGCACACACTTCTGGCATAAAGGTGAATAGTGCCATACGAGTGCGTAGGTCGTACTGCAGTACTTTAGAAGTAATGCCTTGCTGTGCTAACTCATTCTGTGCTTTTAGTGCCTCAGTAGGAATACCATGGCTATAGCATTTTAATAGGTAGCTTTCGCCCTTACTCACCATCAGGTAATTATTGTTACTCACACCTTTAGTTAGCTTTTCTAATCGCTCAGCTGAAACCTTGAATACGGTATCCACCTTTACTTTTAATTTTTCAAGCTCAGAGTGCTGCAAGCGTCTTTCCTTGCTTAGCTTCATATTCTTCGTACCAACGCTTGTAGCCCCAACACGCCATCAAGGTGTAGAAAATAAATAGTACCAGCGTAGGATAGAAACCTTTAAGGTAATAAAGGTAGATGGAGGCTGCATCAATCACGACCCAATATAACCAGTTTTCAAGAATTTTCTTAGCCACTAAATAGGTCGTCACCACCGCAAAGCACGTGGTAAAGCTATCTAAATAGGCGAGATCTGCTGCCATATAATGCTTGGTGAAATACCCGAGCACAACGGAAACCACTGAAGTGATAACAATGATTGAAAGATGTTTTGATAACGACCAAGAAACAATATCACTGGGCTTGTTTTTGTCACCCTGACGCCACATCCACCAGCCAACAACGGCCATGACCATATAGTAAAAGTGCAGTAGTGATTCCATCACTAGTGCTCCGTTCCAGTACAGCACGGTATAGATGAAGGTGTTAATAAAGGCCACTGGCCAACACCAAATATTCTCTCGAATTGCCAGCAGTAAATAAGCTACAGCCAGCACCACAGCGATATACTCCCAACTCGACATCGCTGTGAACCCTGCAAAGGTTTCAGTAAACCAGTCCATTAATCGTAGGCACTATCAGCTGGAGATAAATCGCCTGAGATAAACTTACAAACAAAAATACATTTTCCGTAAGCTTCAAATGAGTGTTTCATTTCTTGATTCAATACTGAGGTCACTAAATCAAATTCACCAAAGACCTGAGTTGACATCGTATTTGTGATCACCTTGATCCCTTCATGCTCATTCAGCCTATCAATAAAACCTTTAATAAAAGGGATATAGTCTTGGTGCAGTGGGTATTTGCTTATTTCAACAGAAACTTGCATGGGCGCTCCTTACAAATGGCAGCCGATTATTAATATTGCTGGTTTAGATTTTCCCCACCGGTAAAATCCGATTTTGGGGTATAGTTAATCCAATCTTGCTGATAGATAATTTTACCTTTTTCGTCAAACTTTAGCACTATCAGAAATCGCCAAGGCCCTAACTCGCGTGACGCATAATTAAAGCGATTAAAAACGCCTCTAGCAACCACAGTTCTAGTCGTGCTATCGACTATCTTATCTTCTACCACTAAGACGGGTTGTTCATCCAGCACAGCAAAATTCCCAGCAGACCAATTTAAAAAAGCCGTAATCTGATCTTTACCTTGTGCCTTATGGCCAAAAACCATATCTTCCAGCACGGCATCTTCGGCATAGAACTCGATAAACTGAGTAAAGTTCTGCCTCTGAGCATAGGTATTAAAGTAAGCATCGGCATGGCTGATGAATGTATCTTTCTTACTGATATTAACCGAGTTATTACAACCACTCAGTATTAATATAAAGAATAACAAGAACCTATAGCGCATCATAGCCACTCCAAAAGCCGTATTAATCGAGTATAAAAAAAGCGCCTGTAGCGCTTAATTCGACGATGATAAAATGTGTATTTTTATACTGTCACTATACCCAATGGTTTAGCGGTTTTCCACGCTCCACGGGTAAAGTCTGGAATACTCAATGATTCACTGCGATTAGCCACTGACTGAGCCGATAACGGAGAAATTACCGACCAAGCTGCACCGTCGTATACGTCTTGATCTAGCGCTTCACCATTGCGCAGGCAATAGATCATGCGCCAGAACATTAAAAAGTCCATACCACCATGACCACCATTGCGCTGTGCTTCTTCACCCATTTTCGTCCAAAGCGGATGGTCGTATTGTTTGTACCATGGATCCATTTCGTAATCCCATTCATGGAAACTCTTAGCACCGCCTTGCTCTAACGCGATACGATTAGGGAAACCAGCAAAGACCCCATTAGTTCCTTGAATAAGATTGTGACGAGAATAAGGCCTAGGCGTGGTCGTATCATGTTGTACCATGATACTGCGTCCTTTGATGGTCTTAATCATCGTGGTATTCATATCACCCGCAATATAATGTAGTTGATTGCGCTCATGATCTGCCGGAAATTCGCGTTTTGCATAGGCTGCACGACCTAGGGCGGGAGAACTCATAGAAGTTAAGTAATCAAAACGATCACCTCGGTTAATATTCATGTACTGAGACACTGGACCTAAACCATGAGTTGGATATAGGTTACCATCTCGCTTAGTATGCCAGTGTGTACGCCATGAGCCGGTCTTGTGCTCAATTTCCTTCATTTGCCAACGTAGCTCATGAATATATGCAGCTTCACCATGCAATAACTCACCGAATACACCTTGGCGAACCATATTCAGTACCATCAACTCATCGCGACCGTAATTGACATTTTCCATCATCATACAGTTCTTTTGCGTGCGCTCTGCGGTGTCGACTATCTGCCACATTTCTTCAACGGTCAACGCTAAAGGCACTTCAACAAAAGCGTGCTTACCACTATTCATGGTATCAATTGCCATCGGCGCGTGCCATTTCCAAGGCGTTGAAATGATAACGATGTCAATATCGTCCCGATTTAGCATTTCTTGATAAGCTAAGTCACCACCACGATACAGCGCAGGTTTCGGCAAACCTCGCTCGCGCACAAGATAGTCTGCCGATTTTTCAAGCACTTCATCATGGGTATCACAAATCGCGACAATACGTGCACCATCGATGTGACTCATGCGCTTTACATGACCATAGCCACGTTGGCCAACCCCAATAAAACCTACCCGAACCACGTCCATTTTTGGTGCTACGAGCCCAATGACAGAGCGGCCTTGTTGCTTAGGTACAATGCTATTATTTTGATTCGAGCTTGCGCACCCAGCTACTACACTCGCAGCCGCTGCCGCTCCTGCGGCTTTTAAAAAGTCGCGGCGGTTTATATTTTTCATTCTTACTCCTAAACGATACTTCTTAACAGCACTAATACTGCTCGCTATCAAGCTAACCTATCCCAATCTTAGGTTCAAAACATTGCGATAAAGCCGCAAAAAAAGCGCTTGAAGCGCTTTTTCTTAAAATATACTAAATCGTTAAATTGCTCTGATAATATTATTCAGACAATCCTCTTTTTCTAGCACACTGGAATACAACGCAAACTGGTTCTTCGCACGGTCAAGATTATGATTGGCTCTGTGGGTTGCAAAATAATTATCTCCATCTAAGTGATCTGTTAAAAATCTCAGACCTATCATGAATGGCATCACTTTGGCGCCAAGAATAAAACTGTCTTTTTCTGCTTCAGTCACACTGTCTTGTAACGGTTCAATATACCCTTGTGCCAACGCAGCAAAGATATTTTCTCTTACCTGCACATTACTCAAGTTCGTAGAGTCTTCAGCTTCTGGTGAACAGAAGGTGCGCACC
The DNA here is from genome assembly GCF_004208915.1 of Pseudoalteromonas sp. CO342X. Taxonomy (NCBI): domain Bacteria; kingdom Pseudomonadati; phylum Pseudomonadota; class Gammaproteobacteria; order Alteromonadales; family Pseudoalteromonadaceae; genus Pseudoalteromonas; species Pseudoalteromonas sp. CO342X. The sequence goes on from NZ_SGPH01000035.1 coordinate 17,959, forward strand.
ATATCGCCAAAATCAAACAACCAGTTACCCGGCATACAAGTATCTAAGTCGATAACGGCTCGTGCTGCATCACTCTGTGTTGAAAACAGCATGTTGTTGATTTTGGTATCGTTGTGGCAAGCTCTAAGTGGTACTTGTTTTTGTGCCTGCTGCAATTCTTCTGCAAGTGCAAATTGCTGCTGAAAAGCAGCGATAACATCACTGCACTTTTCCGCGCGACCATGCTCGTCTTTCGCTAGCACTTGGTTAAATGCATCAATACGCATCGCCAAGTTATGAAAGTTTGGAATGACATGATGTAACTGCGCCGCATCAAAATCATTTAGCGCATGTGCAAACTGCCCAAAGGCGTTTGCAGCCGTTAATGCTTGTTGTTCGTTTGCCACTACGTCTTCGCTATAACTGCGGCCAATAAATGCAAGCGCACGCCAAACTTCGTCATTAATATCGACTAAATATTGGCCTGAACTCGTCGCTAGATGCTTTATGATAGCGAGACTATATTCTCCATTTAAGGCTTTTGCTGTTAAGTGCTGTTCAATCGCTCGCGCATTTTCAACAAGATGCAAAGGGTTTGGAAACACCGCGGTATTTAGCTTTTGTACTACCATGGTTTTGTGATTGTCCTGCAACAGCATAGTCGTGTTGATATGACCACTACCGATCGGCTTCATTTTAGCTTCTTCACTAATGAGACCGTACTCACCAGCAAGTTGTTGCGCAACGGCTTGATACTCCATATTCACCTCAAAAGGAGTTAAGTCGGATGTAATTGTGTGGAGATGATTATCTTCCCTGACGTGCTTCATAAATCTTTCTCGCGACAATGTCTAGTTCGCTCTTATAAGTTATACCGTACCAATGTGATTTAGCTTGGTAGACCGACACGGTTTGTAGGCCCTTATTGATACTATGTTGGATACAATCCGGCAGATAATACTCTTTTTTGACACCGCTGTCATAATTCCTTAAAAACGCGTTAAACCCGACTTCTAATGAATCAAAAAGTGACGGTGTCACACCCCAGCAGGTCATCGAAGCCAGCGCAGAGCTTGCTATCTTACACCGCTTACCTGCAATATCACCTGACAACTCGCCGTTTTCAAAGCGAATATCTAATGCCTCTTCAACCGAGTGTAGTTGTTGCGCTTGTACCTGACAAACGCCACGGTTTACTCCACCTTGATCTGATAAGGTATTTATAATTGGGTATGCGACCATCGCCATATTGCTATGATGCTGAAAATGTTCAACAAGCTGCTCAAATGCATCAGGCCCGTAATAATCATCCGCCGTAATAACTATCGCAGGCTTATCAACGTATGGTTTTGCACACAACAGCGCATGTCCTGTGCCCCATGGTTTTTCTCGCCCTGCCAAACAGTCGATAAATTCATTCGGAATATCGCTAAGCCGCTGCTGCACTAAAGTAATGTTCAGCGCCTTTGGCAATCGTGGCAATATCACATTTTCGATTAGACTTCGCACTTTATCATTGATGATCAAAATAACATCGCGCACACCAGCATGATGCGCATCAATTATGCTCAATTCCATAATGCTTTTATCGATACTTGGCAGCTCAGCAACCTGCTTATTACCACCAAAGCGGCTTCCTAATCCACCTGCCAAAATGATCAGCTTAGGGGGGTGTTCGATTCCTATCATTGAAAAAATATCAAAACTCAAATAAGCGGGTAAGTGTACTGAGCTTTTGCACAGAATAAAAGCAATTGCGAGGAAAGGCGTCCTCGCAATTAGTGTGAACTAGCTAAACTTTTGGCATAAGTACTTTATTTCTTGGTATTCAAGCAGTCCTTCCTGTGCCCCTTCTCGGCCAAGACCTGAAAACTTCACACCACCAAAAGGCGCTACAGGATTGGATATGATCCCTTCATTAATCCCAACCATGCCATACTCAAGCGCATGACTTACTCGCCTTATTTGATTGCCATCATTCGAATAAAAATAAGCAGCAAGCCCTTCCGGCACAGAGTTTGCCATCCTTACCACTTCATCTTCACTCTCAAAATCAATAATGCTGACAATCGGTGCAAAAATTTCTTCATGGAAGAGCCGCATGGTGCTATTTACATCCGTGATAACTACTGGTGCCATAAATTGGCCGCTTTGTTTATCACCTTGATAAGCGATGCTCGCACCTTTAGCTAACGCATCTTCCAACAACTGCTGTGCTTTTTGTTTGGCTTCAAGTGAAATGAGTGGACCAATATCAACACCTTGCTCTAGACCATTTCCCAAGGTGAGTGTGCTAACCTGCTGAGTGAGCGTATTGAGTAGCTCTGCCGCGATACCTTTCGCAACAAACACACGATTTGCGGCCACACAAGTTTGTCCTGCATTTCTAAACTTCGCTGCCATCAAACCACTTACCGCTTGCTCAACATCAGCGCTGTCGAAAACAATAAATGGTGCATTACCACCAAGCTCCATTGACGTTTTTTTCACTGTGTCGGCACATTGCTTCAACAACGCACTCCCCACTTGCGTTGACCCCGTAAAAGTGAGTTTTCGCACTTGTGGTGACTCAGTAAGATGTGCTACTAACCCTTTAGAATCGTTAGTCACTAACACCTGAAAAGCGCCAACTTCCATTCCTGCCTGAATAGCCAGCTTAGCCAGTGCGATGGCCGCAAGAGGGGTTTTCTCTGAAGGCTTTAAAATAAAACTACAGCCTGCGGCATAAGCTGGTGCTACTTTTCTGGTGATCATCGCCAGTGGAAAATTCCACGGTGTGATCCCAAGTACAACACCAACCCCTTGCCTGATTGTAGTTAGCTCATGTGATTGAGAATGACTGGGAATAACCTGACCATAGGCGCGCTTGGCTTCTTCGCTATACCACTCAATAAATCCTGCAGCATAATCCGCCTCGGCAAGTGCCTCCTTAAGCGGTTTGCCTTGTTCCTTAGTGACGATTTCAGCCAACACCTGACGATGCTCTATTACCAATTCGTACCATTTTCTAAGTACTTGACTACGGGCATGTGCTGTCGTGCTAGCGAGTTTTTCGAAGGTTTCAGCCGCTGCTTGCAGCGCTTTATCAGCTGCCTGATTATCCGCCTCAGAAACCTGAGCAAGGTGCTCTCCAGTTGCAGGATTAACCACATCGACTTGCGTTTTACTATGATGTGCTTGGCCATTGATAAGTGAAAATTCGGGATTACTGATGAGTGACATAGCGTTCCTCCTAGAAAAGCAAAAAGCCGTAGCATAAGACTACGGCTTTTATTAAATTTGTCAGTAACAACCTAAGTTGTTAGCAGCACTTAATGGTCTTCATTAACGATATTGAGATTGTACTTTGGAATTTCAACCACTAAGTCTTCATCACTAATTATCGCTTGGCAACCTAAACGAGACTCAGCTTCGAGACCCCATGCTTTATCTAGCATGTCATCTTCTAACTCATCGCTTTCTTCCAGCGAGTCAAAACCTTCACGAACAACGATATGGCACGTAGTACATGCACATGACTTTTCACAGGCATGTGGAATGCTAATTCCGTTTTTCAACGCCACATCGAGTACAGTTTCACCCGTTTTCGCTTCGATTGCAGCACCTTCCGGACATAACTCTTCATGGGGTAAAAAGATAATTTGTGGCATATTACACCTCGTCTACCGACTGCCCTTGCAGTGCCTTTTTAATTGATTCATCCATACGGCGTGAAGCAAAATCACTACTCGCCTGATCGACTTCTTCGATCGCCTTTTTAATCTGCTCTGGATTGTCTGCACTTTCGCGAATTTGTGCAAGTTCAGTCATTGCACCACGCAGTGTATTGAGCTCATCTTCTGCCAACAGATGACCATCCGTTGCAAGCGATGCCTCTAACGCTTCTAACACACGCAGCGCTTCAACCTGCTGCTCTTTAAGCATACGAGCGCTCATGTCTTCTTTGGCATTGCTCATCGAATCTTTTAGCATTTGCGCTACTTGGTCATCGCTCAAACCAAACGACGGTTTGACTTGGATCTCAGCCTGCACGCCTGTCGACTTTTCTTCAGCCGAAACACTCAATAGACCATCCGCGTCAACTCTAAAAGTGACTCGAATATGCGCAGCGCCTGCCGCCATTGGCGGAATGCCTTTTAGACTAAATTTAGCTAAGCTACGACAATCATCAACGAGTTCACGCTCACCTTGCAATACATGCAATGACATAGCGGTTTGACCATCTTTAAAGGTGGTAAACTCTTGTGCGCGTGCAACAGGAATAGTGGTATTACGCGGAATGATTTTTTCAACCAATCCACCCATAGTTTCTAGGCCTAAAGACAATGGCAATACATCAAGTAGTAACATGTCAGAGTCAGGCTTGTTACCCACTAAAATATCAGCTTGGATAGCAGCACCCAATGCCACCACACGGTCTGGATCGATTGATGTTAGTGGCTCTTTGGAAAAGAAATTACCGACTTCTTCACGCACCACCGGCATACGAGTCGACCCACCCACCATCACAACCTGCAAGACTTCTTCTGCTGTGACACCCGCGTCTTTTAACGCGCGGCGACAAGAGCGTAAAGTCTTTTTAACCAATGGCATTGCCATTTCAGCAAATGCTTGACGCGTGATCGAAACAACCAATTTTTGCTCGCGAACTGGTAGCTCTACGTTTACCGTTTCATAGCTTGAAAGCGCTTCTTTACAGGCTCTTGCCTTATTGATAAACAAGCGTAGCTCTTTTGGGTTTAAATCAAATAGCTGAGTTTGCTGTTTGAAGAAATCGACCAACAATGAATCAAAGTCATCACCACCGAGGCTAGAATCACCACCGGTTGATAATACCTCAAACACTCCTTGGTTTAAGCGTAAGATAGAAATATCAAACGTACCACCACCAAGGTCATAAACCGCGATCACGCCTTCTTGACCAGAGTCTAGCCCATAAGCTACCGCAGCCGCAGTCGGCTCATTGAGAAGTCTTAATACTTTTAGACCAGCAAGCTCGGCTGCGTCTTTTGTACTTTGTCTTTGTGCATCATCAAAATACGCAGGAACAGTGATCACTGCGCCCATTACATCTTCACCAGCAAAGCTATCAATAGCACGTTGGTGTAATGTTTTTAAAATTTCAGCGGAAGCTTGCACTGGGCTTACAGCGCCTGCTACGGTTTCAATAGCAAGCGAACCGTTATTATCGACAAAGTTATAAGGCAACTGACCATAGCTTTGTTCTATTTCAGATTGCGTTTTACCTAAAAAACGTTTGACAGAAATAAGCGTATTAGTCGGGTCTTCAGCAGAAGCTGCTTGGGCTTGTTCACCAACGATAACCTCTGATTCGGTGTACCTTACTACCGACGGCAGCATAGGTTTACCCATTAAATCGCTAAGGGTCTTCGTTTCGCCACTTTGTACTGTTGCCACAAGAGAGTTCGTGGTACCTAAGTCAATACCAATCGCTAATTTATGCTCATGAGGTGCCGCGCTCTGCCCCGGCTCAGCAATTTGCAATAATGCCATAATGCTCTTTTCACTTTAACGTTTGTTGATGCTATACATCATCAATCGAATAATTCATCTTCGATACGTGCTAATTCGTCGCGTAACTTGTAGACAAACTTTAGCTTACGAATATTGTCTGCTGCGGCTTCTAATGTGCTCATGTCATCACTTTGAAGCTGCTCGGCAAGGGAGGCGCTAAACTCTGTATCTAACGCTTTAATCTGTGTTTCGAACTCTGCAATCGCGCCGTCAGGATCCGCCGCATCAGGTAATTCTTCTAACGCTTCACGCAGCTCCATCTGTTGCATTAAAAACATCGGATCTTGCAACGTTTGTTGCTCTGCACGTATGTCTACACCCTTTTCGCTTAACATATACTCGGCGCGTTTAACTGGGTGTTTAAGTACCGCTAGCGCGTCATTGATCTCTGCGGTTTTCTGTACCGCGAGCAACTTCTCTCGCTCACTTTTACCAGCAAATCTATCTGGGTGAACTGCACGCTGTAGCTCTAAATAACCTTGATTTAGTTTGTTTAAATCAACGTGATAATCAACAGTTAAATCAAATAATTCAAAATAACGCATACGCACCTAATACAGCAAAGCCCCACCAAGGCAGGGCTTTAAGCTATTCACTGTTGCAAACTATACGGTGAAGCTTTCGCCACAGCCACATTCGTCTTTCTGATTTGGGTTATTGAATTTAAACCCTTCATTCAGACCTTCTTTTGTGTAATCAAGCTCTGTGCCGTCGATATAAACTAAGCTTTTTGCATCAACGATGATTTTGACATCTTTGTCTTCAAATACTTCATCGCCTTCATCTAAATCGTCGACAAATTCGAGAACATAAGCAAGACCTGAACAGCCCGTGGTTTTAATACCAACGCGCAGCCCTATGCCTTTTCCACGGTTACTCAAAAAGGCTAATACGCGATTAGCGGCTGCATCTGTTAACGTCACTGCCATAATAGTCTCTTACTTCGCTTGTTTACTCTTATAATCTGCAATCGCAGCTTGAATCGCATCTTCTGCCAAAATTGAGCAGTGGATTTTCACTGGTGGCAACTCAAGCTCTGCACTGATATCAGTGTTTTTGATAGTCGCAGCTTCTTCTAACGATTTACCTTTCACCCACTCAGTCACAAGGGATGATGATGCAATCGCGCTACCACAACCATATGTCTTGAATTTCGCATCTTCGATGATGCCTTCTTTTGACACTTTAATTTGTAGCTTCATTACGTCGCCACATGCAGGTGCCCCCACCATGCCCGTTGCTACGCTTGGATCGTTCTTGTCTAAAGAACCTACGTTACGTGGATTCTCAACGTGGTCGATAACTTTATCACTGTAAGCCATAACTATTTCCTCACTACCTGCTTGCGGCTGGATAGTATCCAGCCAGCGGCTAAAACTTGCTTAATGGTGTGCCCATTCAACGCTATCTAAATCGATGCCATCTTGGTGCATTTCCCAAAGCGGTGACATCTCACGTAAGCGACCAATAGAATTCTTAAGAAGATTGACGGTGTAATCGATCTCTTCTTCTGTCGTAAAACGACCAATACTGAAACGGATAGAGCTGTGTGCTAACTCGTCATTACGACCTAGAGCACGCAGTACATAAGATGGCTCTAAGCTCGCCGATGTACATGCAGAACCTGAAGAAACCGCAATGTCTTTAACTGCCATTAGTAGACTTTCACCTTCAACAAAGTTGAAGCTAATGTTTACAATGCCAGGTACTGATTGGTCGATAGCACCATTAAAATAAACTTCGTCCATATCCATTAGGCCGTCCAATAGACGCTGACGAAGCGCACTGATGTGTGCATGGTCTTTTTCAAAGTCTTGCTTAGCAATTCTAAATGCAGTGCCCATACCCACGATTTGGTGAGTAGCAAGAGTACCTGAACGCATACCGCGCTCATGACCACCACCGTGCATTTGTGCTTCTAAACGCGCGCGAGGCTTACGACGTACGTACAACGCACCGATACCTTTAGGACCATAAACTTTGTGGCCAGAAAATGACATAAAGTCTACTTTCAATGTTTGTAGGTCGATTAATACCTTGCCAGCACTTTGCGCCGCATCAACATGGAACATGATCTTGCGCTCACGACACATCTCACCGATAGTCGCGATATCTTGAATAACACCTAGCTCGTTATTAACGTGCATTACGCTCACTAAAACAGTGTCTTCGCGCATCGTTGCTTCAAGCTTTTTCAAGTCAAGTAAGCCGTTGTCTTCAACATCCATATACGTCACTTCAAAGCCTTGACGCTCAAGCTCACGGCAGGTGTCTAGTACTGCTTTATGTTCAGTACGAACAGTGATGATGTGCTTACCTTTCTTTTTATAGAACTGTGCAGCACCTTTGATTGCAAGGTTGTTTGACTCAGTTGCACCAGATGTGAAAACGATTTCACGCGGGTCAGCGTTGATTAAATCAGCGATATCATTACGCGCCTGATCAACCAGTTCTTCTGCTTGCCAACCGAAACGGTGTGAACGAGAAGCTGGATTACCAAAGTTACCATCCATTGTCAGGCACTGCATCATCTCGTCTGCAACACGCTGATCAACCGGAGCGGTTGCTGCATAATCTAGATATATCGGTAATTTCATTTATCTCTCCGCTTGACGTCAACCTAGAGTTGACAGCTCACTTGAATATTGTCTAATTGCTCGATAACACGTTTAACGTGCTTATCTTGCCGCGTTGCTACGGATTGAACATCCGCGTCGGCGACTAACTCGGCTAGGGAAATACTGTTTAAAAATTCTTCAATTCGCACACTTAAATCAGACCACAATGAATGAGTCAGACAGCGCATACCGCTTTGGCAACCGCCGCCTTCGCCGTGACAACGTGTTGCGTCAACGGACTCGTCAACTGCATTAATCACATCACCAACAGAAATTGTGTGTGCATCACGGCCTAATAAGTAGCCGCCGCCAGGACCACGTACAGAGCTTACCAAGCCATGTTTACGTAGACGGGCAAATAATTGTTCAAGGTAAGATAGCGAAATCTCTTGTCGTTCAGAGATATCGGCTAGTGGAACAGGGCCAATACTTGCGTGTAACGCAACATCTAACATTGCTGTCACGGCGTATCTGCCTTTTGATGTCAGTTTCATGCATAACCCCCGCTAATTTACCAAGCCGCAAATTTTAATTACTTGACTAAGATAGTCAAGTATTAACCAAGCATAATAACGGCTTTAAATCTGCAACCCTCGTATGCCTACCCGAAATACCTGAGTAATTTAATCAGGTATTATGGATATTGTAATTACCTGAGTATTTTAGTCAAGTATTAGTGATGAAGATTTATGCAAGATTTCACAAAAGGAATGGTTAACATTTAGACAATAGAAATATAACAGTATTGGCGCGCTGAGTTGGCCAATACTGTTATCGTGTTTGGTTTACTTGTTAGTAGATTTATCTATCGAACTTAGGATCCCACGTAGAATATTAAGTTCTTGATCTTCCGGTCTAGCACGGTTGAACAAACGCTTTAGCTTAGTCATTACCATGCCCGGATGCTGTTTGATGATAAAGCCGGTGTCATTCAGGGTATTTTCAAGATGCTCGTAGAATAACTCCATCTGCTTTGATGATGGGTAAATCGTTTCATCCACTTCTTCTGGCTGTTTTTCTTGCGTGTCTAGATATGTCATACGCGTTTCGTAGGCCAAAGTTTGCACTGCCATCGCAAGATTAAGCGAGCTATACTCAGGATTAGCTGGAATACACACATGATAGTTGCACAATTGCAACTCTTCATTTGTGAGGCCGCTATTCTCACGACCGAATACAAGGGCGACAGGACCATTCACCGACTCAGCAACCAATTTTTGTGCACACTCACGCGGGTCTACCATTGGCCACGACAAAGTGCGTGAGCGCGCACTCGTGCCAATAGTTAAAGCGCAATCAGCAATCGCCTCTTGAAGTGTATCGACTTTAGTCGCTGCACCCAACACGTCGGTTGCGCCAGCCGCCAATGCACTTGCATGGCTGTCCACTTCACATGCAGGGTCAACTAAATAAAGCTTAGATAACCCCATCGTCTTCATCGCTCTCGCAACAGAGCCAATATTGCCAGAGTGTGAGGTGTTCACTAATACAATTCGAATATCTTCTAAAGCCATTTACACGAGTCTCAAACAAAAATAATGGCGCAGTGTAGCATATCTGATTTGCGTTTTTCCAAGCTCCACAACCAGAAATTAAAAATCTTTACGCAGCAACGGAGTACAAAAAACAACCAGAAAAATTCACAATTGGTTATTTACTTTAGAGAAAAAACCGCTAGAATACGCCGGCTCAAAATGATCCTGTTCTTTTACAACCTAAAGGTAATGCTATGCATCCAATGTTGAACATTGCGGTACGCGCTGCGCGTAACGCAGGTAAGATTATCCTACGTGCAAGTGAAGATTTATCGCGCGTTGAAGCCACTCAAAAAGGCACTAATGATTTAGTAACTAACATCGATAAAGATGCGGAATCAATCGTTCGTGACACAATTTTAAAATCTTACCCTGATCACTCTATTGTTGGTGAAGAATTTGGTCATCACGAAGGCAAAGATGCAGACTACCTTTGGGTTATCGATCCTCTAGACGGTACAACTAACTTCGTTAAAGGTATCCCTCATTATGCTGTTTCTATCGCGCTAAGAGTTAAAGGCCGCGTAGAGCAAGCTGTTGTATACGATCCAATCCGCGACGAATTATTTACTGCTTCTCGTGGCCAAGGCGCACAGCTAAACAACAAACGTATTCGTGTATCTAAGTCTATTGAATTACAAGGCACTGTGCTTGCCACAGGTTTCCCTTTCAAGCAAAAGCACCACATGGATGCCTACCTAGAAGCGTTCAAAGCATTATTCATTCATACAGCTGATATCCGCCGCGCGGGCTCTGCCGCTTTAGACATGGCATATGTTGCAGCAGGTCGTATGGATGGCTTCTTTGAAATTGGCCTTAAGCCTTGGGATACAGCGGCTGGTGAGCTGTTGGTAAAAGAAGCAGGCGGTATGGTCACTGATTTTGCTGGCGGTGCTAACTTTAACCGTAGCGGTAACATCATCTGTGGCGCACCTAAGCTTTGCCAAGCGATTGTAAAAGAAATTCGCCCAGTATTAACTGAGTCATTGTTAAAATAATAACTCTGGCTTAGATGAAAAACCCAAGCACTGCTTGGGTTTTTTTGTATCTGATTGAGTCTAAGAATAACAATAGTAAGAACTAGCTGTTATTCCAAACTCAGCTATTTAAGTTGAGCGACGGATACCTACTTAATTTCCACACGGGCTGAGCGCATTACGATTTCATCGTTTAGCTCAATACCAAGCCCCGGCTCTTCTGACACTCTAAAGATACCGTTCTTAGGCTGCGGGTCTTGCAAGCATAGCTCTCTGTTCCACTTTTTGATTGCGTAAGTATGGTGCTCATGGATCAGGAAGTTTGGGATCGCGGTTTCCAAGTGTAATGAAGCTGCGGTTGCTACCGGGCCGCCACAGACGTGCGCCTGAATACGGATATCAAAGATATCGGCGTAATCACATACCTTCTTAGTTTCCGTAAAGCCACCACAGAGGCCAATATCTGGCTGTAGTACATCAATACTTTGATCTTCAAAATAAGGGCGAACACCCCAGCGATTATACAAACGTTCACCACCAGCGATTGGCACAGAAGTCTTGTTGGCTACCTTTGCGTGTAAAGAGTGGTTAAGATAATTCACTGGCTCTTCATAATACATACAATCAAATTCTTCAGCGATGTCTGCAATTTGAATGGCTGATGTCGCGCCTGGTAAGCTGTGGCACTCAAAAATAATATCCACTTCATCACCTACCGCTTCACGTATTGCTTTCATTCTTGCACGGTATAATTTCATTTCCGCGCGCGAGATAAGCTTAGTTCTATCGTAATAGGTGTTGCCATCTTTGTCGTACTGAATTGGGTCAACTTTAACCGCATCGTACCCTTCAGCAATGGCTTTGTGAGCCGCTTCAGCATATTCGTGTGGTTGAACTAGTGCTTTAAACTCGCTATCCCAATCAAACTGTAATTGCGAGGCATAGGTGCGAAGCTCAGGGTTCACTTTACCACCAAGCAATTGATAAACAGGTAGGTTTAGGGCTTTACCTTTAATATCCCAAAGCGCGGTATCTATTGCTGACATCGCCGCATACACTACAGGTCCGCCACCTAAACCCCAAAAGCTTTCTCTCAGCATACGCGACCAAAGCAGCTCGGTTTGAAAAGGGTCATGACCAATTAAAAAAGCTTCAGCCATTTCTTTGATCATACTAGCCGCAGCGCTGTGGCCGAGGTCGTATGCAAGCCCAGCTTCACCAACCCCTGAAATGCCTTCATCGGTGTGAATACGAACAAAAACGGGTGTCCAAGCAGGTCTATCTGGACAATGAATATCGAAGACTTCGACGCGATTAACTTTCATGTTGACTCCTATTGAGCAAAGCCTGGATCTAGGCGGTAAGCTTTACGAAGCATTGCAGGCCATGCTAATTGACCACCGGTGCTACCGCTATGCACGACATTCGCTTGGTTATAAATGTTATCAATAATGGGTTGTGGTACAGGTACCGCTTGCTGTCCCGTTGCTTGAATCGCAACTTGAATCTCGCATGCACGCTGTAAGTCATAAAAACGCATAAAGGCATCGCCTACCGTTGGTCCAACAGTTAAACCACCATGGTTTACGAGCAGCATATGATTGGTTGTACCTAAGTCATCTTGCAAGCGCTTTTTCTCATCCATATTCACCGCCAAGCCTTCATAGCCATGATACGATAGTGATGGTAATGAGAACATACTGTGCTGACTCAAAGGCAATAACCCCCCCTCTACACTGGCGACCGCGATCGTCTCTTTGGTATGGAGGTGGATAACGCAATGCGCATCTTCTCGCACCTCATGGATTGCACTGTGAATGGTAAAACCCGCGGGATTAATCTTAAATGGCGTATCATCAAGAATATTCCCTTCAAGATCGACCTTCACCAAATTAGAAGCGGTGACTTCATCAAAGGTCAGGCCAAAGGCGTTTACTAAATAATGATCCGTACCCGGCAAACGCGCCGACATATGCGTATAAATTAGATCTCCCCAACGAAAGTGCTCAACCAGTCGATAGCAAGCGGCCAGGTCAACACGCAGCTGCCATTCTTCTGCGCTTACTTTGTCTTTTAAATTTAACTGAGGTAATTCGAACATGGGGATCCCTTATTGACTCCACATTTGGATGTATAGAAGTCTAAATTAGCTTAATTATATCTTCAACTAAAAACCACCGCGAACGGTGGTTTTTTATCATCTTTGATATCTAACTTTGATGTTATTCAACTTTAGATAGATACTCTGCAATCGCATCGATTTCAGCGTCAGTGACATTAGCAACCATCGCCTTCATTGCTGCTGTCATACCGTTATTACGTTTACCTGATTTGATATCTTTCATTTGCGCCGCTAAATACTCTTTGCTTTGACCATTTAGCTTAGGATACAGAGGCATGATTGGTGCTTTACCATCTGCACCATGACAGGTTTGACACATCTTTGCTGTATATAATGCTTTACCATCTGCAGCCATTGAACTTGCTGAACCTAGTGCGCAAATTGCCACCGTAGTCCCTACTAGTAGTTTTTTCATCTTGCTCATATCATTACTCTTTTTATTGACGGTTAACGTTGTAAGTCAGTGTAGACTAAAGTTCGACCTAAAGCCTAATCACTACCACATCAAATCATCTGGGACTTCAAAGTCAGCGTAAGGGTCATCCTCATCACCTTGCTGATTGTCCTCAACATGGAAAACGATATATTTCTCGTCTACCTCTGCGATCTTTCTAGCTGGTTCATCTTGTAGTACGTAGAACTGCTCTTCTAACACACAAATCGCTAAACGCCCCTTTGATAGCGCTTTTTGTGTTTCGGAATTAACTTCTAACTCCTTCACCTTATTTTGGTATGTGAAGTTAAAGGTCACATTGCCGCGGATCTCATCTTGGTTATGATGTTCTAAGATCTGCTTCACACGAGCAACTTGCTCTTTATCTTTTAGCGTTTCTTGCTTCGCTTTATTTAGCTCTTCGGCACGCTTTTGCTGCTCAAGCTTCGTTTGCTCAATATGTTTTTGAAGATCTGTTTGGTCGCTCGTTGCGCCTTTTTTCTTTTTCTTCTGCTGTTTACGCTTTTGTGTTTTTGCAACTTTCGCCTTGTGCTCAGTTGTTAGACCTGCTTTTAGCAACTGATCTTGCAGTGAACCCATCATGCAACTCCGTAAAATAGACTTTTCACTATTTTAACTCAGCAATTTCGATTGACCAGAGAGGAATCGGTCAATCTAATGTAAAACTACCAAAATTATTGTTGCGCATCGTGATTTAGCGCAAAAAATTGTCATCTAGTTTGCTTTAATTTAAGCTAACTCATCGAAATTAAAAGCCTTATTGCTTAATGCCCGTCATTCATCTATTGCTTTGCTCTGTGACCATTTTTTTTGTGCTCTATGCACCGCAGCCGCTGCTGGCTGAGTTTGCAGAGCAATTTAGTGTGTCAGCGTCTGATGCGGGCATGCTGATGTCAGCGACTATGCTACCTTTAGCTATCGCGCCAATCTGCTACGGATTATTGCTGGCAAAGTCCAATCCTTTGCGGATCTTAAAATGGACAATGCTACTATTGGCGCTAAGTAGTTTGGCTTTCGCTTCAATGACTTCATTCTCGGGCTTGTTGCTTACACGACTAGTTCAAGGACTGTTACTCCCTGCTGCACTCACTGCCATGACGGGTTATATCGGCCAACAATTTAGTGGCTCGCAGTTGAAAAGAAACATGAGCTTGTACATCGGAAGTACCATAGCCGGAGGTTATTTTGGCCGTACGCTTGCAGCCAACTTTACTGTCTGGTTTGAGTGGCAAAGTTTCTATTACCTAAACGCATTGTTATTGATTGTGCTGGCATTTAGCATTCGGGCCAGCAAGAACAAACCACCAATAATTCACGCGACAAGGATCAGGGACTACCTGGCACCACTCAAGCAATCACGCCTAGTGAGATTATACAGCTCTGTATTTTGTATGTTTTTCTGCTTCGCGGGACTACTTAACTTTTTACCTTTTATACTCAAGTACGACTTTAATTTAACCGATCCCAGCAAAGTGGGCTGGGTCTATACAGGCTATTTAGTTGGTGCTTTAGGGTCTATCGTTACACCTTGGCTACAAAGTAAATTTCATTCTACTTGGCGATTTTTAGCTGTGATGTTCTTCATCTATGCTACAACCATTGCGCTATTACCCGTGGCGTCTGTGTTCTTTTTTGTGGTCTTATTTACGCTATTCTGCGCCTGTATGTTTGTGATCCATTCAACCGCTGCGCCATTAGCCAACAGTATTAGTCAGGCACCTGCAACCGTCACTAATGGCGCTTATGTTTCATTTTATTATTCCGGAGGCGTGCTGGGATCTTATCTTCCGGGTTTGATTTATGAGCAAGCTGGTATCACTTGGTTTTGTGCGTCACTTTTTACCGTCTGTACAGTCGGCTTAGCTCTGAGTTTGAGAAACACAGTCAACCCAGTGAGGTGAGTGCCCAGTGACTTGCCAAAAGCGTTTCAAATCTTCGAGCGTTAACACCCAAGTTTTAGTATTCACTAGAGGGTGACACTGCCATAAATGCGCAGATTGCAGTTCACTATCAAGCCATAATTCGACTTGTTGCTCACTGTCGTTATGCAATGTGAGTGCTGATACACAGCCTTGTTCCACTCCTAAATACTTTGCTAGCCTGTCCGTCGATGCAAAACCTAAACGCGACACCCCTTGAGATTTAGACAGTGCTTTTAGGTCGACTTGCTTATCTGCAGGAATAATAAAAAGAAAGTGTCGCTTTCCATAGTTATCTCGGAGGAAAAGATTTTTCAGTCGCGTCCCTTTTCTCGCTAACTTCAAGTTGTCAGCATCTAGACAAGTATGTAACGGTGGATGCTCATAATTGAGATAGTTGATATCTAGCTGAGCGAGCCGCTCTGCAAGTGCACTTGGATTGTTTCTGATCACAAACACTTACCTCGTAACTGAACGCTACGCTGTCGCCAGTATACATCGGTAATTTTATGACCTGCATTACAATAGTCCGCCTCAATCAAAGCCGGTTTTAACAAGGCGACGGCTTGCTCTTCTAGCTTGAGTTTTAGAGAGGGGGAATCTTCAATACGCTCAAACTCGGCAAAGCGTTTTAGTTCTCTCCTTGATATTGGCTTACTTGCATCCAGCTCCATTCGAGGTGTTGCTTTTACCGTTACAATGAAAGCAAATTCTTTATCACCAGTTGGCGAAAGACGCTTATGAAGAGATTGCTTTTCGATAATAAGTTCAGGCTCATCAGGCTTTGATGCACAACTCGCTAGCAGCCCAATAATGAGAATAGAAAAGATATGACGCAGAACCATAATTCGCTTAATTCGTTTTATTTTCAGTTCAGTGTAACAAAGACTATAAAAAAATAGCGAAATTTTTTGTCTGGGGTTGACGGGAATATAAAAAATGATTAAATTTCGCTTCGTCCACTGACGGAATGTGGGGCTATAGCTCAGCTGGGAGAGCGCCTGCCTTGCACGCAGGAGGTCAGCAGTTCGATCCTGCTTAGCTCCACCACTTTCCGCACTTCTTACTTCTTACTTCTTACTTCTTACTTCTTACAACATTAACACCTTAAATCGAGAAGAAAAAAGCCCAAGTCTTTCGACCCGAGCTTTGCAGTTACTTATGTCATTCTGTGTATACCACTGAGTATGATTCTTCGATCTACTCAAGCAGCATCTGTTCATTATTCTCTGATTTGGCCTTCACCATTTACTAAAAACTTTTCGGTTGTTAGCGACTCCAAGCCCATAGGTCCGTATGCGTGCAATTTGGTGGTAGCAATACCAATCTCGGCACCTAAACCTAACGCTGAACCATCACTAAAGCGTGAAGAGGCGTTAACCATCACGACGGAAGCATCAACACCACGTTGGAACAAATCAGCAGCTGCTTTGTCCTCCGTACAGATAACTTCGGTATGGTGACTACCAAAGCGATCAATATGTGCAAGCGCTGCATTAAAATCAGCAACCTGACGAACCGCTATTTCAAGGCTCAAGTATTCTTCGCCAAACTCGTCATCACTCAATTCAACTGCATTATCAAAATAAGCTACGGTTTGCTTACACGCATTAATTTTCACGCCTCTTTCTGCTAATGCTGCTGCAACTTTCGGTAAAAAAGTCGGGGCGATATCTTGATGAACGATTAACCCTTCAAGCGCATTGCATACACCAGTACGCTGCGTTTTACCGTTTAACAGAAGCGCCATTGCTTTATCGAGATCGGCCGCTTTATCTATATATAAGTGACACACGCCTTTAAAATGCTGGATCACTGGCACCGTACTATTCTCAGTAACGAAATTGATTAGACCCTCACCGCCACGTGGGATGATAAGGTCGATATATTCTTTTTGCTGCATCAGCTCCATTAACAACGCGCGGTCTGGATCCGGAATAACAGAAACCAATGCGGCAGGTAGATTATGTTTTTCGAGCGCCTTATGCATCGCTTTTGCGATCTCTAAAGAACTCGCTAACGCTTCTTTACCACCACGCAAAATAACACCATTACCTGATTTAAAACACAGCGCACCGGCGTCAGCGGTGACATTGGGGCGCGCCTCATAAATCATGCAGACAACACCAAGTGGCACTCGCATTTTGCTGATTTTAATGCCATTTGGTCTTACACCCATGTCTCTACGTGCACCCACTGGATCGTCCAGTTGAATGATGGTCTCAATGCCCTCAGCCATGCTTTCAATCCGCGCT
This sequence comes from Pseudoalteromonas sp. CO342X, assembly GCF_004208915.1. NCBI lineage: Bacteria > Pseudomonadati > Pseudomonadota > Gammaproteobacteria > Alteromonadales > Pseudoalteromonadaceae > Pseudoalteromonas > Pseudoalteromonas sp. CO342X. The sequence goes on from NZ_SGPH01000035.1 coordinate 35,353, forward strand.
TGGTTAAGCGTTAATCTATCTATCATGGCGTCGCTAAGCTGGTTATCACGAGCAGCAGCTAAGTCAGCTTCATTGGCTTTAATAATGGCATCGCTGTTATCACGGATCCCTTTTGCCATATCTGCTAACACTGCATTTTTTTGCTCTGTAGATAATAGTGCTAACTGTTTCGCTGCTTTTGCAGCCTGTGATGAAATATCTGTGATTAAACTCATGTCTTATGACTTCTCCAATAATGCAATATCTTGTTCTGAAATAACGGGTCCGATACTATCTTGAATTCTTTCGCTGATCGGGTTCTCTTCATGTTCAGTTAAAAAGTTTAATAGGCAGCTACTGTAATTGGTGGTTGCTTTGGCTAAGCGCTTACCGTCTTTGCTCCTCACGAGTACGGTATCTCCAACAGAAAACTCACCTTTTACTTCAGTGATTTCATCGCCACTTAACTGACCGACCACTTGATTTTCGCCTGAGCCATAATCGCTATCTACGACTAGCTCACCTTGCTCTGATGCCGTGTGAGTCATCCAATGCACCGCTTCTTGCATCGGTTTATCATAGGCTGTAAATACCGTGCCTGGATTTTTTCCCGTCAACAATAATTCAAAGGTTGTTTCTTCGAAGCCGTTAACAATATAGGTATCTATACCGTGAGACGTCGCCTTTTCAGCAGCTTCAATTTTGGTCTTCATACCACCTGTGCCAACCTTGCTCGTTGGACAACCTGCCATATCGTAGATTTCTTCAGTGATCTCTGTCACCTCTGAGATCAGCTCTGCATCTGCGTGTAAATTAGGGTTTTTGTTATATAAACCACTGACATCGGAGCAAATAATTAGCCCATCGGCATCTGCAGCCCCCGCAACCATGGCAGATAAATTATCGTTATCACCCACCTTCAAATCGTCTGTGGTCACGGTGTCATTTTCATTGATAATAGGCAGTATTCCATGATCGAGTAAAGTGAATATTGTTTCACGAATACTGGTGTAGCGCTCTCTATCACGTAGGTCACCGTGAGTCAGCAATATCTGCGCCGACGGGAAGTCGAAGAAGCGGTCCCACGTAGCCATCATCTCGGTTTGGCCAGCTGCCGCCATCGCCTTTTTCACCGCAATGCTAGGCTGCTCTGAGTTTGGAAATAAGTGCGCCCCTGCTGCGACTGAACCTGAAGAGACGAGGATCACTTCGATACCTCGGGCTCGACAACGCACGATGAATTGCGCGATGCTGAGTAAATAGCGGGATCGACACCCATCTTGCTCTGGCGCGATCAACGCACTTCCGATCTTGATTACTATACGTTTTGACTGTTTCATCGACATAAATTCCTGCATTAAATTAACCACCCACTCACGAGTTGGTACTCCAAATATCTCCTATTAGAAGACAACAGAAAGCGCAATGCATCGACCAAAAAGTCGGCAAATAGATAAAACAGACAGACGTGCGACGGCGAAGACCTTAGTCCCATCATGTCGCCACACATGCTAAACCCAGACACAGCAACAATCGTTAACTGGCTGACATTTCACTAATAGAAGATTGATTGTGACATCAAGTACTTAACCCTTGACGTCGAGCCGTTTCCAACAGGGCCACCATGGTTTGGTGCGGCCGGAAAGGCTGTACCGCAATGAATAATTGCGTAATGAGTAGATTGTGAATGACGGCGCGATTTACTCCACGCCTTGAACGCTTATTACCTTAACGTAAGCTCGGGTAAGATTGCAACCCTATCCCATGTTAATTATTTATGACCACCATAAATCAATTTTATAATACCTTATTTTCAGTAATTTATTCACTTTACCCTCATTCGCGCTGTGTTATAACAGGATGCTAGCTATACTGATAAAAATGTTGGGATAATCCAACCGGGGAGAATCTATGTCAGCAATCTACATTGCAGGTATTGCAGTATGTTCTGTAATAGCACAATGGCTTGCTTGGGCCTTTAAGGTTCCTGCAATTTTGTTTTTACTTCTTATTGGTCTTGCTTTGGGGCCATTTAGTGGCACGCTGGATCCAGATGCCTTACTCGGGGATTTACTCTTTCCCGTCGTCTCACTTTCCGTTGCCGTTATCCTTTTTGAAGGTTCACTAACCCTGCATTTTAAAGAACTCAAAGGAATTGGTAAGGTCGTACGAAACCTTTGTTCTATCGGGATGTTAGCAACCTTTGCGGTGATAGCAACGACCGCAATTTTCGTGCTGGAGCTTAACTGGCAAGTTGCCGCCGTTTTGGGCGCAGTACTTGTCGTGACCGGTCCAACGGTTATTGCCCCGATGCTGAACGCCATGCGCCCAGACAAAGACATAGATCGTATTTTACGTTGGGAAGGTATAGTCATAGACCCAATCGGTGCACTCTTTGCGGTACTCGTATTTGAAGCCGTCTCTTTAGTTGGTGGCGAAGGTATCTTTAGTCACACCTTGTGGGCGCTCGTATCAACGCTTGGTGTTGGGATAAGTATTGGTGTCGCATCAGGTTACCTAACCACTTACCTAATAAGAAAAGAGTGGCTTCCTTTCGAGCTTCACAAATTCGCCATTTTAGCGCTGGTGTTGTTTAGCTTTACGCTATCTAATCATCTGAGCCATGAGTCGGGTTTACTGGCCGTGACTATCTTTGGTATTTGGCTCGCTAACCAAGATGACTTGGAAATAGACTCAGTGTTAGAGTTTAAAGAAGATCTCTCAATGATCCTGATTTCGAGCTTATTTATCTTACTCGCGGCACGACTCAAGTTAGAAGATTTAATGCTGTTAGACACCGACGTCTTTATTTTTCTAGCTGTAGTATTATTTATTGCTCGACCACTGTCGATATTCTTATCGACGTTCAATACTGACTTACCGATAAAGTCTCGTATTCTGTTAAGCTGGATAGCTCCTCGAGGCATTGTTGCTGCAGCGGTAGGCTCAGTTTTTGCGTTAAGTATGACCAAATCACAGATAGCAGATGCGGATAAAATGGTGCCGCTTATTTTCACCGTCATCATTGTCACCGTGGTACTACAAAGCCTAACGGCAACGCCTTTCGCACGTCTTTTAGGAGTACGTCAACCAAAGCCCAATACCTTACTTATCATTGGTGCAAACCATGTAGCTAGAGCGGTGGCTAAAGGCTTAAAAGACCAAAATATTGATGTTTATCTCTCCGATCCCGCATGGGAAAACTGCAAGATGGCGAGAATGGACGGACTGCCTTGTTACTATGGTAACCCACAGTCGGAGCATGCAGAGCGTTACCTCCCGTTGACCAGCTTAAAGTCAGTGCTAGCGCTTTCACCTAACCGTCACCACAACGCTTTGGGTGTACAGTACTTTTCTCACTTACTTGGCGATCAATGTGTTTATTCGCTCAAATCATCCACTAACCACGCTAAGGCGAACAAAGATAGCGCCACTTTCCTTTCTCGCCAAATCTTATTTGGCGACGAAGGTAATTACGCCAAGCTAAGTAGCATGATGGCTAAGGGCGGTAAAGTGAGCGTAACGCGGATCTCAGAAGAGTTTAAATGGGAACAGTATAAAGAGGTTAACAGTGAAGCAATCCCACTGTTTGTACTCACAGAGCAGAACAAAGATGAGGAACCCATCTTGATCCGCCCGTTTACCTCTGACATGAAAAAGCTTCCAGAAGAAGGCGACCGCGTGTTGGCATTGCAGCCGCCTAAGTTAACGGTGCTTAAAGATCCAAATGCAAATAAAGAAGGCCAAATTGGTGCAAAGCTTAGCAGCCAACAAATTACTTAACCTGAGATTTGGATAAGAAATAAGCTAGCTTTACCGGCTTTATTTAGAAACAAGCAAAGCGGCGTCACTTACGCCGCTTTTACTTTCCATTCATAATCTGCTGAAAGTAAAACCTATTGATCCAACGGAGTTAACCTGAGCCTCAGGTTATATAACCTAAACTCGGGATAAGAAGTAAGTTAATCCACTAAAATCACTAAGCTCAAAAGCGTAGTATCACTCTAGCCAGAAGTTATTTCTTAATACAAGGCAAATTTGTGCGTCAATAGCTGGCCTATTGCAAGCAAATTTAACGCAGTAGTAAGGAATAGCAGCTGCTAGAGAACAAGTTGTTATCCCGAATTCAGGTTATATAGGCAATCTCGCGCGCTTGACCACGCTATCAGGCATTTTATTTGCCAATTGCCCTAGTGCTACCTGAATCCGCTTATGTAGCTTTTTATCTGCAACTGCGGAATGGAACAACCATCGGTAGGCGTCTTCATAATCTCTAGGGCTACCATGACCTTGATTAAACACATCTACGAGTCTTAATTGAGCGTTTAAGTTGCCAAGCGCAGCGGCTTCTCTCAGATAGGTTACCGCCATCGCTTTATCTTCTTGCACCAACTGGCCAACATCATAGTAACGACCTAATTGTTCAAGCGCCGCGGCAAGGCCCTGCTCTGCTGCCCTTTTCATATAATAAAGGCCGAGCTCAACATCTCTGTCTACACACACGGCATAAGCTAACATGTCACCATAAAGAAACTGATACGAAGGCAGCGCCATGATCTCAGCACGCGCTTCAATATCTTTAACCAGCTGGCACTCATCCGCTTTAACCCGAGCAAGGTGTTGATTTTTTTCAATGAGCGCTAGTAGCTCTTGCTGCGTATACAAAGGCACAGCTTCGATAGCCTCTTCGGCAGATACTTTGCTCTGTATACTGAGACTTAAGGAAACACTCAATGCTGAAGCTGCAAAATAACGAAGTAAGTAATTCATCGAAGACCCATCAAAGTAAAGCTGATTGTTTAACTATAGCAGGCTACAGAGGCAAATTACTTGCTCTGCAGCAACATCGACACTCAAATTTGATTAAGCATTATTTACGCCAAAGCGAAGTCTAATTTCATCATCTGAGCAAAAATTCACTTACTTATCGGCAGGAAGACAAAAACTTGTAGGGTAATAGACACAAAAAAAGCTGCCGTAGCAGCTTTTTTCTTTATCAATCGACAGCAGGATTATTCAGCAAAAGGGTTGCGAACAATCATTGTCTCAACGCGGTCTGGGCCTGTTGAAATGATATCAATTGGCACGCCAGTGATTTCTTCTAGGCGCTTGATATAGTTGATAGCGGCTTCTGGAAGCTGCTCAACAGAAGTTGCACCAAAGGTGTTTTCGCTCCAACCAGGCATTTCTTCGTATACTGGAGTCACTTTCTCATAGCCTTCAGCAGCAAGAGGAGTCACATTAGTCACAGTGCCGTCTTCTAATTGGTAACCAGTACAGATTTTCACTTTTTCTAAACCATCAAGTACGTCTAGTTTAGTTAAGCAGAAACCACTGATGCTGTTGATTTGAACTGCACGGCGCATTGCCACTGCATCAAACCAACCGGTACGACGTAAACGACCAGTTGTTGCGCCAAACTCGTTACCTTTCTCGCCTAAGTGTCTGCCAACTGGGTCTTGCTTATCTTGACCATCGTAAAGCTCTGTAGGGAAAGGACCTGAACCAACACGAGTTGTGTAAGCTTTAACAATACCTAAAACGTAATCTAAGTGTAGCGGACCAAAACCTGCACCAGTCGCAACACCACCGGCTGTAGTGTTTGATGAGGTTACGTACGGGTAAGTACCGTGGTCAATATCAAGTAATGTACCTTGCGCACCTTCAAATAGAATATGGTCGCCAGCATTACGCGCTTGATCAAGTAGTTCAGTAACGTCAACAATCATTGACTTAAGTACTTTTGCTACTTCCATTGCATCATCGTATGTCTTCTGGAAGTCTACTGGGTCTACTTTGTAGTAGTTAACCAAGGCGAAGTTGTGGAACTCTAATACTTCTTTAAGCTTCGCAGCAAATTGCTCTGGGTTGAAAAGATCGCCAACACGTAAACCACGACGTGCAACCTTATCTTCGTATGCAGGACCGATACCACGGCCAGTTGTACCAATGGCTTTTTCACCACGCGCTAGTTCACGCGCTTGGTCTAGTGCAACGTGGTAAGGCAAGATCAAAGGACATGCTTCGCTGATCAATAGACGCTCACGTACAGGAACGCCACGCGCTTCAAGCATGTGGATTTCTTTCATTAGTGCATCTGGTGCAAGTACTACACCATTACCAATTACACATTTAACGTCTTCGCGTAGTACACCTGATGGGATCAAGTGTAGTACCGTTTTCTCACCGTTAATTACTAGTGTATGGCCAGCATTGTGTCCGCCTTGGTAGCGAACAACTAAAGAAGCCTTATCTGTAAGTAGGTCAACTACTTTACCTTTACCTTCGTCACCCCATTGGGTGCCTAATACAACGACGTTTTTACCCATTGCAAATTCACTTAGAAAAAATTAGGCGCAGATTTTACCAGAAAACCATAGTCGAAATCACCCCAATTTGCCTAATTTTTCTGCTTTCAATAAGATTGATGATGTAAAGCATCAAGGCAAGTTACATAACTTGTTGAAAAGGTGGATTAATAGCTGAAAATCAAACAACGTATTTTATTTTTATATCAAAATAGCTGTATTGTTCGGATTAATCGATAACTATCTCTTTGTTATCAAAAGTAAACTTTTATAAAACGTAAAAAGCCCAAAGGTTAACCTTTGGGCTTTTTAAAATATAGCTCAAGCTTGCTGGCGAGCAGTTAAGCTTGGGTGACTAGCCTATAGCTCTAAATCGTCTTCAACTTCAGCAAGGCCTTTATCTTCTCCCTCTTCAGGCATAATAACCGCTTGCGCTAGGAGCATTTCTCTCAACTTGCCTTCAATTTCGTTGGCAATCTCAACATTTTCTTTTAAGAACTTAATCGAGTTTGCTTTACCCTGGCCAATCTTATTGCCGTTGTAGCTAAACCAAGCACCCGCTTTATCAACCAGTTTGTGTTTCACACCTAAATCTATCAACTCACCTTGTTTCGACGTACCTTCACCGTACATGATGATGAACTCAGCTTGCTTAAATGGTGGTGCTACTTTGTTTTTCACAACCTTAACGCGAGTTTCGTTACCAACAACCTCATCACCTTCTTTCACTGAACCGATACGACGAATATCAAGACGTACAGATGCATAGAATTTAAGTGCGTTACCACCAGTTGTGGTTTCAGGGTTGCCAAACATTACACCAATCTTCATACGAATTTGGTTGATGAAAATACATAATGTATTCGAGCGTTTGATATTAGCTGTAAGCTTACGCAATGCTTGTGACATGAGTCGAGCCTGCAAGCCAACGTGTGAGTCACCCATATCGCCTTCGATTTCAGCTTTAGGGGTAAGTGCTGCTACCGAGTCAATAACAACCAAATCAACCGCACCAGAACGAACTAACATGTCACAAATTTCAAGCGCTTGTTCACCGGTGTCAGGCTGTGATACTAATAGCTCATCAACATTAACGCCTAGCTTTTCAGCATAGATTGGATCGAGTGCGTGTTCAGCATCAACGAACGCACATGTTTTACCAAGCTTCTGCGCTTCTGCAATCGCTTGTAATGTTAGCGTTGTTTTACCTGATGATTCTGGACCATAGATTTCAACAATACGACCAGTTGGTAAGCCGCCGATACCAAGTGCAATATCCAGACCTAGTGAACCAGTTGAGATGGCTTCAATATCTAGCGCCTTGTTCTCACCCAGTTTCATGATTGAGCCTTTACCAAACTGACGCTCAATTTGTGATAGTGCTGCGTCTAATGCCTTTTGCTTGTTATCGTTCATTTGCTTCTCCAATTCAGCGTAATGACACCTAGTATACTGTATGAAATTACAGTATCAAGTAGAATTTTATGATTTTACCATTGCTATAGTATTTTTTAATGCAAATTCAATAGCTTGAACTCTTATTTCGGCCCTACTTCCAGTAAATAGTTGGTGAAATACCTGAACTTTGTCACTATTTGCAATAGCAAACCATACAGTACCTACTGGCTTATCAGCACTGCCCCCAGTTGGTCCTGCGATACCGGACACAGCAATGGCAACTTCAGCATGGGCTGCCTGCTGAGCGCCTTTGACCATTTCCAAAACCGTTTGCTCGCTCACTGCACCAAATTGCGTTAGCGTTTGTTGTGATACTCCCAATAATTCATGCTTAGCTTGATTACTGTATGTCACAAAACAACGTTCTATATATGCAGAGCTCCCCGGCGTATCTGTTAACGCATAACTCACCCCACCACCCGTACATGACTCTGCGGTAGTGATTGTTACGCCGTTATTCGTTAGAATAGCGCCCAATTGTGCCGCATATTCGGCTATCTCTTTGTAGTGCTCCATAGGAAAACCTTTTAGGTATCAACAATGTCGTCAGATCTATATTCAGAACACACTATAAACCAACAAACCCCAATGATGCAGCAATACCTGCGAATTAAAGCTCAGCATCAAGAAATCTTGCTGTTCTATCGCATGGGCGACTTTTATGAACTCTTCTTTGACGATGCCATCAGAGCGGCGCAGCTTCTTGATATTTCTCAAACCTATCGGGGCAAAGCCGGTGGCAATCCAATTCCAATGGCGGGTGTTCCCTATCATGCAGTTGAAAACTACTTAGCTCGCTTGGTACAACTGGGTGAATCTGTTGCTATTTGTGAGCAAGTTGGCGACCCCGCGACCAGTAAAGGTCCTGTAGAACGTAAAGTTGTGCGTATTGTTACTCCAGGTACCGTCACCGACGAAGCACTATTGCAAGAACGCCAAGATAATTTACTTGCGGCGGTCTACCAACATCCAAAAAACTTAGGTTATGGCATTGCCTATCTTGATATTAACTCGGGCCGATTTAATATCGTAGAGCTACAGACTGACGAAGCACTTAACTCTACGCTACAGCGCTTGCAGCCCGCAGAATTGTTATATCCAGAATCATTTCAGAACCTTTTAGTGCTAGAAAGTATTAAAGGCAGTCGTCGCCGCCCGGATTGGGAGTTCGATTTAGACACAGCAAAGCATTTACTTTGTCAGCAGTTTGAAACCCGCGATTTAGTCGGTTTTGGTGTCGACAATGCCAATATGGGTTTAATCGCTGCGGGTTGTGTCATGCAATACGTGAAAGACACGCAGCGCACGGCATTACCTCATATTCGTGCGATCACGCTCGAAAAGAATGAGCACGCAGTGATCTTAGATGCCGCAACACGCAAAAACTTAGAGCTAACACTGAATCTCTCTGGCGGTGTTGAAAACACCTTAGCGCAGATTTTAGATAAGTCTTCAACGGCTATGGGTTCGCGCTTACTAAAACGCCGTATTCATACGCCCGTGCGCGAACGCAAAGAGCTCAATGCTCGACTCAATGCGATTGCGAGCCTTATCGAACAACAACTATGCATGGAAGTTTACGATGCACTAAAACACATTGGCGATATTGAACGAGTTGTAGCACGGTTAGCGTTGTTTACCGCTCGTCCGCGTGATCTAACGCGTTTAAGAAGTGCATTACAAGCGTTACCGCCATTGCATGATATTTTACAAGATGCGACGGATGCGAGACTTCAGTCTATCATTAGCCACTCACCGGCATTACCTAAGTTACAAGATTTGTTAGAACGAGCGGTTATCGACAATCCCCCTGTTCTCATTCGTGATGGTGGAGTGATAGCACAGGGTTACAATGCAGAGCTTGACGAGCTACGCGCATTAAGCGCAGGTGCCACGGATGTTTTAGAAAAACTTGAAGAAAGAGAGCGCGAACGCACAGGGATCTCGACATTAAAAATTGGCTATAACCGCGTTCACGGATTTTATATTGAGATCAGCCGCGCCAATTCGCACTTAGTGCCTGCAGAATACATTCGCAGACAAACACTGAAAAATAACGAACGCTATATTATTCCTGAGCTAAAAGAGCATGAAGACAAAGTGCTTGGAAGCCAATCGAAAGCACTAGCACTTGAAAAGCGCCTATATGAAGAGCTATTTGAACTCATCGCTCCTTATATTGAACAATTGCAAGTCATGGCAGCAGCACTTGCCGATTTGGACGTATTAAACACCTTAGCTGAACGTGCTCAGACACTAGACTATTGCAAGCCCACGCTTACCGAGGGCACTGAAATTGATTTAGTGGATGGTCGCCACCCAGTCGTAGAACAAGTAAGTAAAGAACCATTCATTGCCAACCCAGTAAAACTCAACGATGAACGTAAAATGCTCATTATTACTGGACCAAATATGGGTGGTAAATCGACCTATATGCGTCAAACCGCGTTAATCGTGTTGATGGCGCATATTGGCAGCTATGTACCGGCAAGCGCGGCCACCATCGGTATTGTCGATCGTATTTTTACTCGCATTGGTGCCAGTGATGATCTTGCCTCTGGGCGCTCAACCTTTATGGTTGAAATGACCGAAACTGCAACCATTTTAAACAATGCAACCGCCCAGTCGTTAGTGCTGATGGACGAAATTGGTCGCGGGACAAGCACCTATGACGGTTTATCACTCGCTTATGCGACAGCGGATTATCTCGCCAGCAAAATTGCAGCAAAAACACTGTTTGCAACTCATTATTTTGAGTTAACCGAATTGGCTGAGCAGCAAGCCGGCCTTGTTAATGTGCATTTGGATGCCGTTGAACATAACGATACCATTGCCTTCAAACACACCGTGATGGAAGGGGCTGCAAGTAAGAGTTTTGGTTTACAGGTAGCAAGTCTTGCCGGCGTGCCAAAAGCGGTGATTAAGTTGGCAAAACAGAAACTCGCTTTGTTAGAGCAACATCAGAGCGTCGTTGGCGATAAGCCTGTTCATGTAGCTGCGCCTGTACAGCAGAGCTTAATGCTTGCCAATGAGCCTTCTGAGGTTGAAGCGCTACTTGCAGATATGGATCCCGATGATATGACACCAAAGCAAGCTCATGCTTTGCTATATCAACTTAAGTCTATGCTGTAGAAAGTAAAAAAGCGGCTAAAAGCCGCTTTTTTAATGTTCTCTCACAATTAGAACTTGTGATTATATTGAAGACCAAAGATCATCGCATGGCCTTTAGAGCGATAGCCCCACTCACTGAATCTGTCAGCTTCAGTGAAAGTTTGTGTTTTACCTCTTAAAACACTGATCCCGAAATCTACAGTTGCTTGGTTAGCAAGTGTATACTCCGCACCAAATGAGTACCAAGTACGGTCTGTATCAGGAATTGAGATAGACAGATGGTTTTCATCCGCTGGTGATTCATCATACGCCATACCTGCACGTAGTTTCACTGCATTACTAAGCTGATAGTCAGCACCAACTGCAAAACGTAATGAATTAGAGAAATTCTCTTCTTTAGTGAATACTGAACCTGCGTTACCAACTACAGCTTCAAGTTCATCAAAACTATTCCAGCCAGTCCAAAGTACGCTGTAGTGTAGTGAGGTTTCTTGGTTTAGTTTATGAGAACCTGAGATCTCAGCAATCGCAGGTAACGTTACATCTACTGAACCTGGTAGTGACGCGCCATTCAAGCCGCCAATCGCTGCTGGTAAGTCGTTGCTAAAGTGGCCATCAAATGTGATATCTGTTTCACTACGGTAATGGAAGCCGATTAGGTTGTTTTCATCAATTTGATAAGCAACGCCTAGGTTCCAACCAAAGCCATAATCGTCACCTTCTAAATGTACCGCTTGAGTACTTGCTGGCAAACCTGTCGTTGTCGCGCCAAGGTTACGGACGATTTTAGCATCGGCATAAACTTCATTAATACCAAACGCTACGCTCCATTGCTCATCAATTTGGTAAGCAGCTGAAATGCCTAAGTTAACGGTCTTAATTTCAGTTTCACCCGCGATTTGGCCAGCAACATAATCCTTATCGAATTCTGTAGATAGGCCGAACTGTGAATAGATACCTGCACCAATCGACCATTGGTCATTATATTTGTGTGTTGCATAAATAGCAGGAATAATAGCACTTGGTGCGATGCTGTTGTCATTTAACGCAGATGCAGGGATACCATTGCTAGTACCTGTTCCCGTCAGGCTTACGTCCGGTTGAACATACATAGCTGCTACTGATAATTGCGTGCCTGATAGCTTACCCATCAATGCTGGGTTACGTGCAACCACTGACGCATCGTCGGCTGCAGATGCTTCACCCGCATAAGCACGACCAAGGCCAGATACGTTTTGTTCCGCAAGTTGGAAGGCGGCAGCTAGTGCTTGTGATGACGATAAAATCGCACCTGATGCGATAAGACCTAATAATACTTTGTTCATACTCTAATCCCCTGTGAACTAACCATTTCCTGAGTAATGGTTAAAAAAACCAATTCGAGTAACACTGCGTAGCCTCACTTTGACCTTGCTCACCTAGCCAATATCCAGCTATGCCACACACCCACCAAATTGGCAGAATAATAAATTCATGACACCCTACCTAAAAGTGGAGTAGAAATCTCCTTTTTTGCGACTTTTCGTTGATTAAGTGAACATATAACGAACAAATTACGCACTTTATAAACTCATCGGATGAGATAAATTATCAAATGATAATAATTACCAATATCATTGACGTACCTTCATCCCTTATATACACTCTTCAATCTGAGTATGAGTCATTCTGTGTGCTAATCGTGCCAAGGAGAACAACATGTCGATAGCATTAATCGTTTGCGCATTGGTATTTTGCGGTCTCAGCGTATATTGCCTGTGCAAAGCAAACTACTGTGCCTGTCGCCACGCAGGAGAGTGTGATAATCCGGTCAGTCAATACTGGCTAGGTGCAATTGTCGCAGCGCTGCTATCACTGCTGCTAAGCTGTGCGGCGTTACATTCGGAAAAGGGAACATTACTGTGGATATTAATGATGGCAAGCTGTATGACTGGCGCAATGCTCTCTGCTAGATGGCAAAATCTCAAAAGACGCTGTAAAAACGCTTTCTTCCCAGTCGCGCAATCCAAGCCTTAAATCAATAATTGATCTCTTAGCAATCGTGAGAGGTTAATTTGATAATCAAGCGGCCTGACACTTGCAATCACTTTGATGTCTGACTCGCTTAAATCCAAATCTTTTGCCGTAACATGGTGGAGATGTTTGGTATTGTAAAACACTCGTACAAGAGGCGCCGTGGGTGCATGTTTATTGCCTTCGAGTACCAATCCTAATCGCTCGTTGGTCAGTTTAACAATAGTTCCTACGGGGTGAACCCCCATACACTTAATAAAACGTTGCACTAAAATAGGGTCAAATTGCTTTTTACTCGACAGCAAAAAGCGTAACGCATTAATAGGCTCATCAGCCTCTTTGTGGTGCTGATCTGAGGTTATGGCGTCGTATACATCCACAATCGCCATCATTCTTGCCGCGGTGCTGAGTGCGTCGTCTTTAATCCCTCTGGGATAGCCTGTACCATCTAAGCGTTCATGATGGTTGATGATCATGTCCAGCATGATTGGCGTGATCCCAGACTCTCCTTTGCTCAACCCCAACGACTGCGCCACATGTTTTTTGACCGCACGATACTCAAGATCGGTAAAATTGCCCGGCTTATTGATCAGCCCCTGCGGTAACTTAGCGTGACCAATGTCATGCAACATCGCCCCCATGGCTAACTGTTCAATAATGTGATGTTGCAAGCCAAGGTGTTTGGCAAATACGGTGATCAGAATGGCGCAGTTGGTCATATGACGCCAATTGTAGGCATCTTTGTCTTTGATCCGAGTTAAAATCGCCATCGCATTTGAATTGCGCAGTACCGAATCGACGATGTCTTTACTTACCTCGTTGATGAGGCTCATATCGACCTTCAAACCCGACGTTACATCTCCATAGAGGCTTTGGATCTGACGGTTATTCTTTTCAAACTTTTGCATCGCAACCGCAAATTCTTGCTGCAAAGTTTGTTCTTTACTCACCGTTTTGGCTTTGGATTTTGGCTTGCTGCGAGCGGTGGAAAGACTGCCATCCATGCCATTTTTGGCGGCTGGTTCTTCAGGGGTTTGTGGTGCTTCAGTGACCGGTTCAGCTGGCTGCTGATATTTCTGTGGTACAGGAATATCGCTCTGCGTAAAGTCGATGGTGAGCTCCAGTACCCCTTTATCAATCAGTTTTTGAATGATGGCTTCATCTCTGACCATTCCCCGAGATTTGATCTTAATGCCCGCGTCAGACTTATGCTTGTGAACATTATCCACAAACATTCCTGGTCTAAGATCTTCAATGGGGAGGACAATCTGCATGAATCGCTTACACTACGTAGTTAGCCAATGAATATTAATACCATTGAATGAGGTGAAACACCATCTATTCAGATTAAATTCACACAAAGGTATGGTGAAATTACAACCACTCAGAAACGCTTGTTATACCAATTTGCTTAATTAAGTGATCTATTTTTAGGTGTTTGTGAGGTGTTGTAGGAGGGGAAACCCAACACCGTATACATGCTGGGTTTTATACAGTTGCTATTCTTGGAAATAAGTTCCCCAGCCGTCGTATTCAACGCCAGCGTCTAGTGCAACCTTTTCTAACTTGTCTACGTCTTCCATGATAACGTCGGTATCCAGTTCGGCTTCTACTACAACATCAAAGCCCCAAATTTTACCGCCGTCTTCGAGCTCAAGCTCTGCTGGTTCTTCAACATCATAGCCCAATTTAAATGCCGCTAATGCTGCTGCTTCCAGCTTGTCAAAATCCTCGCTTACAAAGTGATGTTCTACTTCATAAAGTGTTTCAGGGTTTGAACCGTCTTCTAGCAATGAAGAAACGATGTCTTCACTTATCTCACGCCAGTTTTCCATTATTTTAATCTCGCTTTTGCATCTAGTTCAGCTATTCTTTGAGCCATTTTAGCATGGATCTGAGCAGCGTGATCCCTTGCTGGCACTTCTGAGTCTAAATATTCTGGCTCTAGTATATCGATATAGACCTTACCATTATTCCAACGATTGAGCTTTATCTGCTCATGTGTTGAACTCATACATACTGGGATAATAGGCACATTGGCGCTCATTGCAGTATGAAATGCCCCGGTTTTAAATGGCAACAAACCGCGACCATAGCTTCTGGTTCCTTCAGGGAACATCCAAACCGATAGTTTTGACTCGGTGATTTTTTTTGCTGATTTGGTCAGTGTTCCCAAGGCTTTAGAACGATTAGCTCTATCAATCAAAATGTTGCCAGATAGCCAATACATTTGTCCAAAAAACGGGATCCACTTTAAGCTTTTTTTCCCCATGCTGACGGTGTTTTTTGGCACCACGGCCGGCAGCGTAAAGAGATCATAATTATTTTGGTGATTTGCAACATACATCGCAGGAACAACATGCTTGGCATTTGCATGCTGCGTAATAACCAATTCAACGCCTATCAACTTTGACATATAGCCATACCATTTGGCTATCGTGTGCACATTGTTGGCATGAAAAGGACGCACAATGCACAATAACAATCCGCAAATACCACTAACAATGATAAACACTGCTAATAAGAGAATTCGTATAATGGCAATCAATTTAACCACTCCAGAATTAAAATCTCGCGCATTATAGTAAAATAAGCGAACACTTGTAAGCTCAAAATGATGATAGTTTTGAGATTGCCAGAGGAGTCTCTAGGTATGAGAGTTAAGATGCTGATCTGTTTATAGAAAATAAAAATGCCGCTGAGTAGCGGCATTTGACACACGATTTATCATTTTTGCAAAATTTAGCTCATTGCGTTTTGCAGCTTTTTCATTGCTGACTTTTCTAGCTGGCGTACACGCTCTGCCGACACGCTATATTTCTCAGCTAAATCTTGTAGCGTTGCCTTTTCGTCAGCAAGCCAGCGTGCACTTACGATATCTTGAGAACGCTCATCAAGCGTTTTCAGTGCTGCAAATAGGCGATTATGTGACTGCTCTTGCCACTGCTCTTGCTCAACTTCTTCGGCAAGGTCACTACTTGTGTCTGTTAAATACTGTACTGGAGAGAAGTTACCCGCTTGGCTTTCGTCATCATCAGCAGATAGGTCAAAGCCCATATCTTGGCCTGCCATACGCGATTCCATCTCGCGAACTTCTTTCTCACTTACACCAAGCTCGTTTGCAACCGTTGTCACTTCGTCTTGGTTAAACCAACCTAAACGCTTTTTATTTTTGCGCAGATTGAAGAATAATTTACGCTGCGCTTTTGTCGTCGCAACTTTAACAATACGCCAGTTCTTTAATACATATTCATGGATTTCTGCTTTAATCCAATGTACCGCAAAAGAAACAAGGCGCACACCCACGCTTGGGTCAAAACGCTTTACTGCCTTCATCAATCCAATATTACCTTCTTGGATCAAGTCAGCCTGAGGTAGGCCATAGCCTGAATAACTTTTTGCGATGTGAGCAACAAATCTCAAATGAGACATAATGAGCTGCTTAGCCGCGTTAAGATCCCCTTCTTCCTGAAGACGTGTCGCAAGTTTTCTCTCTTCCTCAGCGCCAAGCATAGGTATTGTGCTTACAGATTGAAGGTAACCTTCAACACTTGCGCTCTGCTGCCCAGTTAGTGCTAATGCGTATAAATCTTTAGTCATGTTTCACCTCAGTGATAAACCGTTTCGTGTATATTTAGCACTCTAACATCTAGAGTGCTAAATGCAATCTACTTTATCTGATTTTTAAAATCAACCTTTTTAGAAGAACTTCGAAAATAAAATATAACCTACTGAATAATATTAAAAATATTGAATTAACTAGGCTTCTTTTTACGATATTATTTTTTTATGACAGTGCTAAATTTAAATAGTTCTGATTGTTTGAGTGCTAAAACCTGATAGTAATTGGCAACCGACTGCTACACTTTAGCAGTCGGTTGGTGTTTGTAGCGTTAAATCATACCTTTTCAGGTTCAATCTCTTTGATATAACGGTGTACAGAAAGAAAAGAGCCTACAAACCCTAAAGTAATCGCAGTGCCAAGTAGCACTAAAAGTTCATTCCCTGCCATTCCCTGAAGCACAAAGTTGCTTTGATATACCCCAACAACTGTAGATACAGCTGACTCCAGCCACCACAACATAAGGCCAACACAGATAAAGGCAACCAAACCACCGACTATGCCATACCATACACCAGTCCAAAGAAACGGAGCCTGAATAAAGGTATTGGTCGCTCCCACCAGTTTTAGCACTTGGATTTCTTCTTTCTTGTCCATGATGGATAAGCGTATGGTATTTCCAATAATCAAGATAACGGCGCTAAGCAATAGAAACCCCACGGTGATCACACTTTCTTTTAGTAATCCCAGTAGTGCATTTAGGCGCTCTAGCCATTCAATATCCAGCTTACCAAACTCAACCTCTCGTTCTTTTTCAAGTTTAGTGAGAAGCTCTGTTGCGGCTTGTGGTTTTCTAAAACGACTAACAGGCGTTACTAGCACAACATTAGGCAGCGGGTTTTCTTCTAAATAGTTAAGCGCCTGACCAAAGCCAGACATAGACTTAAATTCATCCAAAGCTTGGCTTTTACTTATCAGTACTACTTTTTCTATTTCTGGATAGAGTGCAAGCCGCTTCACCAAGGTTTGTGTCTGTGCCTCTGTCATTTCGTCTTTAACAAACAATGATATTTCAGATGCCTCTTTAAACCCGCTACTTACCTGCTGTACATTTTTCACTACCACATAAAGCGTCGCTGGCAATGTCAGGCTGAGTCCCAAAACTAGAATAGTCATTAAAGAGGCCATTGGCGTACGCCACATTTCCCCAAGGCTCTGTACACCTTGACGAATAATCATCAAACAAAAAAAGTAAAAATGATGAAATACCGACTTTTTACTCTGTTCAGCCTGATTTCCTCGTCCTTTAAACAGCAAACTCATAGCGTGTCCTCCGCTAGCGGATCTTGTAGCATGCGTCCTTGATTAAGCGTGAAGCTACGGTATTTCATACGTGCTATTAACCCCAAATCATGAGTAGCGATAAGAACGGATGTACCACGGCGATTAAATTCTTCAAATAGGTTCAGAATTTCCATCGATAGTTCTGGGTCTAAGTTCCCCGTAGGTTCGTCTGCAAGCAGCAAAGGCGGCGAGTTAACAATCGCTCTTGCTATGCCAACACGTTGCTGTTCACCTCCAGATAACACACTCGGATGGCACTTTGCTTTATCAAGCAAACCCACCTTGTCCAGAGCGGCATGTACTCTTTTGGTGATCTGTTTATGGTGAGTACCTTCAATAACTAAAGGTAGTGCGACGTTATCAAATACGCTGTAACGTTCGAGTAGGCGGTGGTTTTGAAAAATAATCCCAATATCTCGGCGAACGAAAGGAACCTGCCGGTTAGATACCGTATTGAGATCGACACCATTAATGTAGACACGGCCTGCTGATGGCCTTTCCATCACGCTAACCAACTTTAATAATGTACTTTTACCAGCGCCACTGTGGCCGGTTAAAAATGCGAGTTCTCCATTTGCAAGTTCAAAGCTCACTTTTTCCAGCGCTTTGTGCCCACCAGGATAAGTTTTGCTCACCTGCTCAAATTTAATCATGTTGGCCTCTTATACTTATTTTAACCATGACACTCAGTCCGTGGCATTGTAGCAATTCGGCAATCGAATAAAGCGGGCAAATTTGCCCGCTTTATTGCAACTGATGTCTCTATTTATTCTTGACTGAACAATGCCTCGATAAAGTCATCACTCTTAAAGGTGCGTAAGTCATCAATGCCTTCACCTACACCTATATATCGAATTGGTACCTTAAACTGATCCGCCACAGCAAAGATAACCCCACCTTTGGCTGTACCATCAAGCTTAGTTAACGTGATACCAGTTAAGCCAACCGCTTGATTAAACAGTTTTACCTGACTAATCGCATTCTGACCAGTTCCGGCATCAATCGTCAACATCACTTCATGTGGCGCATCAGGGTCTAACTTTTTCATTACTCGAGCTATCTTCTCAAGCTCTTGCATTAGGTTATCTTTATTTTGTAATCGACCCGCTGTATCCGCTATTAATACATCGATATTTCTCGCTTTAGCGGCTTGGAAGGCATCAAATACCACCGACGCAGAATCAGCACCTGTGTGTTGGGCAACAACGGGGATACTGTTTCTTTCACCCCATACCTGCAACTGCTCTACCGCAGCCGCGCGGAAAGTATCGCCAGCCGCCAACATGACGGATTTACCTTCGCTTTGAAACTGTTTGGCAAGCTTACCGATTGTTGTCGTTTTACCAACGCCATTTACGCCAACCATTAAGATAACAAAAGGTTTCTTATCGACAGGGATCTCAAGCGGTTGCTCTGCGGTATTTAAGATCTCTGACATTTCTTTTTTCATTAGATCATATAAAGCTTCACCGTCTTTTAACTGCTTTCTATCAGCAGCATCAGTCAGGTTATCTATCAGCTTCATCGTGGTTTCAACACCAATATCAGCCGTTAGCAATTGCGTTTCTAGATCTTCGAACAACTCATCATCGATTTTCTTGCCTTTGAATACCGAAGCAAAGCCTGAGCCGATATTGGCCTTGGTTTTCAACAAGCCTTTTTTAAGACGGGAGAAGAAACCTTCTTTTTTCGGCTTTTCTTGTTCTTGAGCTAATTGTGCCTGACGCTCTGCTTCCTCACGCTCAGCTTGTTCTTTCGCTAGTTGTGCCTGACGTTCTGCTTCCTCACGCTCGGCTTGCTCTTTAGCCAATTGTGCCTGACGTTCTGCTTCCTCACGCTCGGCTTGTTCTTGAGCTATTTTTGCTTGGCGTTCCGCTTCTTCACGCTCAGCTTGCTCTTTGGCTAACTGTTCTTGGCGTTCTGCTTCTTCACGCTCGGCTTGCTCTTTAGCCAATTGCGCCTGACGTTCCGCTTCCTCACGTTCAGCTTGTTCTTTCGCTAATTGTGCCTGACGCTCTGCCTCCTCACGCTCAGCTTGTTCTTTCGCTAATTGCGCCTGACGTTCTGCTTCTTCACGCTCAGCTTGTTCTTTCGCTAGTTGTGCCTGACGTTCTGCTTCTTCACGCTCAGCTTGTTCTTTCGCAAGTTGTGCCTGACGTTCTGCTTCTTCACGCTCAGCTTGCTCTTTGGCTAACTGTTCTTGGCGTTCTGCTTCTTCACGCTCGGCTTGTTCTTTTGCAAGTTGTGCCTGACGTTCTGCTTCCTCACGCTCGGCTTGCTCTTTAGCCAATTGTGCCTGACGTTCTGCTTCCTCAAGCTCGGCTTGTTCTTTAGCAAATTGTGCCTGGCGTTCTGCTTCCTCACGCTCTGCTTGTTCTTTCGCAAGTTGTGCTTGACGTTCGGCCTCTTCACGCTCAGCTTGATCTTTAGCTAATTGCGCCTGACGTTCTGCTTCTTCACGCTCAGCCTGTTCTTTCGCTAGTTGTGCCTGACGTTCTGCTTCCTCACGCTCAGCTTGTTCTTTCGCTAGTTGTGCCTGACGTTCTGCCTCTTCACGCTCAGCTTGCTTTTTCGCTAATTGCGCCTGACGTTCTGCTTCCTCACGCTCAGCTTGTTCTTTTGCTTGTTGCGCCTGACGTTCCGCTTCTTCACGCTCAGCTTGTTTTTTAGCTAATTGCGCCTGACGTTCTGCTTCCTCACGCTCAGCTTGTTCTTTCGCTAGTTGTGCCTGACGTTCCGCTTCTTCACGCTCAGCTCGTTCTGTTGCTTGTTGCGCCTGACGCTCAGCCTCTTCACGCTCTGCTTGCTCTTGAGCTAATTTTGCTTGGCGTTCTGCTTCCTCACGCTCAGCTTGTTCTTTTGCTAACTGTTCTTGGCGTTCAGCTTCTTGTTGCTCTTTATCGGATTTACCAAAGCCCAACCAAGATAAAAATTTGTTTTTCTTTCCCATATTCACTTATGACCGTGTTAGATAAATTGCATAAACCCAAAGCAAAATGTTAATGATCTTGCTACCATACTCGAAAACGCCAATCCGCATCAGCTTATTGCTTTTACTTGGATTGATATCACACTTAATTTTGGGCTCGAAAGGCAAGCCGAGGATGGCAACCTTAGTGCTTAGACAAAATTGCGTGCAAGTGTACCATGTTCCGTAAGGATGAAAAATCCTGACACCAAGAACCTTTAATAAAGAAGCAAATTACGTCGCTATGAGAAAATCTAAGCCCAAGTCAAATACCAAACAGTCTGGTTTCATCCGCCTGATAAGTGGTAAGCATAAAGGTCGCAAGTTACCTGTTCATGATGTTGTGGGATTAAGACCAACAACAGATAGAATGAAAGAAACCGTTTTTAATTGGCTCATGCAGGACGTAAGAGACGCAAAAGTACTCGATTGCTTTGCTGGTGCTGGCAGTCTAGGATTTGAGGCTATTTCACGCTTCGCTGCAAGCGGGACCTTTATCGAACTGGATAAAACCGCGGCGATGCAGCTTAGCAATAATGCAACTTTACTCAAACTGGATAACGTTGAAATCATTAATACCGACGCGTTAACCATGCTGGCAAATAACCTTAAGCAACAGCAATATGACTTGGTTTTTATTGACCCACCCTTTCGCAAAGGGCTTGTGACTCCTTGTTGTGATTTACTTGAGACACAATCTTGGCTCAGCGAAGACGCACTCATCTATGTTGAATTTGAACAAGAAGCACAACCTGAAACACCAGAAAATTGGCAAGTGATTAAAGAAAAGCATGCAGGACAAGTGATCTGCCGCCTTTATCAGCGCTGAAATTCCCTCATAAAGAATGAAAAAACAGCCGCTAGCGTATGACATGACAGGGCTGGTGTTTTTAGCTATAATTTAGGCTTTACATGCGGTCTTGCTTCAGATTACAATACCGCACCATTTTTGAACCAATTGGCTAGTTTTTAGCCAGATAGAGCTAAGCTCATTAATTAGGTAGGTGAATTTTTAATGCCAGTAATTAAAGTAAGAGAAAACGAGCCGTTTGACGTTGCACTACGTCGTTTCAAACGTTCATGTGAAAAAGCAGGTATCCTTTCTGAAGTTCGTCGTCGCGAGCACTACGAGAAGCCAACTGCTGAGCGTAAGCGCAAAAAAGCTGCAGCGGTTAAGCGTCACATGAAGAAGCTTTCTCGCGAAAACGCACGTCGCGTTAAATTATACTAATCAGTATTGGTCTTGTATCAATGAGCTTATTAGTTACGCTAAAAGACGCGCAAAAAGAAGCGATGAAAGCCAAAGAGAAACTTCGTCTTGGCGCGATTCGTGCGGTACTTGCTGAAATTAAACAGCGAGAAATCGACAACCAAACTACACTAGACGACGCAGGTATTACTGCGGTTTTAGTTAAGTTGGTTAAGCAGCGTCGCGATTCTTATACCCAGTATAAAGATGCAGGGCGTGAAGACTTAGCTGATATCGAAGCTAACGAAATTAGCGTACTTGAGACATTCCTTCCTAAGCCACTTAGCGAAGATGAAATTGTCGAGCTAATTGATGCCGTGATTGCACAAACTGGTGCGTCAGGCATGCAAGACATGGGCAAAGTAATGGGTGCGATTAAAGCAGAAGCTGAAGGTCGTGCTGATATGGGTAAAGTCTCTGGTTTAATTAAGCAAAGACTTACCGCTTAAGCCCACATACAATTGTATGATTGATAAGTGAACCGAGCCTAGTGCTCGGTTTCTTCGTTTTAGGCGTCATGCGCATCAATGCAGCGCTAATAAGATACCTTAATTGAATTAAGTTGATTTTTTCTCGTTGCTACTTGATATAATGCGCTCACTCACTAGTACAACTTCGGAACTTAAATGAAAGGCAAAATCCCTAGACAGTTTATTGATGACTTGCTCGCAAGAGCGGACATTGTCGAGCTCATAGACGGTCGTGTGGGATTAAAAAAAGCAGGAAAAGACTATCAAGCCTGCTGTCCATTTCACAATGAAAAAACGCCTTCATTTACCGTGTCGCGTGATAAACAGTTTTATCATTGCTTCGGATGTGGTGCTAATGGCAACGCTATTTCCTTTTTAATGGAATACGACAAGCTTGAGTTTGTTGATGCCATTGAGGAACTAGCCGCCCTATTAAACTTAGAAGTACCACGCGAAAACGCCCCACAAGGGCCGCAGCGTTCAATGGAAGAAAAAAAGTCTGACTATGACTTAATGCTCCAAGCCGCTAAGTTTTACCAGCATCAGTTAAAACACCATAGCAATGCCACTCAAGTAATTGACTACGTAAAAGGCCGCGGCCTGAGTGGCGAAACTGTACAAAAGTTTATGATTGGTTATGCACCACCTGAGTGGGAGTCATTGTGTAATCAAATAGCCCGCAAGCCTGAGCACAAACAACAGCTGCTTGATTTAAAGTTAGCATCAGAAAAGTCAGCTGGCCGCCAATTTGACTTCTTCCGCGATCGCTTGATGTTCCCTATTCGTGATAAACGTGGTCGTGTCATCGCATTTGGCGGAAGGATAATGGGTGCAGATCAAGGCCCTAAATATCTAAACTCGCCCGAAACACGCATTTTCCATAAAAGTTTCGAACTTTATGGTTTTTATGAAGCTAAACAAGCCCATAAGCAATTAGATAAAGTGTTGATTGTGGAAGGCTATATGGACGTCGTTGCCCTAGCAGAAAAAGGCATTGATTACGCCGTTGCCGCATTAGGCACTGCAACCACCGCTGAACACATGCAAACTTTGTTTCGTAATACCGACAGAGTGATCTGCTGCTACGACGGTGACAGAGCTGGCCGCGATGCTGCTTGGCGTGCGCTTGACCACGCTTTACCTAACTTAAAAGACGGTAAGTCTCTACAGTTTGTCTTTTTACCTGATGGTGAAGATCCAGACTCATTGGTACAGCAAGAAGGCAAAGATGCCTTTGAAGCACGGCTAGAAACAGCAAGCGATTATACGCAAGTATTGTTTACCAAATTACGTGAGCAATGCGACCTTACAAATGATGCAGGCAAATCCAAGCTGCTTACCGATGCCATTCCACTGATCAGCAAAATACCCAGTGACTACTACCAAGAGAGTTTATTAACGACCTTAGCCAGGTTAATTGGTCGTACTCGTGAGCAACTTAGTGCTAAATTGGCAAGTAACAAACAGCAGAATAAAATTGAGCGCCAATTTAAAGTCACGCCGATGCGTCGAGCGATTGGCTTACTGCTCCAACATCCACAGCTTGCGCAAACGGTTGAGTATATGCCTGAACTCGGTGAAATGGCGATCCCAGGTATTCAACTGCTGCTGAGCTTACAAATGTTATGTCACGATAATCCGCAAATAAACACAGCACAGTTACTTGAACATTATCGCGATCAGGCTGAATTCGACGCCTTGAAAAAGCTTGCGGTGTGGCAACATGGCGTTGCTGAAGATAGGCTAGAAGACGAATTTAAAAATACTTTTCAATTTATTGAAGATCAGTGTTTAAATTATCGCCTAGAGACCCTATTAATAAAGGAGAAAACCGAAGGCCTAACAAATGATGAGCGGCTAGAATGCGCACTCCTTACCCAAGCGCTTAAACAGTAGAAGTTCTAGTCAATAGCAATTTTCGGTGCTATAATGTTCTATTCACTGCGTCATCAAAATTTAGCTGTTAAATAGCTGGCGCCTGTTGTATCAACTTTTCAGAGTGGAAGCAAATTTCTCTATGGATCAATCTCCTCAGTCACAACTCAAACTTCTGATTCAGAAAGGTAAAGAGCAAGGTTATTTAACTTTTGCAGAAGTTAACGATCATCTTCCACAAGACATCATAGACTCAGATCAGGTAGAAGATATCATCAGCATGATCAACGATATGGGTATTCAGGTCTCTGAAAATGCGCCTGATGCTGATGAGTTGATGATGCAAGAAACAACAACAGATGAGGATGCTGCAGAAGCAGCGGCTGCGGCTTTAGCAACAGTAGAAAAAGAAATTGGCCGCACAACTGACCCTGTTCGTATGTATATGCGTGAAATGGGTACGGTAGAACTTCTAACTCGTGAAGGCGAAATCCAAATCGCTAAGCGTATTGAAGAAGGGATCAACCAAGTACAGATTTCTGTTGCAGAATACCCTGAAGCTATTACTTACCTGCTAGAGCAATGGGACAAGTACGAAGCAGAAGAAATGCGCCTAAGCGACATTGTTTCTGGTTTCTTTGATCCTAATGCTATCGAGGAAGACGAAGCACCAATTTCAGCAACACACATCGGTTCTGAGCTAAGTGATGAAGACTTAGATGACGAAGATGATGATGAAGATGATGACGATGATGACTCAGAAGAAGGCGATTCAGGTCCAGATCCTGAAGAAGCTCGTGAGCATTTTGAACAACTTCGTACGCTGTACAATAAAGCGCGAGAAATTTTTGAAAGTAAAGGTCGCTCGCACCCAGATGCGAAAGCTGCAATTCAGGAAATCGGCGATCACTTCCGTACTTTCAAGTTAGTTCCTAAGCAATTCGATCGCATGGTAAACAACATGCGCGACATGATGGATAAAGTGCGTGTTCAAGAACGCATCATCATGAAGCAAGCAGTTCAGATTGCTAAGGTTCCAAAAAAGGTTTTCGTTAAGCACTTTGCTAACAATGAAACCGATACCGCATGGATCGATGCTGAAATTGCATCAGGTGAAAAACACTCAGCAAAACTTGCTGAAGTAAAACCTGAAATCGAGCGTTGTGTTAACAAGCTTAAAGCGTTTGAAGATAGCACAGGTCTTAGCATTGAGCGTATTAAAGACATCAACCGTCGCATGAGTATTGGTGAAGCAAAAGCTCGCCGTGCGAAGAAAGAAATGGTTGAAGCGAACTTACGTCTTGTAATTTCAATCGCTAAAAAGTATACCAACCGTGGTCTGCAGTTCTTGGATCTGATCCAAGAAGGTAACATCGGTCTGATGAAAGCGGTTGATAAATTTGAATACCGTCGTGGTTATAAGTTTTCAACATACGCAACGTGGTGGATCCGTCAGGCGATCACGCGCTCGATTGCGGATCAGGCAAGAACTATCCGTATCCCAGTGCATATGATTGAAACAATCAACAAGCTAAATCGTATCTCTCGTCAAATGCTACAGGAAATGGGCCGTGAGCCAAGTCCTGAAGAGTTAGCAGAGCGTATGATGATGCCTGAAGACAAGATCCGCAAAGTGTTAAAAATCGCCAAAGAGCCAATCTCAATGGAGACGCCAATTGGTGATGATGAAGATTCACATCTTGGTGACTTTATCGAAGACACTACTATCGAGTCGCCGATTGATTCAGCAACGATGGAAAGTCTTCGTGGCGCGACCAACGAAGTACTGGCAGGCCTTACCGCTCGTGAAGCTAAAGTACTACGTATGCGTTTCGGTATCGATATGAATACAGACCACACGTTAGAAGAAGTGGGTAAACAGTTTGATGTAACACGTGAGCGTATTCGTCAGATTGAAGCTAAAGCGTTACGTAAGCTGCGCCACCCTTCTCGCTCAGATCTATTAAAGAGCTTTTTAGACGTTAAGGGCTAAAAAGTAGCAAATAAGATTAAGGCCGCTATTCAGCGGCCTTTTTTATATTAATTGGATTAAATAGGTATACACACATGGCTTGGATCCAAATCCGAATTTATTCAGATAAAGCCGATGCCGATGCGTTAAGCGATATGCTTATGGATGTCGGTTGTCCGTCTGTCACATTCATGGATAGTAAAAACAATCCCGTTTACGAACCAAAACCCGGCGAAGTCATCTTATGGCCCGAGACAACGGTGATCGGTTTATTTGAAGCGAATCATGATATGCAAGCAGTTGTTGACTTTGTCCAATCACAATATGACAAGCCGTTAAACTACAAGCTTGAACAGCTAGAAGACAAAGACTGGGAACGCGAGTGGATGGATAATTTCCACCCAATTAAGTTTGGCGAGAGATTATGGATTTGCCCAAGCTGGCGTGATGTGCCAGATCCCAATGCCGTCAATGTGCTACTGGATCCTGGTCTTGCATTTGGTACTGGTACCCATGCCACAACCGCACTTTGCCTGCAATGGCTAGAACAACAAGATCTCAGTGGCAAAACGGTCGTTGATTTTGGCTGTGGCTCTGGGATTTTAGGCATCGCAGCAATCAAATTAGGCGCTGAGCGTGTGATTGGTATTGATATCGATCCACAAGCGCTTATCGCAAGCCGCGATAATGCCGAGCGTAATGGCGTTGCAGATAAGCTAGAAGTGTACTTACCTGAAAATCAGCCACAATTCAGTGCTGATATCGTTGTTGCTAATATTCTTGCACAGCCGCTGAGAGAGCTACACGAAATCATTCTCGGCTTCTTGGGCGACAAAGGTGCCATCGCCATGTCTGGGATTTTAGAAGAGCAAGCGCAATCTGTTGCGGATGTTTATGCGCCATTTTTAAAGCTAGACAACATTGCTCAACAGGGTGAATGGACGCGCGTCAGCGGTGTGAAAAAATAAGGCTGCTAACGTCACGCTGACAAAAGTATCAGCGAGTCAATGAAAGTTAGTAAGTTTTAACTGGTAAAGCCTGTAATTAACAGGCTTTACGCATTTTTCACAGCTTAAATTTTCGGCTCAAATTGTACCTTTAAAATTGTTTTTGCATAAATTTCGTGCAAATTATCTGGGCTCTCAGGTTGTTATCAAATGTCAACCCATAAAGTTCAAAAAAAAAGCAATTATGTTCAATTTATAACCTTTGATTTTTGCGAAAAAAACCGTAAACTTAGCGCCCCTTGAGGTAAGGCGGATTAAACTGTAGTGCGTATTGGTCCATACCAACTTGAAAACAATCTTATCGTAGCACCAATGGCTGGGATCACCGACAGACCGTTTCGACAACTGTGTCGACGTCTAGGTGCTGGGCTTGCGGTATCAGAAATGTTGTCTTCAAATCCAAAAGTGTGGAAAACCGATAAGTCGCAAAATCGCATGGATCACAGCGGTGAATCGGGCATTCGCTCGGTACAAATCGCAGGAGCAGATCCTGAGTTGATGGCGCAAGCAGCACAATTTAATGTCGCAAACGGTGCGCAGATCATAGATATCAATATGGGCTGCCCCGCTAAGAAAGTGAACAAGAAGCTTGCAGGCTCAGCATTGTTGCAATATCCAGAGTTGGTTGACGAAATCGTAACCGCTGTGGTTGCTGCCGTTGACGTACCTGTGTCGTTAAAAATCCGTACAGGATGGGACACAGACAATCGTAACGGTGTTGAGATTGCTCGCATAGCTGAACGTCGAGGCATTGCTTCGCTAGCCGTGCATGGCCGTACAAGAGCATGTATGTATAAGGGCGAAGCTGAATACGCCACGATCAGAGAAATTAAACGTTCAGTATCTATTCCTGTGGTAGCAAACGGTGACATTACGTCTCCTGAAAAAGCGAAACAGGTGCTGGAATACACGGGCGCAGATGCCATTATGATTGGTCGAGCCGCCCAAGGTCGTCCTTGGATTTTCCGAGAAATAGACCACTATTTGCAAACCGGTGAACATTTGCCAGAACCTGAAATAGCAGAGGTTCGAGCAATATTGATGGAGCACTTAGTAAATCTTCATCAATTCTATGGTGAGCCAATGGGAGCGCGCATCGCACGCAAGCATGTATCTTGGTATTTGCAAGCCCATGACCAAGAAGGTCAATTTAGGCGAGTATTCAATGCCTTGGAGACGCCAGAAGCGCAAATCGAGGCATTAGAAGACTATTTTGAAACATTAGGGTGAATGAATTTATTCATCCTTCAGGCTAACTAAGAAAGAGACATAACGATGTTCGAACAAAATGTGACTTCTCCATTTATTACTAACGCTCATGTTCAGTCACAAGAGAAACCGCAACCTTTGCGCGATGCAGTTAAAAAAGCTGTACATCACTACCTAAAGCAGCTTAATGGTCAAGACGTACAAGACGTTTATGAGTTAGTTCTTTCTGAGCTTGAAGCACCTCTACTTGAAGAGGTTATGACTTATACTCGTGGTAACCAGACTCGTGCAGCGATCCTTTTAGGCATCAACCGTGGCACACTTCGCAAGAAGCTAAAAAAATACGGCATGAACTAAGCACTGCTGGTAAAATTTAGTTGATAAAAAAGCACCTTCGGGTGCTTTTTTATTGTTTAAAATTCAGCAGCTAGCGGACATTTATCCTTTTCATATCGCACTTTTCTCATGTTTATCTCGCCTTTTAACATCGTCATCTTAACAATAATGCGCTAAAATACTGGCTTTCTAAGTTAGCCCTTAACTAATCATTGAGGAAACCTGAACCATCATGGATATACATCGTCCAATTCGTCGCGCCCT
Source organism: Pseudoalteromonas sp. CO342X (assembly GCF_004208915.1). Taxonomy (NCBI): domain Bacteria; kingdom Pseudomonadati; phylum Pseudomonadota; class Gammaproteobacteria; order Alteromonadales; family Pseudoalteromonadaceae; genus Pseudoalteromonas; species Pseudoalteromonas sp. CO342X. The sequence continues at coordinate 64,478 of NZ_SGPH01000035.1, forward strand.
ACTAAGCGTGTCAGATAAAACCGGTATCGTTGAATTCGCCACAGCACTTGCAGCTCAAGGCGTAGAAATTTTATCAACTGGCGGTACTTGCAAACTACTTGCAGACAACGGCATTAAAGTAACAGAAGTATCTGATTACACTGGCCACCCAGAAATCATGGATGGTCGCGTTAAAACGCTTCACCCAAAAGTGCACGGCGGTATCTTAGGACGTCGCGGTCAAGACGAAGACGTCATGACTGAAAACAATATTTCAGCAATCGATATGGTAGTAGTCAACTTATACCCCTTCGCACAAACTGTTGCGAAAGCTGACTGTAGCCTAGAAGATGCAATCGAAAATATCGATATTGGTGGTCCAACTATGGTTCGTGCTGCGGCTAAGAACCACAAAGACGTGACCATTGTTGTAAATGCGAATGACTACAGCCGTGTCATTGAAGAAATGAAGGCGAACTCTGGCTCTACAACATACAAGACACGTTTCGACCTTGCTATTGCGGCCTACGAGCATACCGCTCAGTATGACGGCATGATTGCCAACTACTTCGGTAAAATGGTTCCGGATTATACGGAAGAAGCAGCAGAGGAAACCAAATTCCCTCGCACTATCAATATGCAATTCACCAAGAAGCAAGATATGCGCTACGGTGAAAACTCACATCAAGACGCTGCTTTCTATGTTGAAAACAACATTGAAGAAGCATCCGTCGCGACGGCTAAACAACTTCAAGGTAAAGCGCTGTCTTATAACAATATCGCTGATACCGATGCTGCACTTGAGTGTGTTAAAGAGTTTGATAAGCCGGCTTGTGTTATCGTAAAACACGCAAACCCTTGTGGTGTTGCGGTAGATGAAAACATTCTTGCCGCCTATGACCGCGCGTTTAAGACCGACCCAACTTCTGCCTTCGGTGGTATCATCGCCTTTAACCGAGAGCTAGACGGCGACACGGCGGAAGCCATCGTAGCGCGTCAGTTTGTTGAAGTTATCATCGCACCTAGCGTATCAGAAGAAGCCGCACAAATCGTTGCTGCGAAGCAAAATGTACGTTTACTAGAATGTGGTCAGTGGTCAAACAAAACCACAGGTACTGATATTAAACGTGTTAATGGCGGTATCTTAGTACAAGATCGTGACCAAGGTATGGTTGGTTTGGACGACCTTAAGGTGGTTTCAAAACGTCAACCTACAGAGCAAGAACTAAAAGATCTACTGTTCTGCTGGAAAGTCGCTAAATTTGTTAAGTCCAACGCGATTGTTTACGCCCGTGATGGTATGACTATTGGTGTGGGCGCAGGCCAAATGAGCCGCGTATACTCTGCAAAAATCGCAGGGATCAAAGCCGCAGACGAGAACCTAGAAGTTCCAGGTTCTGTGATGGCTTCTGATGCGTTCTTCCCATTCCGTGATGGTATTGACGCCGCTGCAGCTGCGGGTATCACTGCGGTTATCCAGCCGGGTGGTTCAATGCGTGATGAAGAGGTGATTGCCGCCGCTGATGAAGCGGGAATGGCAATGGTGTTTACCGGCATGCGCCACTTCCGCCATTAATCAATAAAGCGCGAAACTTATGAGTTTCGCGCTTTTTGTTTCAGCTAATTTCCAGTATTCTGGCTACAGCATAATCATAACAGAATGAAGGAAGCTAACGATGAATCTAGGTATGAAATCTCTTATCGCTGCTGCAGTATTTACTACTTTAGTAGGCTGTAACGCGACAGAATCCAACTCCAGCCAAGCAGTACCAAGCGCGATTGCAAAAGCCGTTGCTAGCGACAATCGAGCTGAGAAAAATAGAGCCCGAGACCAGTATCGCCACCCAAGTGAAACGCTTGCTTTTTTTGGCATTGAGCCATCAATGACCGTGGTAGAAATTGCACCTGGTGGTGGTTGGTATAGCGAGATTTTAGCGCCGCTGGTTAAAGGTCAAGGCACCTATTATGCAGCGCACTTCCCTGCTGATTCAGATGTTGGCTACTATCAACGCTCATTAAAAGGCTACAAAGAAAAAGTAGCAACCAACCCAGACTATAGTGAAGTAAAGATCACGGAATTTGCACCAGTGACGCACAGTAATATTGCGCCACAAGGCAGTGCTGACGTGGTACTTACCTTCCGTAACGTACATAACTGGTACATGGGTAAAGGGGATGAAGGTGTACTTAGCGCGTTCAACGCGTTTAATAAGGCACTGAAACCTGGTGGCATTTTAGGTGTGGTTGAACACCGTCTGCCTGAGCACCGCCAACTTGAGGATCAAAAGTCGTCAGGTTATATGAAGCAAAGTTATGTTGTTGATATCGCCAAGCAAGCTGGGTTTGAATTAGTTGCAAGCAGCGACATTAACGCCAACCCGCTAGACAGCGCCAATCACCCGAAAGGCGTCTGGACTCTGCCACCTCGCTTAGCGCTAGGTGATGAAAAAGCAGCGCAATATAAAGCGATTGGGGAAAGCGACCGCATGACCTTAAAATTCAAAAAGCTTTAATAGGAAAATTTCGCCATGAATGTACTAGTCATTGGCAGCGGTGGACGTGAGCATGCGCTTGCGTTCAAAGCCGCACAAAACCCATCTGTAAAAACAGTTTTTGTAGCACCAGGTAACGCAGGTACTGCGCTTGAGCCTAAACTCGAAAACGTAGCTATCGGCGTTGAAGATATCGATGCCTTGGTCGTCTTTGCTAAAGAAAACAATGTGCAATTAACCATTGTTGGCCCTGAAGCGCCACTGGTTATCGGTGTAGTTGACCGTTTCCGTGAAGAAGGCTTAGCTATTTTTGGACCTACTCAAGCGGCAGCACAGTTGGAAGGTTCAAAGTCGTTTACTAAAGACTTTTTAGCACGTCACGATATTCCAACAGCGGCTTATCAAACGTTTGAAGAGATTGAGCCTGCGCTTGCCTACTTGAAAGCACAAGGAGCACCTATCGTCGTTAAGGCTGATGGTCTTGCTGCTGGTAAAGGGGTTATCGTGGCAATGACCGAAGCGGAAGCGGAAGAAGCTATCCGCGATATGCTTGCGGGGAATGCTTTTGGCGAAGCGGGCAGCCGCGTGGTTATCGAAGAATTTTTAGAAGGTGAAGAAGCTTCTTTTATCGTCATGGTTGACGGCAAAAATGTACTTCCTTTTGCCACCAGCCAAGATCACAAACGTGCATACGATGGTGATAAAGGCCCAAATACAGGTGGTATGGGTGCATACTCTCCAGCTCCTGTAGTCACGCCAGATATTCATGACCGCATCATGGCCGAAGTGATCAATCCAACGGTTGAAGGTATGGCGAAAGAAGGTCACCCTTATACAGGTTTCCTATACGCTGGTTTGATGATCACAGCAGACGGCACACCAAAAGTTATCGAGTATAACTGCCGCTTTGGTGACCCAGAAACACAACCTATCATGTTACGCCTCCAATCTGATTTAGTTGAGCTGATTGAAGCGGCAAACCGTGAAGAGCTTGATCAAACATCGATCGAATTCGATCCGCGAGCTGCCGTTGGTGTTGTGCTTGCAGCTAGTGGCTACCCAGGCAACTATCCTAAGGGTGACGCTATCTCAGGTCTTCAGGTGAACTATCCTGAAGGTGAAAAAGTGTTCCATGCTGGTACTAAGCAAGATGGCGAGCATGTAGTCACCGCTGGTGGTCGAGTATTATGTGCAACGGCCCTTGGTCACACGGTAACCGAAGCGCAAAAACGCGCCTACTCTCTAGTGAAAGACATTCACTGGGATGGTGTAGAGTACCGCACAGATATCGCATATCGTGCAATCGCACGCGAAAGCTAATTCACATTAAGCTTTGCAAGGCCAGCCCGACGCTGGCCTTTTTCATTTTTACACACTGCGTTTCTAAGTTTGTAATGGTATCCTACCCTTTTATGAGCATTTTTAGGGGCAAAGATGCAAGTACAAGGTACACTCAGCAAGTTAAAGTCAGCGCTTGTTGAACCTATTCAATATCAATTACCCGTGGGTGATAACTTAGTATCACTCAATGACTACTTTGGTAAATCTGTCACCCTTACCTTCACCGGCAATATATTTTGCAGTAGCTGTGGTAAAAAAACCAAAAAGAGCTATTCGCAAGGCCACTGTTTCGTGTGCATGAGAAAACTCGCGAGCTGCGACATGTGCATTATGAAGCCAGAGACCTGCCACTATGATCAAGGCACCTGTCGTGAACCCCAATGGGGCGAAGAGAACTGTATGATCCCGCACTATGTGTACTTGGCCAATACCTCAGGTCTTAAAGTTGGGATCACTCGTCATACGCAGATCCCAACACGTTGGATAGATCAGGGCGCAACGCAAGCACTGCCGATTTTTAAGGTGCAGACCCGTCACCAGTCAGGATTAGTGGAAGTGGCACTGGCTCAGTTTATTGCCGATAAGACTAACTGGCGCAATATGCTCAAAGGCATCAATCCTGAAATAGACCTCAAAGCAGAAGCTGCTAAGCTTATTCCCGAGATCCAAGCAAAGCTCGACGAACTTGCTGAACTCTTTGGTGCAACCGCCATTGAAGTGCTGGACGAAGAAGTGGTTGATCTCACTTTCCCTGTAGAGCAGCACCCGAGTAAAATCAGCTCGTTTAACTTTGATAAAGACCCTGTAGTATCAGGCGTGCTTGAAGGGATCAAAGGCCAATACCTTATTTTTGATAATGGCGTGATCAATATCCGTAAGTTTACTTCTTACGAAATTACCTTCTCTGACGAATAAAATGCATGCCAATCGTCTTCTGTAAGTGGCTTACAGAAGACGTAACCTTGGATTGTATGACAACCAAGCTTGCGCAGGTAACGTTTCTGTACAGGCTTTTCTACGCCCTCAGCTACAACTTGCAGGTTGAGCGCCTTAGCCATCGCCACAATTGCCGAAACAATTTCGCTGTTGCCATATTCATCGGGCACCTTAGCAATAAAACTAGCATCTATTTTTAGGATATCGATGGGCAGTTTAGCCAAGTAACTGAGCGCAGAATACCCTGTACCAAAGTCATCAATCGCCAGTTTGACCCCCAGCTCCTTGAGTTTTTTCAAGGTGTACTTAGCCTCAAGCAGATTACCGATAAAGCTATTTTCAGTAAGCTCAAGCTCAAGATACTTGCCATCGACGTTGTGCTTCTTTAATGCCTGCGCAACACATTGATACAGGTCACCTTGAGTGACATGTGACGCCGAGATATTAATCGCCAAGCGCCTAATCTCAACACCTGCGCGTTGCCATTTAGCCAAGTGCTGGCAGGCTTTATCTATTACCCACTGATCTAAGCGAATAATAAGCCCCAGTTCCTCAGCAAGTGGAATAAATTGAGCCGGCGAGATCATCCCAAGATTTGGGTCACGCCAGCGCAGCAAACACTCAACACTGGAAATACGACTACTGGTTAAGCACTGCAAGGGTTGAAAATGCAGTTCAAACTCATCATTTTCTAAGGCATTCTGAAAACGGCTTAGCATGGATAAACGCTCAAATGAACGTGCATTCATCGAAGCTTCGAATAACTGAAAGGAGTTGCGCCCTACTTCTTTGGAGCGATACATAGCAACATCGGCGTGTTTAAGTAATGTTTCCGTATCATGACCATCTTCGGGATAAATAGCTGCCCCCATCGAGGCCGTCGCAGCCACCTGCATATCACCAAGTTGAAAGGGGCTCGATAGTGCCATCAACATTTGGTCAGCAAACTCAATGACCTCCGACATGCCATTCACTTCGCTCAGTAGTACAACAAATTCATCGCCACCAAGTCGCGCTAAGGTGTCACCTTCGTTTAGAATAGACTTTATCCGCTCGCTAACCTGTACCAATAACTCATCTCCGGCGCTGTGACCAAGAGAGTCATTCACTTCCTTAAAGCGGTCTAAATCTATAAACATCACACTGAGTTTTTGCTTGTAGCGGTGCGCTGATGCCAATGCCATAGAGAGTCTGTCGTAAAATAAGCGGCGATTAGGCAGCCCAGTCAATTCATCAAAATAGGCTAAGCGAGCAATTTTTTCTTCAGCATTTTTACGCTCCGTAATGTCGCTAAAAATGGCTGCGTAAAGCATGTCGTCACTGTACGGCTCTCTGATCTCAATAATCGTAAGCCATTCAACATAAATCTCACCGCTCTTTTTACGATTGCAGATCTCGCCCTGCCACACACCTGTTTCTCTGAGCGTTTGCCACATGCTCTGATAATAGCATTCATCATGTAGCCCAGAGCTCAATATGCTTGGGTTTTTCCCTAGTACTTCGTAATCTTTGTAGCCGGTAAGCGCACTAAACGCTGGGTTGATCTGGATTATTTCACCTGAACTTTTGGTGATCATAATGCCATCGAGAGAAGCATCAATGATGCGGTTAGCTAGATAAAGATTCTTCTCCGATTTTTGCAGTGCAATATCACGTTGTACTAGGACTTTTTCCAGCTCGCTACAATACGCAGTTTCAATTTCAGTCAGGACATTTTTGAGCGCTAATAGCCCTATCACTTGTTGCGAGTCAGGGGAAGTCACCACCAAATGGCGAATGGAGTTTACCGTCATTAGCCGGTAAGCATCGAATAGGCTGTCTTTTGGCGTCATGGAGAGCATCGGATAGCTAGCTAATTGCCAGCAAGGCTGACGCCAATCAGGGTTGAGAATAATATACGCAATATCGCGCTGAGTAATAATGCCATACTCATTTAATTCACGGTTATACACCAGCACGGCGGTCAGCTTAAGCTCACGCATATTATTGATAACATCAGAGACGCAGTCTTCACTGTCTAAAATCACAATGCTCGAGTCAAAGTGCTGCTCAATTGGTCTAAAATGCAAATAGTGGTCGAGCCCTTGGCTGCGCACAATATCGGATAAAGAGACCACACCACAAGGTAGATTATCCGAGTCCACCACGAGTAAGTGACGGATCCCTAATTGATGGAACTTGACCGTCGCCTCACTCAAGGTTTTATCTATTTGAATTTTTTGCACCGGTGTAGTCATCACTTCTCGGATCGGCACCTGAGCAAAGTCAGGGTCGTTAAAGTTGAGCTTAACGCAATCCGACTCAGTCCAGATACCAATAATGTCATCGGCACGGGTAATAAAGATCGAGCTCACTCTGCTCGCTCGCATTTGCGCAACCGCATCATATAGGCTGGTTTGCTCATCGCAACATAACAAGCTATTGGTAAATACTTCTTTGATCTGTAACTGACGTGAATCACCAACCATAAGCACACTCTCGCAATATTATTCCAATTTGAAGTATACTGGGCGACACTTTTGATAACTTGACCAAGAACAAATTATGGCGATAAAAACCTATCCTTTATTGCTGGTATTAGACCAAAGTATAGAGTTTATCGAAGATGAAAAAGCACTAAGAGATACAACGCATCTGCTCGATGATGCGTCACTCAAACGGTTAATTCTAGTATACCCAAACGATTGCTGCAGCAACGCACACGGTGCGCCCGTGCAGTGTATTGATTTGAAATATTTAACCGAATTAGTGCAACAATATCTCGTTAACGAAGGCCAGTGTTGCGTCAGCAAAATCCAACTGAGCACTACTCAGCAGGCTTTTGATTTATTAAGTCTAAGCTAACCGGCTTCAACCAGCGCTTTGATATGTGTCACGGCGCTGCGGCCTAAAGAAGAAAGATCATAGCCCCCTTCTAAGTAGGAAATAATCCCCAAACAGTCCGATAAGTTTGCAAACTCAACCACTTGCTCAGTAAACCACTGGTAATCTTGTTCAACAAACTTGAGCCCGCCCATATCATCTTCTAAATGACCATCAAACCCTGCGCTGATAAAAATGAGCTGAGGTTTAAATGATTGCAGCTTAGGTAACCATTGCTGCTCCACCAAGGCTTTTAAGTCTGTACCGTCCGCTCCCGCACTCAAAGGGGAATTGATAAGTGTTTGATGATTCTCAATCGCGGTATTTGGATAAAAAGGATGTTGAAACAAAGAGCAAAGTAATACGCTATGATCGTCTTTGAAAATATCTTGCGTGCCATTACCATGATGTACATCGATATCCAATATAGCCACCCGCTCTACGCCCTTTGTCTTGGCATAAGCGGCGGCAATGGCAACATTATTAAAGACACAAAACCCCGATGAAGTACTTTGATTGGCGTGGTGCCCAGGAGGTCTAACAGAACAAAATGCAGCATCAAGTTTACCAGCAACAACTTCGTCCACCGCGAGTATTCCTGCGCCGACAGCGCGTTCAATCGCTTTCATAGAATCAGGACAAAGCCAAGTGTCGCCGTCTAACTCGGTTAACCCTTCATTAGGGATTTTATCCATTACTTCTTTGATCATGGCTTGATCATGAACCAATGCATAGTGTGAGGTATCGGCTTTCAGCGCCGTTTTGTGTTCAATGGCGATATCAAGTCCAGACGCTAGCAACCTGTCTGATATCGCATCTAACCTCGCAGGACACTCAGGATGTTCCTCGGTCATTTTATGCTTGCGGCAATATGGATGAGTAATAATTGCAGTACGCATAACGAATATACATCCTATGTTAGTTTGCGACGTGGTTGATTTAAGTAGCTATCCTTTCACTATATCAAAGCCACATAATTGTGGCTTTGATACTTTGGTATATCCTAATGCTGGATTTCTTTCGCCTTTAAATCCAAGTTATGGAAATCGAAACTAAAGTCGGTTATTTCTGGGTTAACAAATTCCATCGCAGCAGACTCAACCCGTTGTGATTTATCCATCACAAAATTGATGTAAGCATCTGCTTCAAGTAATGGCTCATCCCACCGTACCACAAAGGTGTTACCGGTTAGGTGCTCAAGTTTCCCTTTTAAGCGCTTCGTGTGCGTAAAATCAATGCGCAGTTCCTTACCGAGCTTTTCCACTACCACATCGCCATACCAAGCGCTAGTTAGTGTCCCTGTGTAGTTGTTTAATGATAAAGCAGGTTGTGGTTTTGCAACTTCGATTATCCCAGCTTTAGCATATTTTTCTTGTTGCGCCTTAAAGTAATCATCGGCGATGATCTGCACCCAGTCTTTATCTTCTAGACCAAGCGCATCTTCAAACACTTCATTGATAATCGCGGAAAGTGCAGGGTATTTTTGCTGGTTTGATAAGACCACCACACCCAATTTTTTCTCTGGGATCATCGCCACTTGCGACACCATACCTAAAATCCCACCGCCGTGACCTACCTTTTTATAACCAAAGTAGTCTTCTACCGCCCAGCCAAGGCCGTACCCTCTAAACTGCTGGTGGTATACTTCTGCGGCTTTTGCTGCGGGAATACGCGTAATGTGTGGGTGCCACATTTGCACTTGTTGCTCTTGGCTAAATAGCTGCTCGCCAGAAGGTAAGCGACCACCTTCAAGCTGAGTTTGTAACCACTTGGTCATGTCATCCACGTTAGACGCAATGGCGCCAGCACCACGGAAATCTTCTAGGTAGTTAACAAAGAACGGTGTAAGTTTGCCATCCATCGGAATATGGCCAGTCGCCCAATTACTATTGTTAGCCGGGATCCGAGAGAATCCAGCCTTTGAGTCATCCATATCTAGCTTGGTAAACATTTCCTGCTCAACAAAATCGCGCCAATCTTTGCCACTGACTCGGCTTACGACTTCTCCTGCAACCACAAACATCAAATTGTTATAAGCGTAATGGCTGCGGAAACTTGAATCCGGTTTGAGATGTGAAATACCTGCCAGCAATTCAGTCATGGTTTTATCAGTATCAGGCCAGATCATAAGGTCACCCGCCCCAAGACCCAACCCACTTCGATGACTTAATAAATCGCGGATCGTCATCTCTTGAGTTACATAACTATCGTAAAGCTTAAATTCTGGAATGTGTTTGGTGACTTTGTCATCCCAACTCAGTTTGCCTTGATCTATCAACATCGCCAGTGCTGCTGCCGTAAATGCTTTGGTGTTAGATGCAATACCAAACAAGGTATCCGCATTGACCTTGGCTGGCTTATTTAAATGCGTCACTCCGAAGCCCTTGGTCATCACAACCTTACCATCTTCTACGATACCAATTGCCAAACCTGGAATATTAAACTTTGCCATTGCACTTTTTACCGCAGCTTCAACATCCTGTTGGTTTACTGCCGCGCTTGCCTGCGCACTAAGAAAACTTGCAGCAACTAGGCCTGAGGTTAATAGCCATTGTTTTATTTTCATTATTTTTCCTTGGTTTTTTGCCACAACTAATCATGATGTTACCAGTCAAGCTTTGAGATTTAACTTCGTAATATCACATTGATAGATGGCTAATTCTTGTTGTTGTCTGTCACTATTATTATCTGTAACGTGTGATTGCGCCGAAATTGCCTGTAAATAGCTAGTCGGAAACTGATGCTCCTTTGCCCCGGCCAACACATGATGTACGTACCAATCGAAAGGTAATTGATGTTCCACAAAGGTGTTAGCAATATAGCACCAAGCGTCCACCATACCGCCATCTTGCCTTTCAACAGGCAAACAATGACAGCTGTAGCGCTCCCCTTCAATGTCGTCCAAACGAGCCTTTTCTTGCTCATCCAACGCATACAAAACGCCATAAACATGGCTATTTGCTTTAGTGCTCGGCGTAATACTGCACTTGGCTGAACCATCGGTGCTCAACATATCAAAAGTCAGCCGATAGCCATGCAATTTTCCCACTCCAAGTAGCTTCGCTTGTGGTAAGCGAGCGAGCAGGCGTGCGGTCGACATATTTGAACCAAAACTAAAGTTAATAATGTTTTTGTCACACATTAGATCACCAATCTTACTGCAAGCAGTAACATGATCACACCGATCCCGCGATCAAACCAATGTCCTGCACGACGAAAAAATTGCCTTACCCTTGTTTTTGATAAAACTAAAGATAAAAACGAAAACCAAGCCCAGGTAGCCAACGCCATATAAACACCGTAAAACAACTGCACACTGCTTGGTGTGGTTGGCTCAATCACTAAGGTAAAAAGCGATAAAAAAAACAGCGTTGCTTTAGGATTTAAGGCGTTGACTAAAAAACCTCGTTTTAACGCAGTCCAATTAGACTCAGTAACAGCGTGTTCAGTGATATTTTCTTGCTCTGAATTGGGTTTTGCATACCACAACGCTTGAACACCAAGGTAAGCGAGGTAAAGCGCGGCTAAGTATTTTACTGCTGTGAACAAGGTTTCAGATTGAGATAGCAGTAACGCAACCCCCAATAAGCAATAACTGACATGTACTAAAATACCAAGGCCAACCCCAAAACTTGTCCAAAGGGCGTTTGCTCTACCCTGCTGTACACTTTGTTTAAGCACTATCGCAAAATCAGGACCGGGACTTGCGACAGCAAAAAAATGTGCCAGCGCAATTAAGATAAACTCATCAAGATAAACGAGCATGTGCATGCTCCTGTAAGGCCAGTAAATCACCTCGCTCTGAGTTATCCATTAAGGTATTAATTTGCTTTTTCGCCTTTTTATACTGACTCACAAGGTGTGACTTAAGATGCTTATGACCATCTTTCACCCCTTTAAAATGGCATACTAGGGCATGCACAAAAACACTCTGCTGCTCTGTCAGTGCAGCTTTTCGGTTGGCATATTGGTTGTAGCAAGAACCACATCCTCCCCTAAAGTGATATACGGTATTAGACATCATGACCCCAAAGCCAAAAAAGCTCGCCAGCACATCACAAGCCGCGTCTAATTGCGCTTCCCCACCTGGAGGTAACACGCCACGCTGTAAAATTAAAACTTTTGCCATAACACCTGCGTAACTGGCGATCAGATCTTGAGGCTGATTTATTTGATTGGGATTATAAGAAATCAAAATAGGCGCAGCCGCTTCAGCGATAACCGCTTGCTCACCGCGCCAACGCCCTGCAATGTTTAACTTAGTCATGCTGTTCGACGCGAGCATGCGTTCAGGCGCAACCAAAGTGATTGGCCACCGTTGTAACCCCGCGTAGGACTTTACTCGGGAGAAAACCACTGCCGCCATCTCTTCAATACTGGATACCGGCTCAGGAAAACAACTGGGAGTCGGAGTAATGATCTGCGTTTCATTTAAAAAGTACTCGCCATCAAAATGCTCAAATGCCCAGACAAAGGTATCAATTAACCATTGGGTTTCTTCATCGCTAAGCAAAGGTGAGACTTTAAATAAGGACAGCATGCTAATAATTCACTCTTTTCTGGAATAACCCCTGATAAATAGCATAAACTCTGAGCCTAATGCAAAAACATGGAGTTTCACATGCCACACTTTATTCTCGAACACTCAGCTAATTTGCCAATTGAAACCGAGGCATTAGTATCACAGGTGCAGCAATTTGCCTGTGCAAGTGGCTTGTTTGATCCAACTTCCGTCAAAACCCGTGCTGTTGCTTTTGAGCATTTTCAGTTAGGTGATGGCAAACAAGGATTTATTCACCTGCAGATCCATATGATGGCTGGTAGAACATTAGAGCAAAAACAAATGCTCACGGAAGGTGCTCTAAAGCTTTTGCTCGCAAAGGTCGGGGAGCATTTTGCTCTCAGTGTCCATTGCTATGATTTATTATCCGATATTTACCGCAAAAACTAATTTATTATTCGAGTTATTTAGCTATGAAATTTCCATGTAGATTGGAGAAATTTTTGAGCCACGTTGCAGAGATGCCGCGCAGCAAGGTCAAAATTAATATTAAAAAAGGTCTAGTTACCGTCAATGGCAATGTCGTCAAAAAAGGTGATATCCAAGTCACTCCAGCAGACCACATTACTTTCGATGGCAATCGCCTAGAGTATTTGGGTTTACGCTACTATATGCTAAACAAACCGCAAGGTTATGTATGTGCAAATAGTGATGAATTGCACCCTACAGTATTCGATTTAATCGAAGAACCTAACTTAAAAGATTTTCATGTTGCAGGTAGACTGGACATCGATACGACGGGTTTGGTTCTGCTCACTAACGATGGTGATTGGTCTCATCAAATCACCTCGCCAAAGAAACAAAAGTTTAAAACTTATGTACTAGAAAGTCGCGATGAACTCACTGAAGAAGCGCTAACACAGCTTGAGCAAGGCGTTGAGTTACATGGTGAAAGGCAAGCAACCCTGCCAGCAAAAGCGGAGCTTATTGATAAATTCGCACTACGCTTATCTATTTGCGAAGGAAAATATCACCAAGTAAAGCGCATGCTTGCCGCAGTTGGCAACCAAGTAGTTGAACTCCATAGAGAAAACATTGCAGGGATCGAACTTGATCCAACCCTTGCTAAGGGAGAATATCGCCCGTTAACTGATGAAGAAATAAGCATAATTAATGCAAATTAGTCTTCGCCCTTAGGTAGTATGAGTAAATATCATCTCAAAATAACCCGCATAGGGCATTAACCTACTTACAAACTCCCCCTAAACATGCTAAATCATGTAATGAGAGTATTTTTAGGGGGCGATCCTGTGTTTTCTAGTTTCACATTAAAAGCAAAAATAATTACCTTTGCCGCCGCAATATTTGTTTCATTACTTGCCGTTGCCTTTGTAGGTCTTCAAGCTCTACGCCATGCCAGTGAAAGCGATAATATTGCGCGTATCAACCAATTAATGAAAAGCACCGTTAATATTGTTAAACAGTTTGAGCACTTTGCAGAGCAAGGAAAACTGACTGAGCAACAAGCAAAAGAGATGGCAATTCAAGTTTTAAGAGAAAATAAATATCATGACTCTGAGTATGTGTATGTTGTTAATGATAAAATGGACTTCGTAGCAACACCTCATGACCCCCAACTACATAACACCAGCTTTAATGACTTTGAAGATGCTGACGGCAAAAGCATAGGCAGCATGGTAAAGCGTTTAGTCGGTAACCAATTTGATCGGATCATTACCTACAATTGGACCTCATTACGAAATGGAGAAGTTGTCGACCTGACCTCAGTGGTTCAAAAAACCCCAGGGTTTGGCTGGTATGTCGGCACTGGTATTAGTTATAAAGAAGTGAACGAGCGCTATTGGGACACCGCAATCTGGTTAGTTGCACTTTCTTTAGTGGTTGCCGTTGCATTAACCACCGCACTTGCGCGGTTTGGACTGTCACTCAACAATAAACTTGGGGCGGAAATCAATGATGTGCTCGAAATCGTAAAACATGTTTCAAGAGGAAACCTGACTACGCCAATCAATACTGCTGACTGTCAAGATTATAGCATTCTCGCAGCTATGGCCTATATGCAAGGCGGATTAAAAGGGGTAGTTGAGGGACTAAAAGAAGCAACCAAGGCGCTACAAAACCAAACATCAGACAGCGAGGTACGATCAGTAGAACTTGAGAATCTAACTCGTAGTTTAAATGCAGAAACTCAAATGGTGGCTTCAGCAATTACTGAGCTCACAGCATCAGCACAAACCGTTGTCGAACATGCAGAGCAAGCTGCAGATTCAGTTCAAGAGGCTGAAAAGCAAGGTAATGCAGCCGACAAACTGACAGCTCAAGCAGCGACTGAAATTGCATTATTAGAGCAACAAATTGACAGCGCTGGTAATAACATTCAAGTGCTAGATGAAGAAGTATCTAATATCGCCAATGTACTTACCGTAATCCAATCTATCGCCGAGCAAACCAATTTACTGGCTCTCAATGCTGCGATAGAGGCAGCACGAGCTGGAGAGCAAGGACGAGGCTTTGCTGTCGTAGCGGACGAGGTCAGACAGCTTGCTCAGCGCACTCAAACCAGCACAGAAGAGATCCGTACCATGATCACTAAACTGCAAAGTGCGACTCAAGATGCGAAGGCTTCGGTAAGCTTGAGTATTGCAACAAGTGAAAAGACAGTAAGTATGTCGTCTAAAGCATCCCAAGCGCTTGTGCAAGTCGCCGATTCTTTAAAATCTATATCGCAAATGAGTCATCAAATAGCTCAAGCAGCCAAAGAACAGTTGGATGCAGGTGAAGATACAGCTAAACGCGTCGTTATTATTTCTGATACCGCTTCGCAAACGGCTAGCGTCTCAGAAAAAGCACATAAAGCAACCGATACGATTAAATCATTATCCGGAAATCTAGAGCTTGAGATGGCTAAATTCAAGGTGTGAAAAATTAATTTTATCTTTACTTTTCAGACCATTAGAATAGTGTAAATATATCTAAACTATTATTTTAAAATTTTCTTTAATTTTTCATTCACCTTGTGTTTATTTGGTGTTAAGTTTGTACCTGTCGGGAGTGTCGGTTGAGTAGTCTGGCACGGCTCTCCTGAAGTTGTGAGAATCACAATAAAAGATAAATCCAATACAATTTGATCACTTGGTATTCAAGTGTGTTCAATAAGGACTATGATAATGCAAAAGCTAAATTTGAAAGAATGCAAAAAAGTTTCTGGTGGCGGTATTTTTGAACCTGAATTTCCACAACAAAAAAGCCAAGAGTCTCAAAAGAAAGACTAAGTTTTAGATTGTCAAAATGAAAAAGAACTTTTCAATAAGAGATCTACTTCTTCCTTACGCTGTTATCGGAGTAGGTCTTTTTGTACTATATGATATTAGGTATCACTTCTTTTTAATTTACATTATGACGATCTCTGCAATTTTGGTGGTGGGGATTCGGCTGAAAGACATTAACATTTCCACTTTAGCTATTCTGGTTGCAATTCCTTTTTCTCTCGAAGTCATTGTTTTTTCATCCGGATTAATTAGCTTATCTTCAACCGAAAGCAGTCGCTTACTCCAAAATAGCATTATTTTTGGCGTACATTTCTTAATAAATTTATCAGTTGTCTTCCCTTTAACGCATCGAGTTGAATTAACTAAAAAGCTTTTTCCTAAGGCAAAAGTGAGATTTACCTTCGCAGATTCCATCTTACCTTGGTTGGCAATTTTAGGGGTATTTATGAGTTTTGCAGGACTTGTTGAAAACTATTTAAGACATGCTAAAGGTGTAAACAGTACTATCTTCTTCTACAGTTTTGACGTTAGTGGCTACATTATTTACGCTTCCAATTGTGGCGTCCTACTTGTTTTAACTGCCTTAACGTATAAAGAGGAATACGACTATGCGCTGCCAAGCTTACGCAAAAAGCGTTAATCTTCTGTAAAATACGGATTCACCAAGTTTATAGTTGCGCTTGTAAACTGTTTATCCAAACCATACTTTTGTTTTAAAGTTTGTAACTCTCCAGACTCTTGAAGTTTGGCAAGCCCTTCTTCCAAAGCCTTTGCCAGCGCTTGCTTGTCTTTATTTACAAAGAAGTAAAAGGCGGTTGAATACGATAGATGAAAATCAGGTACGATCATGAGGTTCTCGTTATTTTGTGCGATTAACTCTGAATTTGCCTCAATCACCGAGCGTGGAAAATAATCCGCTTTCTTATCCGCAATCAAATTAAACATAGTTTGATAATCAGAAATCGGTCTGACCTTAAGGCCGTTATAGCTTAGAATTTTGGTATCAGGCCAATCGTGCCCCTGAACTGCGGTAAAACGCTTTAATTCGTTAAGTGACCGAACTGCTTTTATGGCTGGATAAATATCTTTATGAACAATCAGCACACGTTTACCAATAAGTCCATCATAAAGGGGGATCTTAATAGGAATAGCAATTTGCTCACGAGCAGGGCTGGTCATCGACCAATGTAAATCAACCTTACCTCGGCTTAGTGCCATTAGCGTGCGCTGTTGATGAGGGTGGATTTTGATGTGTTCAATTTGAGCTGAGTACTTAGCAGCCGCCAGCGCCTTTTCTAGTAATTCGTAAAGATAAAGATCGCGATCGTACAAGGTTCTCGCTTCTTTCGCGACATAGATTAACTCGGGGGTTTGCGCCACGATATAAGCGCTTTGAAACACCAGAGCAGAGATAATTACACTCAACTTTAACTTCATCGCACAACCCTCTTTTAGGGGAAACAATACTACAATCAAGAGTATTTTTACGGATTGCTATTACTATTGCGTAATTAAAAATATAGTCAACCTGCATTTTCCAATCGTACAGTCGATACCGTAGGCTTGCGACGGTTACATACAAATAAATAGCTATTACGATAGCGCTTTGCTTCTTTCTTAGCATCCGTTGCTAAAGCTGCAACTTGGTGCGAATTTATACAGTGTTGTAAATCTGGTCTCACTAAACCAATCGATAAAGTGAGTAAAGGTACAAATTGCTTTTGCCCTTCACGATTTGTTGCCCAGTAACCGCCAGCACTAACATGCTCGGGAGTAAAAAAGGCTTTTGATTTAAGCTCAAACTGAGTGATGATCTCATGACACAACACTTCTGCATCATTATTATCGAACACCACCATAAAGTCGTCGCCCCCGATATGCCCAACAAAACTTGAGCTCTGTGCACATACATCAACTGTCACCTCGGCAAGTAGCTTAATCACGCTATCGCCACTGGCATATCCATATAAATCATTAAACTGCTTAAAATGATTAAGGTCGATATATGCAAGAGAAAAGTCATGATGTGAACGTAACCTTTGCTCTATTGCCTCATTTATCGCGACATTGCCCGGCAACATGGTTAATGGATTGGCATGTTGAGCATGACGAATTTTTTCTTCTGTGATGTGCTTGAGTATGTCTCTCAAGGGCGCTAAGCCAAGATAACGACCATCTCTAGTAATAATGATATGACGTCGAATATCAAATTCATGGTCGGTTATTTGCTTACTCACCGTATCAAGCTCTTGCTGCTCATCCACCACTAACGGCTGTTTATCCATCAACTTAATCACTGATTTCTTATCGAAGAGTGCATGACCATATGGTGCCGCAAACACCTCAGTCAGTTGATCTCTGTGTAGCAGCCCTACAGGCTCTCTAGCATCATTCACCACAGCAAGGCTGGTAAGCTTACGATCTTGTTCAAACAACCTATGAGCATCGATACATTGCGTACATTCATGGATAGCATTGGCCTCTTTGGCAAGCCAACCGATTGCCATCGACTGCTCAAATTGATTGACACTGGAACGAACTTCCGAATGAAGGGATTTTAACAACGCCAGCTCTGTCGGTGGCTTTCGAGTTGGCTTCGCGAGCAGAAAGCCTTGAGCGTTTACAATACCGAGCTGCTCTATCAGCTTTAGCTCCTCCATCCGCTCAATTCCCTCGGCAATTACTTGAGTGCTAGTGGCTTTAGCAAGCTCGATAATAGACTTTAAAAACTCACGTTTCACCACACTTTGGTCACAATGGTCGATAAAATATCTGTCGACTTTGACGTAGTCAGGGCATAACTCCGACCACTTTCTGAGACCAGAATAACCCGCTCCCAAATCATCAATCGCAATTTGAAACCCAAGTTCTCGATAATGGGTAATTGTAGTTAGTAGCAGATTCGCGTCATCTACTTTGTCTTGCTCAGTCACTTCAATGACGACACGCTTGGGATCGAGCCCATACACTTCTGTAAGATGTCTGGTTTCGCCCTTTGGGTGGCTCGGATCAAGTAACGCTTTTGGACTAACGTTTAAAAATAACTTACCAGGAAGGTTGAGTGAGACGAACTGCTTAATAGCAGCTTCACGACAGATAATCTCGAGTTCTGACAAACGCTCCTGCTTACTCGCGATCGCAAAAAGCTTGTCTGGAGATTCCAACAATGAGCCGGACATGCCACGACTTAATGCTTCAAACCCTAAGATTTGCCGTTTCGCAAGATCGTAGATAGGCTGAAACAGAGTAAATACAGCTTTTTCTTTTATTATTGTATTAAGTACTAACGTGCGCGAAGGATCCACAGCATTAAACTCACTGTAAAAGTATAATCGCGCACGGTAGCAACAGAGTATGACAGATATATGTCAATCGGGTGAAATGTACCCAATTTGCAATTGAATGATTTTCAACCGCTTACTTCAGCGCTCGTTCTACCTGATCGAAGTGTGCAATCACTTCCACAATTTCCATCTCTGCGCTCTTATAGTCTTCAGCGCCACTAAACCCTTTCATCGCAATCGCTTGCACCGTTGCTGGATGCACTAATAAATCTTTTGCATGGTAGCAAACAGGGTCATCAAACTTGGGTAATTTGCCATCTGCATGATAGCCAGTTTCGATCTCTTCAAGTGGTAAAGTAGGAATGATATCAGCGGCCTTATCCAAGGCATCTAGATAAGTCTGACACTGAGGATACTTGGCCACAAACTCATTAAGCAAAGTTCTAGAAAGCGTCACAAGATCGGCGGATTGTGCTTCAAGTGCAGCAGCATCTTTCTCGATACGAATATCCGCAAGTAAAGTCTCGGCTTGTGCTTTATATTGCGCCAAAGATGAGGTTGCTTCCGTGGGAGCGGACTCTGTGCGTTGTTCTAATTCAGGTTGCTTAGAACATGCGGTCATTAATGTTAATGCGCCAACCGCCATCACAAGTTTGTACATAGGTATCTCCTTTATTGATAACGATTATCATTATATACTACTGTCATTTTTTAGAAACAATAAAATGACGTTTTACAAACAACAAAAAAGCGGCCAAAAAGCCGCTTTCGATTATCACAACAACTTCTGTGATTAAGGCATAGCGTCTAGGTCTGCACCTTCTTTTTCAACTTCTACTGGGATCAAATCTTCTTTGCTAACACCCATTGCTACTGCAACTGAACTCGCTACATAAACAGAAGAATAGGTACCGATAAATACACCGAACAGCAGAGCCGTCGCAAAACCGTGAATGGTTTGACCGCCCCATACGAATAGCGCTATCAATACAAGGATAGTCGTAATTGAGGTCACTAATGTACGATTAAGCGTTTGTGTCAGTGAAATGTTGATGATCTCTAAGGTGTCGTCAATGCGTACTTTACGGAAGTTTTCACGAATACGGTCAGACACAACGATAGTATCGTTAAGTGAGTAACCAATTACCGCCAATATTGCCGCCAAAATCGTTAAGTCAAATTCCAGACCTAAGATAGAAAACAGACCCATTGTCAGTACAACATCGTGGAAGAGTGCAAATACAGCACCTACCGCAAAGCGCCATTCAAAACGAAAAGCAACATAAATCAAGATACAGATAAGCGCGGTTAGCATCGCCAAGCCACCCTGCTCTTTGAGATCTTCACCAACACTTGGACCTACGAATTCAATGCGGCGCATCACCACACTTTCGTCTGCTTGCTTAAGTGCTGCAATAAGCTGGTTACCTAATACCTCAGCTTTCACGTCGTCCCCACGAGGGGCGAGTCGCACTAATACCTCTTGGCTTGAACCAAAAAGTTGCACAGAGGCATCGGCAAAACCATTTTCGGCTAATACACTACGTACCTTCGCTAAGTCTGCTGGCTGTGAAAATCCAACTTCAACTGCCGTACCACCGGTAAAGTCCAAACCAAAGTTTAGTCCTTTCACCATAAACGAGCCGATTGAAGCCAAGATCAACAAAACAGAGAAAGCCATGGAAAGCTTTCTTGCCGACATAAAACGGATAGTGCCTTTTAAGTTTAATAATTGCATGTCCGTCTCCTAGATTGATAGCTTAGTGATACGTCTGCCACCGATGATGGCATTAATAACTGCACGCGTACCAACGATCGCTGTAAACATCGAGGTAATGATACCGATAGCTAAGGTTACCGCGAAGCCTGCAATTGGACCTGTACCAACAGAGAATAGAATCACCGCAGCAATTAAAGTGGTGATGTTGGCATCAAAAATCGTACTAAATGCACTATCGTAACCATGATGAACGGCTTGCTGTGGACTGCGACCTTCCGCAATTTCTTCACGAATACGCTCAAAGATAAGTACGTTAGCGTCAACGGCCATACCGACGGTTAATACGATACCGGCAATACCTGGCAACGTCAGCGTCGCACCTGGGATCATCGACATCACACCCACAATCATGATGAGGTTAGCCGCAAGCGCTAAGTTTGCTACCAGACCAAAGCCTTTGTAGTACAGCAGCATAAAGGCAAGAACAAAAGCAAAACCAAGGACAACCGCAGTCATACCCGCTTCGATATTCTCCTGACCAAGGCTTGGACCTACAGTACGCTCTTCAACGATTTGAATTGGCGCAACCAGTGCTCCTGCACGTAGTAGCAAGCTTAAGTTATGTGCTTCTGCTGGGCTATCAATACCAGTAATACGGAAAGAGCTATTTAAACGCGCTTGAATCGTGGCAACGTTAATCACTTCTTCCACTTTGATTGGTGGTAACGCTTTGCCGTTTTCATCTTTCTTGCCAGATGGTTTGTACTCGATAAAAACCGTCGCCATACGTTTGCCGATAGCACGTTTAGTAAAGGCATTCATTTTTGCCCCACCTTTGCTATCAAGCTTGATATTCACCTGAGGGCGCTGATATTCATCCATACCAGATTGCGCACCTGTGATATGCGTACCTTCAAGAATAACGCGCTTTTTAAGCACAACAGGATAGCCATCTTTATGTGGGATCACTTCTGTGCCAGGAGGAATGCGGCCTTGTGCTGCTGCACGCACGTCGGCATTTTCGTCTACTTCACGGAACTCAAGCGTTGCAGTAGCACCAAGGATCTCTTTCGCACGAGCCGTGTCCTGAACACCTGGAAGTTGAACAATTATGCGCTCACCACCTTGACGTTGAACATTTGGTTCAGCAACACCCAGTTGGTTAATACGATTACGAATAATAGTTTCGTTTTGCTTGATAGCGTATTCACGCAGCTCTTTGTATTTAAGGTCGCTAAGGCTTGAGAAGAAAGCGAGGCTATCGCTGCTATCATTAATAAAGTCGTTACCCGGGTAACGTTTTCTCAAGAAGCTCATTGCCGCGTCTTTATCTTCTTCCGAGCGCATCGTTACTTGTACACGTTCAGTATTAGAAACACGACGAACAGCACGATAACGCAATTTCTCATCACGTAAATCGCTCTTGAAATCTTGCTCCATTTGCTCAAGTGCATTGTCCATCGCCGTGACCATATCCACTTCCATTGTGAAGTGAACACCACCACTTAAATCTAGACCGAGCTTCATTGGGTTTGCACCTAAGTCTTTTAACCACTCAGGTTGTGCCGGAGACATATTGATTGCTGAAATGTAATCATCACTTAAGCTATTACGCAAAATATCTTGTGCTTTAAGCTGATCTTCAACATTTTTGAAGCGAACAAGGATTTGACCGTCTTCTAACACAGAAGATTTTACGGCAAGGTTGTTCTTTTGTAGGGTTTCGTTAACTTGATCTAATACACTGAGCGTCGCATCAGCACCTTTTGTGCCAGACACTTGTATGGCCGGATCGCGACCATACAAGTTTGGTGTGGCATAAAGAATACCGATAGCTAACACAGCGAGAACAAGTAAGTACTTCCACATTGGATACTTGTTTAACACTGGACTATCCCTTTATTGTTATTCTTATAGAGATTTCATTGTACCTTTAGGTAACACAGCTGAAACCGCTGACTTTTGCACTGTCACTTCAGTTTGATCGTTTAGTGCGATTACAACAAAGTCTTTGTCATCAGCAACTTTTGTGATTTTACCCACTAGTCCACCTTGAGTTAGTACTTCATCACCCTTGCCTAATGCACCCATTAGGTCTTTGTGTTCTTTAACACGCTTGGCTTGTGGACGGTAAATTAAAAAATAAAATACCAAACCAAAAATACCTAACATGATTAGCATTTCCATGCCACCACCAGCAGGTGCTGCCGCAGCAGTGCTAGCATGCGCGTTTGAGATAAAAAAGCTCATTTCACTTCCTCGTTTATAAATTAATTATTTTCTGTCAAACCAACGTCAGCCAACTCTGGCACCGCAATGCCACGGCGCGCATAAAAGTCTTCGACAAATTCATCAAATGTACCTTCAGATAAGGCATTTCTCATTCCTTCCATCAAACGTTGATAATAACGTAAGTTATGGATGGTATTGAGTCGAGCGCCTAGAATTTCATTACACTTATCTAGGTGATGTAAGTACGCTCGAGAGTAATTCTTACAAGTGTGGCAATCACACTCCGCATCTAGTGGACTGGTATCTGTTTTGTGTGCTGCATTACGGATTTTCACCACGCCACCGGTTACAAATAAGTGACCATTACGAGCGTTACGCGTTGGCATTACACAGTCAAACATGTCGATACCACGACGCACAGCTTCAACCAAATCTTCTGGTTTACCAACACCCATTAAATAGCGTGGTTTGTTTTCTGGCATTTTATAGGCACATTGGTCAAGAATATTGATCATGTCTTCTTTAGGCTCACCAACCGATAAACCACCAAGTGCATAACCGTCAAAGCCGATTTCTTCTAAACCCTTTTGCGACTCGGCACGAAGCTCTGGGTACATACCACCCTGAATAATACCGAATAGTGCAGAAGGATTGTCAGCATGTGCATCTTTAGAGCGCTTAGCCCAACGTAAGCTTAGCTCCAT
Source organism: Pseudoalteromonas sp. CO342X (assembly GCF_004208915.1). Taxonomy (NCBI): domain Bacteria; kingdom Pseudomonadati; phylum Pseudomonadota; class Gammaproteobacteria; order Alteromonadales; family Pseudoalteromonadaceae; genus Pseudoalteromonas; species Pseudoalteromonas sp. CO342X. Next base: position 87,819 of record NZ_SGPH01000035.1, read on the forward strand.
CGAGTCTTTTGCTTCTTTTTCTGTCGCTGGATACGGCGTACATTCGTCAAAAATCATCACGATATCTGACCCTAAGTCGCGCTGTACTTCCATCGCTTTTTCTGGAGACAACATGATTTTCTCACCATTAACTGGTGACTTGAACAACACACCTTCTTCCGAAATTTTACGCATTGCACCAAGACTAAATACTTGGAAGCCGCCTGAATCGGTCAGAATCGGTTTATCCCAGTTCATAAAATCATGCAGATCGCCGTGCTGTTTGATGATCTCTGTGCCAGGTCTTAGCATCAAGTGAAAGGTATTTCCTAAACAGATATGTGCGCCCGTTTCTTTGAGCTCATCAGGGGTCATGCCTTTTACTGTGCCGTAAGTACCAACAGGCATAAATGCAGGCGTTTCTACCACACCACGGTCAAAAATCAAGCGACCTCGGCGAGCCTTACCCTGTTTGCTATCTAATTCAAATTTCATTGTTACCTCGTTGTCGGAAAAACAGTCCAACTTTGACTAAAAAACGTGCTAAGCCAATGCTTAGGGCAGTGATCTTTCGATTCTACCAAGATTACTAGCGCAATTCTAATACCAATTATCTTAATTAAGTGTTCTATTTTGAGGCGAGAAAATCTTGTCGATAACAAGGCAAAAATTTTGATATTTAGTTGCTCTAAATAAGAAATTTTTAACGCAGTTAGCGTCAGATTTACTCCTTCAAATTGAGCAAGCGTTAAGACTAATTGGTATAATATTGGGATAAAAAACACAAAGTCCATATCGAGCTTGCAACTTTACAGCTATAAAACGCAAAATGCCCAGCAACACTGGGCATTTAAATAGTTGTATGGCGTGAGTTACTTATCTTGCTTTTGCAAGAACATCGCATCACCGTAACTAAAGAAGCGGTATTTCTGTTCAATGGCGGTTTGGTAGGCCTTCATAATATGTTGTTGCCCTGCAAACGCACTCACTAACATGATGAGCGTTGATTCTGGTAAGTGAAAGTTAGTCACCATTGCATCTACCACGTTAAAACGGTAGCCCGGATAAATAAAAATATCGGTATCGCCGTAAAGTGGAGCAATTTCACCGCCGTTTGCTTTAGCCGCAGACTCAAGTGAGCGCACCGACGTAGTACCTACCGCGATGACGCGTCCTCCTCTGGCTTTTGCCGCTTTGATTGCCTCCACGACTTCTGCTGAGACCTCGATATATTCTGAGTGCATAACATGCTCTTCCACCGAATCGACTCTCACTGGCTGGAACGTACCTGCCCCCACGTGCAAAGTAACAAAGGCCATCTCAACACCTTTGTCTTTTAGCTTGGCCATCAATTCATCATCAAAGTGCAGTCCAGCGGTAGGTGCGGCGACTGCGCCTGGTTTCTCACCATACACAGTCTGATAACGCTCTTTATCTTCTTCATCATCCGGTCTGTCGATATAAGGAGGCAAAGGCATATGGCCAATTTTATCTAAAATAGCCAATACATTTTCTTCGCCCTCAAATCTCAACTCAAATAATTCACCATGGCGCTGAACCATCTCTGCGTTTGCTTGGCCTTCAAGCTCAATCTTAGTACCAGGTTTTGGCGACTTGCTCGCCCTTACGTGAGCAAGCACAGTACGCTCATCTACAACGCGCTCAACCAGTACTTCGAGTTTTCCACCACTGGCTTTTTGACCAAACATACGAGCAGGAATAACTTTAGTGTTATTAAAGATGATTAAGTCTTCTGGATTAATAAGTGCCAAAATATCTCTAAATACTTTGTGTTCTATTTCACCACTATTGCCATTTAAGGTAAGAAGACGACTGCTAGAGCGTTCCTTCATTGGGTGTCTGGCAATCAACTCATCAGGAAGATCAAAACTAAAGTCTGCTACGCGCATGGAAAGGCCTCATTTCTATAAGTGCGCCAAGTCTAGTGCGGTGTTTTGGCGAAATCAAGTGCTTGTAACCTTGCGTAAATACCTTTAACCTAGCGAGTCTAAAACGGTAATCACCATGTAAAGTTTTGTACGGTGTGCACCTTTGTTTAGTACGTTCTTTATTCTTTACGTTTAAACAATAACTTATCGCTATCGGCTATAATTTCCGAGCAAAGTTCGCGTCACTGTTTGATTATTATCAAGCGGCGGTTAAGTACGATTTGCTAACTTTAAGACAAGCCCAATGATTGTGTCGCAGTATCTGGTGAGGTTTTTTTATTGTGTCTAGACAACTAACGTTGCTCATTGTTAACGCCAGTGCTCACGAGCGTCAAACCTTGACTAAAACTCTTAGTGCATTAGATGTCTTTACTATCATTGCCAAGTCCGACTCTCAAGATGCCCTAAGCTTATTGAAGATGCAAGCTGTCGATTTAGTGATCACCGGCTTGGATGTTGGCAAAATTGACGGCTGGCGATTCTCTCGCATGATCCGCTCAGGTCTGCTGGCAACGCCCAAAAATACCCCCATTGTACTTATTCCGCCAACTTATTGTGAACGAATAGCCGAAACCACCGCCCGTAGCTATAGTATTGATGCCGTGCTGCCATTTGAGCGTCAAGACATGTTGCCGCAAATTCTGGCCAATGTGTTGTCAACGCATTTAGATAAAAGCAGTCGCCTCAACTTGCTGTTGTTAGAGCCCAACCAACAACGTGCGCAAAAAATATGTGAGCACCTATCGCACAATTTCGTTTGCACACATGTAAGCTCGGCGGCCAGCGCTTTATCACTATTTCTACAAGATCACTACGCCATTGTTTTAATGGACACTACGTCTAACTTGTCAGGTTCCGCAGAAAGCTTAGTCGAAAGTATTCTCAAACATCGTCCAAGCCAAGCCATTGTAACCATTATTGACAAACGCGATGCCGACCATGCTGAACAACTACTATTATTAGGTGTTACCGACTTTGTTCGAGCGCCATACGACATGCCCTTTTTAAGCAAGGTATGCGACCATGCGGCGCGGCGAGAAGATTTTATGGTGAGCTATGCTGAGTTTGCTAATAAAGTTGAGCAACTCAGTCGCAGTGAAAGTCGCTACAAAGATTTATTTTCTGCGCACCAAAGGATCTTACTGCACCTCAGAACTGTAGTCGTCGAGTTGGATTTGGAAGGCGCGATCCGCTTTATAAATCCAGCATGGGAATACCTCTCGGGCTTTGGTATTAAGTCGAGCCTCAATACTCAACTCAGCAACTACATTGCCAAAGATGAACTTGCAACTTTCAACAAAGTCATTCGAGAAATTCAAAGTGGGGTAAGGCAACATGCCCAAGTCGAGCTGCAGCTCTGCCATAAAGCTGGACATCTAGTGTGGGTCGAGTGCCGCCTGCAACTTATCAAGAATACCTCAAGTTCGGTCGCAATAACTGCAACTCTCGATAACATTCACGAGCGCAAGCAAGCTGAACTACAACTCAGACACTTAGCACTGCATGATACGCTTACCGGCTTACACAACCGCTATTATTTTGACCAGCAATTAAATCAGCTGTGCAATGAAGTAAAGTCTGCAGAAGAGATAGAACACGCTCTAATTTACATCGACTTAGATCACTTTAAGATCATCAACGACAGTAAAGGCCATCAACAAGGAGATATCGTACTCAAAGAGGTATCTGAGTTGTTTGGCGACAAAATAGGCGAAGAGCATCTCACTTTCCGTATCGGTGGAGACGAATTTGCTGTACTGCTTAAGCACACCAATTTACTCGACGCTCATATGTGCGCTGAAAGTATTTGCATGGCTATCGAAGAACATAAATTTCACTTTGAAGACAATGCATACTCTCTCAGTTGTTCTATCGGATTAACGCAAATTACCAATGAAAATGCGGATCCCAGTGAGTGTTTAAAACAAGCTGACATAGCCCTTTACATTGCCAAGAATCTCGGCCGCAACTTAGTTCATTGTTATAACAAAGAAGATGAACAAAACCAGACACTGCAAACCGGTTTAGAATGGGGCCATAGTGTTAGGCAAGCGCTTCAGAACGACAGCATAGAACTCCACTATCAACCGATCTGGGATTTCAAAAAACAACAAATAGCCTATTACGAAGCACTGCTTAGATTAAAGATCAACGGTGAGACAATTTACCCAAATCAGTTTATTCCTGCATTAGAGCTACTTAATGATACATTTTTGATGGATCAATGCGTGATCAGAACAGCCATTAAAGCACTGGCGGAACATGAGATCCTGAGCCAAGTGGCCATTAACCTATCCGCTCATTCATTTTTAGATGAACGACTGCAGCCACACATTCAAGCCTGCTTAAAAGAGCATCAAGTTTCAGCTAATCGCGTTATTTTTGAGATCACTGAATCTGCCAGTATTAACAATCTTAACGCAACCCAGACGATGATCAAAAACCTGAACGATCTTGGCTGCCATTTCGCTATTGATGATTTCGGGACAGGCTTCAGCACTTTTAGCTACCTAAAACAGCTACCCGCGCAGCATGTTAAGATAGATGGTTCCTTTGTTCGAGACATGCTCAACGACCCAATTGACCTGGCGCTGGTCAAAGCTGTAAACGATATTAGTCACTCATTAGATAAGTGTTCAGTTGCCGAATATGTCGAAAACAAAGAAATATTTCAACAACTTAAGGAAATAGGTGTGGACTATGGACAAGGTTACTTTATCTCTAGACCGCTTCCTATTGAACAACTAGCGAGCAGTGCAAAAACTATTTTATCTCTAAAAACAGCGTAGTAACATTTTTATACTAAAGGTTACTTTTACTTCTTGCAAAGTCCACTATAATTAAAGATACCAGTTTAAAATGTCACCAAATTTTAAGGTAACACCTTAATTTTATAGACATTCAAAGGATTGAGTTACATCTTGCTATGGACTTCAAGGGGTAAATTATGCTGTCATTATCACTGTTTTTACTACTTGCAAACTTGCTCATCGCTTATCAATGTTACCGCTATGCCAACACTAAAGGATATCCGGTAAAATTGTTCACAGGGCTCGGTTTGCTACCCTACTTTAATCTAGTGGTTTGGGTTTACTTACTCTTTTTACCAAATTTAACTACTGCAAAAAATATAGAGCAGGCTTAATACAAGCAAGTGTAGTTCTTTTACTAGTGTAAGTTCCTTTATAAATAAAACAGCATGTAATCATGCTGTTTTTTGTGTCATCACTTTGCGCCCCTAACCTCAAAGAAACACTTTCACCCCAAGCTTAGATTAACTAAAAGCGATAGCTAGTTACTGTCTCGGCTAGCTCTTTAGCCGTTTTCTCACCTTTAACACATTGCTGCACCAAGGATTTCGGATAAACAAATACCTGTTTATTGTTTGGATTGCTAAGCTCACTGTAAATAAAGCTTATATGCTCATTTCTAGGTAAACTTCTTAAACCCGCACCATAGTCGCATAAACTTCGGGCTAAGCTGGTTACTAGCATTTTTTCAAGCGCCTGTTGCTTTTCTGCTTTCTCTTTCGCGCGTTTGACTCGAGAAGCCTCAAGGCTCGCTTTCAGCTTATCTTTCAGGTCTTTTAATTCCGAATCCTTAAGTGAAAGCTTCTCTATGCGCTTTTCAACTTCTCTCAATGACTCCGTAAATTCTTTTACTTGATCATCACTTTCGTGCCTTTTCGCAAACTCCAGCTCCGCTTTTTGGCGTTCAAGCTCCCTCAATTGAATTCTATTCTCTCTTTCTTGCTCTACGGCTTCGCGGACCTTCTCAGCTCCTGCTCTCACCTTCTCAGCAGCATCCGAATAAGCTTGAGAAAAAGCTTCAGCTATTGGCTGTGAAATCTCGACCTCCGCAATGTCCATATCAAATTCCGGCAGTTCAAACTCCCCTATTGCAGCCACATCATCGAGATTGTCGATATGAGAGATCCACTCTAAACGGTGCCGACGTTTTAATGCCAGTTCAAACACAACTCCCTGATCTTTTAAATAATAGCCAGAAACACTACGAACTTGGTCTTGTGTGTCATGCTGTAATGCACTCATTAGTACCCGCTCAAAAATAGCAACCTCACGCTTTAGTGCTTCATCAACAACTTGGGCCTGAGCAAAGCTTGTAGCGATGGCTGCAACAGCGCCAAAACAAAGTGGAATTAACTTCATGGTTTACCTCGATACTGTGCTAAATTTTGTGTCGGTGTTTGCTCTACTTGCTCTGCCAATTCATTCAATTGCAGCCTAAGTAGGGCTTGATCTTGCGCTCTTTGTGCTTGGATCAGATCAACGAGATTATTCATTGCCAAACTGCGCTCTTTACGATTTTGTTCAACCACTTGCGTTGCTAACTTGGCAAGCGTAGCTTGATCTATTGGCTTAGTCTCATCAAGTTTTGCAAGCATGGCCTGCATAGCGCTTTGCTGCTGTGCCAGTTGTGTTTGTTGAACACTTAACTGCTTATTTAAGCCTAAGTTCTGTAACCAAAGTCCTGATACACCGAGCCCAACAACCAGCCAAGCAGCAACGGCAGCCACTGGCCAAGCGCGAGTTTGGTGCTGCAAAGTGAGCTGTGAGGGTGGCGCTTGCTCTTCGAATCTAGCGACACGCTGTTGCCAAGTAGTGGCTGCACTCATCATTTCTCGATATTCACTATCAGCCTGAAGTTCGGCCAACTCTGCCTCAGACAGCACTTTGCCATCTAACCACTGCTCAAATAAGTGTGCTAATTTAGCCATGATTTTGCACCTCTAGTTGCCCTTTCATCTTACCTAACGCACTGTATAGCCTAGCCTTCACCGTATTACTTGATAACTCAAGCTGCAGCGCAATTTCATCAAAGGTGTAATGCTGGAAAAACTTTAGCTCCACGACAATGCGCTGCTCAAATGGTAGTTGTTTCAGCGCGATATATATCTCTTCATTACTTTGTTGTTGCGCTATTTTGCTGTCAGGTCCGTGTTGCGGCGTCTCAGGTTCTTTACCTTCAATCGATTCAAACTTATGTTTTCGCATGTGATCCACTATCCTTGCATGGGTGATTTTAAATACCCAAGTCGAGAACTTAGCATCACCATTAAAGGTATGCAGATTTCGATACATACTTAAAAATACATCTTGAGCAATATCTAGCGCGTCTTGCGGATTACCAACCAGCCTCAAACATTGGTTATACACACGACTATGATGCTGGGCGCAAAGCTTTGACCATGCTCCTTGATTACCTTGCAGTGCTCTTTTTATTAATTGTTTTTCGCTATTAAAAAACACGCAGTTCACTCATCCAATCTACTCACTAACTATTAATCGTAGCGGGCGCAAAAAAAGTTGTTCAGACGGGAAAATTTTTTGAAAAAAAAGCACCGTTAAGGTGCTTCTTTCGTCATCATTACTGCGACTGACATTGGCCACTGATGTAGCCACCAACAAAGTCGCTAAACAGTCTAAAATCTCTGATCCGCCCGGTAGTACGACGCCAGATCAAGCCAATCTCGCGATATGCATGATCTTGTGGTGGCATAGCCACTAAAGGCTTACCTTCCAAAATCCCAGCATTGATCGCCATTTGAGGTAAAAATGTTACGCCATTTTTGTATTCCACCATACTTAATAAAGTATGTAGGTTTGCCGCCTCGAATGGATTAATGCACGCGCTACGGTTCAGGTGACAAGCACTAAGAGCATGCCCCGTCATACAATGCTCTTTTTCGAGTAAAAATACACTTTGCTCAGGTAACAGGTTAAAGTCCTCTATCGGCTCAGGTACGCTGTACTCCGTATGGCGAACCAAACTAAAATGATCTTTTGCAAGTACCTGTGTATGAAACTTATCGGTTCTATATGGCAGCGCCAACATGGCCATATCAATATGCCCATGCTCTAACTTATCCAGTAAGTTATCACTGGTATCTTCAACCAGTACCAAATTAAGCGCTGCAAATTCTTTTTTGCACGCCTGATAAAGTGGCGCAGCAATAAAACTCGCAATAGTGGGAATGATCCCTAACGTCAACTTGCCAGATAATGGATTTTTATAGCTTTTAGTCAGCTCTTTAACGCTCATGGTGTCGTCGATAATTTTCCGCGCTCGTTCAACCACTTCCTCACCAATATCGGTAAACATTAGGCTGCGATTTTCGCGTTCAATTAGCTGACATCCTAATGTCTCTTCAAGGTTTTGTATCGCGCTACTTAGCGTCGATTGACCAATAAAGCATGCTTCCGCTGCACGACCAAAATGTTGGTGCTGATGCACCGCAAGCAGGTATTGTAGTTGTTTGATACTAGGTAAATTCGTCACAAGCTTTACTCTTAATTTTCAACAGCACAAATAAAAAGACCCCAACACCAAAGGTGTTGAGATCTTTTCAAGCTAAAAGTCTGTCTTTTTGAAAAGTGCGGTTTATTTTTATACGCCGAACACTAATCTCAAAATATAGAATATAACAATAGCAAGGGCAGCACCAACTGGCAATGTAATTACCCAAGAAACTACGATGTTACGAATAACACCCATGTTTAATGCCGCAATACCACGTGCCATACCCACACCCAATACCGCACCAACTAAGGTTTGAGTTGTAGAGATTGGTAGGCCTGTGCCTGATGCGATTACTACTGTTGAAGCAGCAGCAAGTTCAGCTGCGAAACCACGGCTAGGAGTAAGATGCGTGATGCCTTCACCGATAGTCTTGATTACTTTCTTACCAAGGATCGCAAGACCCGCAACAATACCTAAACCACCTAGTGGTAAGATCCACCAAGCTAGGGCCGCTTTCTTAGCAATTTCACCGTCGTTTTCAACAATGTTTACCACAGCAGCTAATGGACCAATTGCGTTAGCAACGTCATTCGAACCATGTGCGAATGCCATACAACATGCTGTTAGTACCATAAGGATAGCGAATACTTTTTCAACATTATTGAACTGCATTTGCTTGTCTGCATTGGGATCCATTTTCAGCTTAGAAATCGCAATCTTACCGATAATAGCAATGATAATAGCGATACCGATAGCAAGCGCAAAACCTTCGAATGTGCCGAGCTTGATGCCAATATGCTTAAGGCCTTTTTTGATCGTAACCAAAGACATAACAAAGCCCGCTAGACCCATGTAAATAGGCACAAAGCGTTTGGCATTTTCTAGTGGCTTATTGGTATCAAATATGAGCTTCTGGGCGCTCATAAAGATAAGATAAGCAATAAAACCAGAGATGGCCGGGGTGACAATCCAGCTACCAACTATACCTGCAACTTTACCCCATTGAATTGCTTCGCTGCCTACAGCAACTAGCGCAAAACCAATGATTGCACCAATGATTGAGTGCGTCGTAGATACCGGCCAACCTAACATTGAGGCCATCAATAACCAGCTACCTGCAGCAAAAAGTGCAGAGATCATTCCCAGTATCATCAGTTCAGGAATATCGATGAAAGGAGTAGAATCTATAATCCCTTTTCGGATCGTTGATGTTACCTCACCACCCGCAAGATAAGCACCAGCGAATTCAAAGATCATAGCAATGATAATTGCTTGTTTGATGGTAAGTGCTTTTGAACCTACCGAAGTACCCATAGCATTCGCAACATCGTTTGCGCCAATACCATAAGCCATAAAGAAACCAACTGCTGCGGCAATTAAAACCAATACTGTGCCGTAGGATGCAATGATATCCATAAGAAACCTTACTTTATTTTAAAAGATCGATTTTTATTAACGAGCTAACATCAGCTCAAGACGTGAACCAACGCGCTCTGCGATATCTGCAAGCCCACCGACCCATTCGATGATCTTGTATAAGAACATCGCATCAATTGGGTTAAGCTCGCTTTCAACAGCGCGTAACTCTCGACGAATTTTAATTTGCATATCGTCGGTATCTTGCTCGATGGCATCAAGCTCAACTAGCATTTTTTCAACTAAAGTGACTTCACGGCCTCTAAAGCCTGTCTCAAGCAGTTCATCAAACTCATTAATCGCTTCTGATGCTTGTTTAGTTGCGTCCACACAACGAGTGACGTAAGCAAGAAAATCTTTTTGAATGGATTCAGGGATGACCATTTCACGACCGATAACGCGACCTGCGATATCTTTCGCTTTGTTGGCTATCTTATCTTGGTGGGTGATAAGTTCCAGTAAGTCAGTCCGTTCTACTGGCATGAATAAACCACGAGGCAAATGTAAGCGTACTTCACGCTTTAGTTCATCTGCTTCACGCTCTAGGTTGCGGATTTCAATGCGAATTGCATCCGCTTCTGTCCACTCCCCTTTGAAGACATGGTTAAAAAATGGGATCAAAGCCGCACTGGCTTGATGGACTATTTTTATATGCTCTTCAATTGGCTTAATAGGAGATTTAGCAAATACTCCTAAAAACGCGTTACTAGGCATAACTGACCCTTAAATCATATTTGTATGCATGTGCAAAGTGTAATTTTACAGCATTGAGCGCTGTTGTGAACGGTTTTATTGCAAGTTTAGATGAACTTACTATGAAATTGCGCGCCGAAAGCGCGCAACTAATTGATAAGCATCACAAGGTTTTTGCGATATCTTCTTGAGATGTATGACGAATATCTTTGCCATTTACGAAATAAATGACATATTCCGCAATATTTTGACAACGATCGCCGATACGCTCTAATGAGCGCACAGACCAAATTAAATCCATTATTTTTGGAATAGAGCGTGGGTCTTCCATCATATAGGTCATAATTTGACGTGTTACTGCTTCGTATTCACGGTCCACTTTGGCATCAGCTTTATGCACTTCAAATGCCTTTTGCGCGTCCATCCGAGCAAACGCATCGAGCACGTCATGTAGCATTTGTGACACTTGGCGACCCATATTGTCAATATTCACCAATAGATCTTGCTGATCTTTGGTAAACGAATCCAAGGCAACTTTAGCAATACGCTCCGCTTCGTCTCCGATACGTTCAAGATCTGCAATCGTTTTAGCGATGGCAACGACCAAACGTAAGTCACTGGCTGCAGGCTGTCTTTTGGCGATGATACGTGTACATTCTTCGTCAATATTCACTTCCATCGCATTGACTTTGTAATCGTTCTGACTGACCTTTTTCGCTTTTTCAGCATCATTGTGGTTAACCGCATCAAGCGCAGTGTTTAGTTGCTGCTCGACCAGTCCACCCATACTGAGTACGTGATTCCTCACGTTTTCTAGCTCTTCATTAAAGCGGCCAGAAATGTGCTTATTAATATTGTGTTCCATTATATTCTCCTCGCAAGCTCGCCTTAACCGTAACGACCTGTAATATAGTCTTCTGTTTTCTTCTTAGACGGCGTGGTGAATAAGGTATTGGTATCTGCATACTCAATTAACTCACCCATATACATAAACGCAGTTTGATCAGATACACGCGCAGCTTGTTGCATGTTATGTGTAACGATAACTACAGTATACTTGTTTTTCAGGTCGTTAATGAGTTCTTCGATAACCAATGTTGAAATCGGATCGAGTGCTGATGTTGGTTCATCAAGTAACAACACTTCTGGTTCAATCGCGATAGAGCGAGCAATCACCAAACGCTGCTGCTGACCACCAGATAAACCAAATGCACTGTCGTGAAGTCGGTCTTTTACTTCATCCCAAAGTGCGGCGCCGCGGAGTGACTTTTCAACCACTTCATCTAACTTGCGCTTATCCTTGATACCTTGCAGACGCAGACCATAAACCACATTCTCATAAATAGATTTAGGGAAAGGGTTTGGTCTTTGGAATACCATACCCACGTTACGGCGCAGTGCCGCAACATCTACGCTCTTGTCATAAATGTTCTGTCCTTGAAGGTTGATTTCTCCTTCAATACGACAGCTATCAACAAGGTCGTTCATGCGGTTAATACAACGTAGTAACGTTGACTTACCACAACCTGATGGACCGATAAACGCGGTTACCTGCCCTTTTGGGATCAACATATTGACGTTACTAAGGGCTTGTTTATCACCATAGTAAAGATCTAGGTTTTTGATCTCTAGTGCGGTGAGTTCTGGACTTAAGTTTGCTAAATCAAGCTTGTTATTGCCGTTTGCTTGATTGACTTCTGGCGCTACTGTAATCATGTTTTTACCTATTAAAAATCTTTACTATTAATGCTCTAACGATCTGAATTTTTCGCGTAAGTGGTTACGAATACCAATCGCTGTGATATTCAGTGCAATAATCACCGTAACCAGTAGGAACGCGGTTGCATAAACCAAAGGTCTAGCAGCTTCAACATTCGGGCTTTGGAAGCCAACATCATAAATATGGAATCCTAAGTGCATAAACTTACGATCCAAGTGAATATAGGGGAAGTTTCCGTCTAGCGGTAGGGTTGGTGCCATTTTCACTACACCAACCAGCATTAGAGGAGCTACCTCACCCGCGGCACGCGCAACAGCAAGAATAAGACCTGTCATAATTGCAGGGCTTGCCATTGGTACAATGATCCGCCATAGGGTTTCTGCTTGAGTTGCACCAAGCGCAAGTGAACCATGACGCACTGAGCTTGGGATCCGAGACAGACCTTCTTCCGTGGATACAATAACCACTGGCAAAGTAAGGATAGCAAGTGTAAGTGCAGACCAAATCACCCCTGGTGTACCAAATACAGGACTTGGCGCAGCCTCAGGGTAGAAAAGTTCGTCAATTGACCCACCTAGCATATAAACGAAGAATCCTAAACCAAACACCCCATATACAATGGATGGAACACCTGCAAGGTTGATCACCGCGATACGGATCATCTTAGTCACAGCGTTCTTTGCTGCATATTCATGGAGATAAATCGCGGCAATAACACCGAATGGTGTCACGATCACCGCCATCAGCATAACCATAAATACCGTACCAAAGATTGCAGGGAATACCCCACCTTCGGTGTTTGCTTCACGCGGGTCATCACTCACAAACTTGCTGATTTGCACTAAGTAGTGACCTACTTTGGCAAAAAAGCCCATGTCATTTGGAAACCAAACGTCCAACACTTGGTACAGAGGCAAAGTCACTTCTTCACCACGCATATCACGCACCACAACTTGGTCACGCTTAGCCTGTTTTCTTAGCTCAAATAAACGCTTTTCGAAGACTTTGTAATCTTCGCGTAGCTCAGCACGGCGTGCATTTAACTCTGCTAACTTTTCCTCTGTCAGGTCATTATCAAGTTGATACGACTTTTCTTTTAAACGTAGACGTTCAAGCTCATAGTTAATGTGCCCGATTTCGCTATTTTGTAGATCAAGCGCTTCGTCATTAAGGTCAACGGCGCGTTCAACAAGCTCATGTAGCCTTTCAATCGGCTGATCAGTTACTACTTTACCGTCTTCTAAAACGCGAGCAACATAGCCATAGAAATTACCATTTTTACTACGCTCAAATACCGCTAATTCCGCTGGTGTAGACTGGCTTTTAATATCTGTTGATAATACCCAACGGAAATCAAGTTCTACATATTCACGGTTACCCGTTTTAACGAGCAACCGCTCGATTTGCTCACTGTTGTAACCGGAAAGGTCGAATCCAGCCGCTTCAAGGCGAGATTTTGGTACCATCTCGCGGTCGTATATTTCACCAATAACGGTCTGCTTGGCAACTGAACCGTCGAGATGCATCTCAACAACTTGAGACGGCCAAAAGAAGCTCAGTCCTTTCCACGCTATCATCGCAAGTAGTCCAATTACTGAAATCAAACTAATACTGACCGCGCCACCTGTCATCCAGATCCACGGAGAACCTGACTTAAACCACTGTTTTACCATGTCATGTCACTCCAATTACATTGAGCTGTACTTTTCACGCAGCTGCTGGCGAACAAACTCAGCAACGGTGTTAAATACGAAAGTAAAAATAAACAATACAAAGGCAGCTAGGAACAGGATGCGATAGTGAGAGCTGCCAACTTCAGACTCCGGCATTTCCACCGCAATGTTAGCAGCAAGCGTACGCATACCTTGGAAGATACTCCAGTCCATGATTGGCGTGTTACCAGTTGCCATTAATACAATCATGGTTTCCCCTACGGCGCGGCCAAGACCCATCATTACCGCAGAGAAGATACCTGGACTTGCTGTTAGTAATACTACACGAACCAAAGTCTGCCACTGCGTGGCACCGAGTGCTAATGAGCCATTAGAAAGGTGCTTAGGTACGCTAAATACCGCATCTTCCGCAATAGAGAAGATAGTAGGAATAACCGCAAAGCCCATCGCGATACCCACAACTAGCGAGTTACGCTGGTCGAATGTTAGACCTAACTCATTGGTTAGATACTGACGCACATTACCGCCAAACAGCCAAGACTCAATTCCAGCGCTCATGGCAAATGAAATCCAGCCTACGATAAGCACAACTGGGATCAGTAAGATTGAATGCCAGCCTTCAGGCACAACGTGTCTTACTTTTGCAGGTAGCTTAGTCCAGCCAAATGCCGTTGCTATCATCGCAATTGGTAATAGCACCAATAAAGCAACCACGGCGGGTAGATGCGTTTCAATTAGCGGAGCTAGCCAAAGACCCGCCAAGAAGCCCAAGATAACCGTTGGTAGTGCTTCCATTATCTCGACCGTTGGTTTCACCACGCGGCGTAATTCACTCGACATGAAATAGGCAGTGTAGATTGCTGACGCTAATGCAATAGGAACAGCAAACAACATGGCGTAAAGCGCCGCTTTAATGGTACCGAAGGAAATAGGCACTAATGAGAATTTCGACTCAAAGTCATCACTCGCAGAGGTTGACTGCCAAGTATAAGCAGGCTCTGGATACCCTTCGTACCACACCTCTTGCCACAAAGCAGACCAAGTTACTTCAGGGTGCTCATTATGTAGCTCTACTACCGTTAACGTATCATCGGCAAGTAACAAGGCGGCATTAGCACGCGGCGCTACCGCAAACTTCTGAACTGCTTTATCTGTAATTTTACCTTGCCATAAGTGCGCTTCACTGGTGGTGTAATATAAACCTAATTGACCATTTTCGTTGGTCGTGAAGAAAGTACGACGATAATATTCACTAAATAGTTTGACCTGTTTGCTCTTTGGCGTCTCAAAAGAGCGGATTTTAGCAAACTGGCGTCCATCATCGGTATTGACTTCAAACCACTGTGAAACCTCACCGTTGTCGTTAGCAAGCATTAATGAGTTGGCGCCCGCTAGCAGATTCATGTCGACCAAGTTGGCATTTTCTTCGTTTGCAGCAAGCAATTGGAATAACTCAACTTCAGAAGCATAGCGAGAATCAAAGACGTAAACTTGATTTGCTGAGCGAACAAATGTGCGCGATGTGTCTGGAGAAATAAGTAACTCATCAACACGACCATCAATATCTAGCTCGGTACGCTCAACCGCCCATTCAACCTCTCCAGTAAACATGTTTTCTTCTGCAACAAAGGAGGCAAAAATCACACGTTTATCCGCAGTCTGTGCAACAACAGCGGTTTTGTCTTCGAAGTGACTAAAGGCGAATTTACGAATTGCTTGCCCTTGTTCATCAACAATCAATTGCTTCGCATTAAGTGGATAACTTAAGCGAGGGGTTAAAACACGTTGATTTCCCGGAAAGCTTACCGTAAACATCGGCTTCACCAGTTGTACCTGACCGTTATCCAGACCAAATGCATATTGCCCCAAGAAAGGCGCACTTTCTGCAAATGCCGTGACATTACCGTCAAGTTCAACATCCAATGTATCTAGTAATTTACCGGCGTTTTCACCTTTGATCTGGTAATAATCTACCGAACCTTGACTGCCGAGTAAGTATGCAATTTCCGTTTGTTCTTCTACCCCTACACCTAAATATGTTTTGTCTTGTGTAAGCTGAATATCTATACGCTTTTCAACCTTTGCTGATTCAAAGATCGGTTGAACGACATATAGTAAGTAGAAGAAGATAAGTAAAAGTGCGACTAATACCATTACTCCACCAGCAGTAATGCCAAATTGTGCAAACCTGTCTTTAAAGAGACGGCTTCTATCCGTTTTAAAGGATGGCTTTTGCGGATTTGAAGTCATCAATATACCCTTTGGTTTAAAAATTGGGGGCATTATATTTCATCAAGATGACAGTTGTGT
Organism: Pseudoalteromonas sp. CO342X; assembly: GCF_004208915.1. NCBI lineage: Bacteria > Pseudomonadati > Pseudomonadota > Gammaproteobacteria > Alteromonadales > Pseudoalteromonadaceae > Pseudoalteromonas > Pseudoalteromonas sp. CO342X. The sequence goes on from NZ_SGPH01000035.1 coordinate 103,820, forward strand.
TACACCTGAGACACAATTGAACTTTCTTCAATTGGCATTTACCCTCAAATTCATTATAAAAATAATGGAACTAATCGGCTCAAAAAATGCTCTGATTGTTAGCCTAGAGTAAATACATAAATTTCGTTGCATTTCTTTACATTAAGTGTTTACGGGCACTGGACAAAGTAAGTTTTTAGACTAGTCTAAATCATGCGCCGAATTCGTTTTTTCGCCTACGGGCGCCACAAAAAAAGAGACATGATATGAAGCAGTTAATATTAACACTTATAGGTAAGGACCGACCGGGTCTCGTTGAAGAAATCTCTTCCACTATTCTTTCTCACCATGGCAACTGGCTAACGAGTAATTTGAGTCATTTGGCAGGACAATTCGCAGGCATAGTGCAGGTTGAGGTTGCTGAAGAACATTTGCAAGAAATACAAGATGCATTGCATAAATTGCCAGGTTTAGACGTGAGAGTTGAATCAGGCGAAAACTTGCAAGCGCAAGAAGAGCCGGACACATTAAATTTAATCATTACAGGCAACGATAGACCGGGAATTGTGCAAGAACTTGCTACGGTTATTCGCCACAAAGGCGCAAACATCACGCACCTAACTTCAAAACAACGTAGTGCTCCAAACTGGGGACTACCCATTTTCAGCGCTTTCGCAACCGTGACTCTACCTGCTGGCACGGTCAAAGAAAACGTGATTGATGCACTCGAGTCAATCACCAGTGATTTGATCGTGGACATAGAAGAAAGCTAAAACCTACACTATACTCATGATGGTTGAATGACAAACACGACAGGCGCGTTGTGTTTGTCATAATTATGTCACACACCCTGCTTAAGCTGTAAAAATAAGCTGTACCTATGGAAAGCACCATGCAGGCCGTATCTCCAGAGCATAAAACTATCACGTACTTTGCCAAAGAATTAAGCTGGCTCTCTTTTAACGAACGCGTTTTACAAGAAGCCAAAGACCCAACCAACCCGATCATCGAGCGGATCCGCTTTCTTGGTATATTTTCCAATAATTTAGACGAGTTTTTCCAAGTTCGTGTTGCGGATGTAAAGCGCCGTATCTTATTAAATAATTTGCCTGATACCAATTTCGATGAAGATGAAGTGCTACTCGCCGACATTCAAAAGAAAGTATTGGAACTAGGTAAAAAATTTAGTGTTATTTATGACCAGATCCTCATCGATTTAAATGAGCATCATATCCATATTAAGCAACCTGATGCGCTGTCGGACTTCCACAAGAATTGGTTGGCTAACTACTTTAAAGACCAAGTGCTGCCTCACCTATTACCAATGATGATTAACGAAAGTAAGGACTATTCGGACAACATCAACGACACTATGACTCACCTATTTGTGGAGTTAAATGGCGAAAAACAGCATCATGCCTTTTTGGAAGTCCCGACTGATCGTCTAAACCGCTTTGTCCAGCTGCCACCAGAAAAAACCCGAAGGCATAAAACGATTGTGTTGCTTGATGACGTTATTCGATTTTTTATTGCCGATGTGTTCAAAAGTTTCTTCAAATTTGAGCGCATTGAAGCCTATTCGATGAAGCTCACTCGAGACGCTGAGTACAACTTAGATGATGAGCTAGAAGAAGGCGTGTTAGATACCATGTCTAAAGGCCTCAAACAGCGTTTATATGCCGAGCCTGTACGTTTAGTCTACGAAGAATCTATGCCTGAAGAAATGCTCAAGTTGATGAAAAAGCGTTTAGGGGTGACAGGCCAAGATGCCATGATCCCAGGCGGTAGATATCGTAATTTCAGAGATTTTATTTCTTTTCCAAACGTTGGTCGCGGCTATCTAGAAAACAAACCATTGCCGCCGCTAAAAAGTGCAGCCTTTTCAAAATATAGCAGCGTCTTTCGCGCGATTTCTGTTCAAGATATCTTGCTATATTACCCCTACCACACCTTTAATCACATGCTGGAATATATCCGCCAAGCGGCGTTTGATCCCAGAGTGACACAAATAAAGGTCAACATTTATCGCGTGGCAAAGCAATCTCGATTGATCGCTTCATTGATCAACGCTGCAAAAAATGGCAAAAAAGTTACCGTGATGGTTGAATTGAAAGCCCGCTTCGATGAGCAAAACAATATTGAATGGGCAAAACTCATGAGTGAATACGGTATTAAGGTCATGATTGGCATACCGGCGCTTAAGGTCCATAGTAAGCTTTGTGTGGTTCACCGTAGAGAAAAAGGCAAAATCGTCAAATATGCCCACATAGGTACGGGTAACTTTCACGAAAAAACGGCTAGGATTTATACTGATTTCAGTTTGTTTACCAAACACCCCGATATTACGGAAGAATGCGATAGCGTGTTTCGCTTTATCGAGAGTAGTTACCTGCCGTTTAAATTCGAACACCTGATGATTTCTCCCATCAATGCACGTAGTCGAATTGTAGAATTGATCGATGAAGAGATAACTCATGCAGAGCAAGGGAGAACAGGAAAAGTAACAATTAAGATCAACAACTTAGTTGATAAGCAGCTCGTTGACAAGCTTTACGAAGCATCGCGAAAAGGCGTCAAGATCCGCCTCATTGTGCGAGGTATGTGTGCCCTTGTCCCGGGCCTTGCACAGTTTAGCGATAATATAAAAATCATTAGTATCGTCGATCGTTTCTTAGAACACCCGCGAGTGATGATTTTCGACAACAACGGCGACCCCAAGGTTTATATTTCTTCAGCTGACTGGATGACCCGTAACCTTGACCACCGTGTTGAAGTCGGCACACCTATTTATGCAGAGCATTTGAAGAAACTAATTATCGATATCATTGAACTGCAGTTTAAAGATCGCACCAAAGCCAGAGTTATTGACGCCGAACAGAAGAATCTGTACGTTCGCCGAGGTAACCGTAAAAAAATTCGCTCTCAGATCGCGATTTATGACCATTTAAAGAAATGGGAGTTACACCAATTAAATGAAGCGAAAGAATAACCGTTGAGGAAGAATATATGCGCGACTACCCTTCTATTGCCGCAGTGGACTTAGGTTCAAACAGTTTTCACCTTGTTGTAGCAAGAGAAGTAGATGGTCGCCTTCAACTCCTCCATAAAGAAAAGCAACGTGTTTACTTGGCCGCGGGCCTTGATGATGATTTTAATTTAAGTGACGACGCGATCGCCCGAGCATTAGATACTCTCTCGCAATTTGCGACGACACTACATGATTTTCCGAAAGAGTCGGTGCAAGTAGTGGCAACCTATACACTGCGAAATTGCAAAAACCTTAATTATTTTCTCGCTAAGGCAAAACAAGTTTTTCCATATCCAATCAATGTGATTTCAGGCCAAGAAGAAGCTCGTCTTATTTACCAAGGGGTCGCCAACCATGAACATGATAGTCATAACCGTTTGGTTATCGACATCGGTGGAGGCAGCACAGAGTTGGTTATTGGTCAGCACCTTACACACAAGCTGTTAAGTAGTCGCAATGTGGGCTGCGTGACCATGCAAAAAGCCTACTTTGCTGATGGTAAGCTATCTGCAAAGCGATTCAAAAAAGCCGAAATAAAAGCAGAACAACAAATTGAGAGTATTACCGCGAGCTACTTAAGGCTCGGCTGGAATACCGTTATCGGTACTTCTGGAACTATTAAGGCGATTGCGGCCATGGTTCATGAACTCACTCAAGCCGATGAAATTACCCTGCCTATTTTGGAGCAAATTAAGCAGTTATTTATTGATGCTGGACACATAGACAACGTCTCCTTAAAAGCACTACCTGAGGAGCGAAAAACCAGTATTGCTGGCGGCCTTGCTGTATTGATAGCACTGTTTAGACAATTAGGACTTGAGCGCATGCGCCTTAGTGAATATGCATTGCGAGAAGGCTTATTGTTTGAAATGCATCAAACCGACGAGTTTGATATTCGTACCCGCACAATTAACACGTTCAGCGATCACTATAATATTGATAAGCAACACGCCGACAATATTTGTGAAACCATTAAGCTTTTTACCACTCAGCTAAAAGAGCAATGGCAACTATCCTCTTATGATGTCGAAATGTTATGTTGGGCAGCAAAACTCCACGAAGTTGGGCTCGCCATTAATTCTTCCGGCATGCATAAACACGGTGCTTATATTGTCAGGCATAGTCAACTTCCAGGCTTTACTCAAGCCCAGCAATTAAGGCTAAGTGCACTTGTACGCTTCTATCGAAAAAAGATAAAAATGCCAGAGTTAACAGAGTTAATTGACGAAGAGCTAACCCACTTTAACCGTGTTTTGGCTGTGTTTCGTCTCAGCGTTTTAGTGAACCAAAAACGCCAACAAGACCAACTTCCCGAATTAAGTATTACTGCCGTTGATAACGCCTTGATACTTCACATTGCAACTGAGTGGCTCGAATCACACTCGCTATTTCAAGCAGATTTAGAGCAAGAACAAAACTATTTAAAAACCATAGGTATTCAATTTAACCTGAGCTTTGGGTAAGTAATACCAATAGTTGGCTATTGGACGGGAATTCAACGTCGTTAGCGCTTAAATGAGCTGTAAGAAACGCGCTAACTATCCGCAACTCCGATTACTTACCGTTTCATGTTGTCAGATGAGAACTACTGTTCATCACCTGCAACAATAGAGAGGATTTCATCGGCGTAGGCTCGACTAGAAAGCGCCATATCATAAAGATAATTGGTCGGTGTTGCCGGTCGAATGGCTTGTAAAATGAGCTCTGCTTCGCGCCAATCATTGCGCTCAATTTCAAATGCTAAACGTAGCGCTCCACCAAGCAATCCTTGATAACTTAGTAGCGCACTAGAAAGCGAATCATCGAGAGAAAATTCTGCTGCAATTACAGCAAGATCGACATCAAGGATCACGTCAAGGATAGACATGAGACCAAGCAAATAGCCAGTTTCTGCCATTTCTTCGCCTCCAGGCATCAAAAATGTTTCCACAAACTTGGCACGGGTTAACCCCATTCTCGTCAGCTCACTGGGTTTATCTGAACCCAATTCGCTCAATGCGAGTACTTTAACAAACTGCCTAATTGCGTCTTCACCTAAATACACAACGGCCTGAGAGATAGACTTAATTTCTAACCTGTCTTCACCAGCTTTCGCGTTCGCCAGTTTTAGCAATCGTGCGGTTAAACTCAGATCTTTGCTTACTCTAGTTTGTATTTCTTTGAAGCATAAAGACTTTCTGGCAGTGGCTTGTAGCAGCTGAAAGACCACCATTTTCGATGGTTCCACGTTGCCATGATTGAGCATTTCAGGTTTGGCGAAAAAGAAACCTTGGAAAAAATCAGCTCCAGAGGATTTGATGATCTCGAACTCTTCTTTTGTTTCAATACGCTCAACAATAACCTTAATATCTGGATACTGACGCTTGAGCTTTTTTACCGTCATATTGGTTTTTATAATTGGCTGCTCAACCTCAATTTTGACGAATTCCATGAGTGGTAACAACGGATCCCACTTTGACGTGCCGTCGTAGTCATCTAGCGCAAATCGATAGCCTCTCTCTGTTAACTTAGTCACTGTATTCACCAGTGAAGGAATATTTTTAGAGCGCTCAACGATTTCCACCACAATTTTCTGTGGCGCTAATAAGCTAGGTAATTCCTGCAGCAAGGATTCGTCGGATAGGTTGATAAAGGCAAGCTGCCCCGCAGCCAAACGGTCTACACCGATAAACATTAAGGAGTTAAAAAACATTCGCCCAGTCGCTTGCCCATCGCTCACCCCAATTGGGAAAGCATTGTTGTCTGAGTCTCTGTAAAGCAACTCATAAGCAAAGACTTCTTGATCTGGCCGCAAAATGGCCTGTCGTGCAATATACTGCACAGCTGATTTACGTACTTCAGTCACCGGACCACTCATTAACATTCGTATCCTTTATTAGGTAAAAGGAAACCACGTATCTCGGAGCGTATAATATGGTAACGCCCCGAGCAATAAAAAAGTTTCGCTATTTTACAACACTTATAACCAAAAGTTACCAACTTATTAAACTAAGTCCTTATAAAGAGTAGGCTTTTAATTCACAGAACGCCAGCGGCTTGCCTGTCTAAGAAAAGTTAAGCTAAGATGAGTGCATGAAGCAAGTTTTGATCGTCTGGTTATTCGCCTTTGCCGGTTTGACTAAGGCAGAACAAGTCCCCTACTTAAAGTACAGTTTAAGTGGCTCGGGAAGCTTTTACCCTTATTTTACTCACAGCGAAGATGCGCCCGGGATCCTGCCAGAAATGGTAGAAGCCATTTTGGTTAAGGCAAAGATCAGAGGCGAAAATCTGCTTCTCCCAGCGAAACGCACAAACTTTTATCTAGAAAAGCAGCACATTGATTTTGATATCATCAGTCCAGATTGGTTGAACGAACAGCAAAAGCAAGATGATAGATTTATCTATTCAGACCCCATTCTACCTATTAAAGAGTACGTTGTTACTCGTCAGTCTCAACCACCGGTATTAACCCTATCGGGTATCGAAGTCGGTACTGTGAGAGGCTACTACTACCATGATGACCAACTATTCGAGCGGGTTGATTTCGCATCCGAAAAAGAGCTACTGCAAGCCTTAAACTTACGTCGGATTGAGCATATTATCATTGGTGATTTACCCGCGTTATATTGGTCAGAACAACTTGGTATTGCATTTAGCTTCAACCAACTACATTCAGAAGGGATGTTGCAGCTACGCCTGTTAGCTAAGCATCAAGGATTACTTAAGCGGATAAATCAAGCTATCGCACAACTCAAACTCTCTGGTGAAATCGAAAAAATAGAACAGCAGTATATTTCCCAACTACCTATACACGCAAAAGGTGGCAGGTAACCTCTGCTCTGGACATAGATCAAGTTATACGCATAAATTCTTCCCATAAATTGAGCATCAATTGAGGCATTTGGTATAATGGCGCTTTTACAGCTTGGGAAATCATTATGACTATCGCTGCCGCGCTTACTGAGCGCAGTAACAATCAATGTGAGCTATGTACCTCAACGGATGGCCTCGAAGTATACGAAGTACCACCTGTCGCCGAGGCGCATTCTGACAAATCTGTTTATCTTTGTAGCCAGTGCAAACCACAGGTTGAAGGTCAACAGGATTTAGAAGCCAACCATTGGCACTGTTTAAATGATAGTATGTGGAGCCAAGTTCCAGCTGTTCAGGTTGTTGCCTACCGTATGCTTAAGCGCCTTGCGCCGGATAATGGCTGGGCTCAAGATGCATTAGACATGCTGTATCTAGAAGATGAGACTCGAGCATGGGCTGATCAAGCACTTGCAGAGGATGACGACCTTGTCCACTTAGACAGTAACGGGGTGAAGTTAAGCGCAGGTGACACAGTGACCTTGATTAAAGACTTGGATGTTAAAGGTAGTAGCCTAGTTGCAAAACGCGGCACTGCGGTACGTAACATTCGTCTTTCGCCTTCAAACCCAGAGCATATTGAAGGCCGTGTAGAAGGTCAAAACATCGTTATTTTAACGAAGTTTGTTAAGAAGTAACTAGCGCAAGCTAACACGCCCTAAGATAAACTGCTAAGTATCTTCAATGCCTTATCGACTAGGGCCTGTTGATCTTTGCTGTTTGATTTTTGTTCTCCTGAGTGTGTTTTGGTCGCGACGCTCGACTTGCCACCTAGTAATCTAGGCAAAAGTTGAGCAACAATGAACAAAGCGCACTCAGGTGAACCCAAAGGGCAGCGCTTGATTAGCATTTCTACTGTGTTCTCGCCTGACTCACATAGAATAACTATGCTACGCAGGCTCTGCCTTGTACAAATACCAATCAAACTGCTGCAAAAACAAACTTGAAAGGTAAACAGGCCCTAGATAGCTTAGCAGTTTATTTTTACTATTCTTCTACTAATTGAATACTGCGATAAAACGCACCGTCATCCTCAGCCAATAATGAAACCAGCTCGGGCAACACTTGATCCATGGTTTTCTTTAAGGTCCAAGGTGGATTGATCACCATCATACCAGAAGCCGTCATGCCTCGTTCTTGGGTATCTGCCCGGGTGGCAAGTTCAAACACTTGGATATTACGCACTCCAGATTCAATCAGGCTCGACTCCATTGCATCAATGCGTTCACGGTCAACAACGGGGTACCAGATCATATACACGCCGGAATCAAACTTCTTGTGCGCTTTTATAATGCTTTTAACCGCAACATCATAATCGGATTTGATTTCATATGGAGGATCCATCAGCACGCAGGCTCTGCGTGAAGCTGGAGGCACCAATCCTAACAGCCCTTTAAAACCATCACTCCCAGTGACGCGCAGTGATTTTTTATGTGCCGTATTTTGCTTTAACAGCTCAAGATCTTTTGGATGTAGCTCAAAAAACCAGCCGTTATCCTGACGACGTAAGAAGTGCTCCGCTACCTTAGGAGAACCAGGATAATGGCTTAATTTATCGCCTTCGTTAAAAGACTTGATTAGTGCCACATAGTCGCTAATTGCCGACACGGATCCTGAATAGTTCCACAGCTTAGCTATGCCTTGCAGATACTCCTGAGTTTTTTGCGCATCACTGCTCGCCAGCTCAAAAAAACCAGCGCCAGAGTGCGTATCCACGTAATCGTATGGCTTATCTTTTTTAGCCATGTATGACAGAGCTTCTGCCAATACTAAATGTTTGATCACATCGGCAGGGTTTCCTGCATGAAAAGAATGTCGGTAACTGAGCATAACCCCGCCTTGATAAAAATAATAACAACACTGGTGAAATAAACCTGAGCTAAATTTAAGCAATGATTCATCAATTTTTAACTTTAGACTGAATCACTTCTGAACAAAATATTCCAATATCGGCATTATCTCTTAAAAGTTGAGAAAAATCAGCAGAAAGTCGCGTAAACACTAGCATCCTTAGCCGCTTTGTTTTACATTTGCATGACAAATCACAGTCATATGAGCGCATTTATGAATAACCAAGATCTCCAAAAACTCGACCAGTTGATTGACCAACTTTTGAGCCAAAATAACCAGTTAAAATCGGAAGTTTCGGCACTAAAAGAACAAAATCAAAAACTCATCGATGAAAATGAAACCCTACAGCTTGAAATGCTAGAAAGCGAAGAAAAGCAAAAAGAATTTAGTTCATCTTTATCTGGCCTACTTGATAAGTTGCAAACTCAACAGGCGAGCTAATGTCTGAGCAGAATAACCAAGTAACAGTGACGTTACTTGGCAAGTCACATCAATTTGCATGTGCGCCAGATCAAGAAGAAGCGCTGCATAACGCCGTAGCGCTTTTAGACCGACGTGTAGAAGAAATGCGTAAACGTTCAACTGTTCGCAATGATCACAATGCTTTACTACTCGCAGCCCTACACCTTTGTCATGATTTACAAGCATTGGAAGCAAAGCAACAGCAAGACGCAGAGTTCGTTTCCACGCTCATCGACAAGTTAGTGCTGCCAGCAGGCGAATAATGCCGACATCCTGGAGCAAACCTATCTTACGTAGCATCTCTCTTATTTGGGCTATCATTCTATTGGCGGCAAGTTTTAAAAGCACCGCCGCCAATGCTAATCAGTTCCATAAAGTCAATGACGCGGTTTATTTTATCCAAGGAAAAGATAGCGCTTTACAGCCCAATCAAGCTTTAGTTATTGGCAAACAGTGTGCACTGTTGGCATCCATACATGGCGATCTTGTCACCACAGAAGCCTTGATCCACGAATTAGAAAAGCGCCTCACCGTTCCGCTTTGTTACGCAATCTCTTTGCATGCCGATATCAAACAAGACACCAGCATAGTGCTACTCAAGCATGCTTATCCAAATTTACAATGGCTAAGTCCAACGGCAACATCAGCCAACGCATTGACGAGGGCCTTTCACTCACAGCTTGAGCTTTTTAACCAAAGCGTCATGCTTAGTGAAAATCGTATCGCGTCTCTAGAACCTAGTGAACGGCCGAAATGGCAAGCCAAACTTGCACTAGCAAAAAGTAGAATTGCAACGTGGTCCAAGCTCGCCACACAAGCGCCATCGAGTAAAGCCATTGGTAACGCGCCTAAAACTGTGGAGCTAGGAGGTGTAGTGGTTGAGCTTGCTCAAGTCACGGGCTTTAGCGGTCATGACATCAGTGTTTATCTGCCAAAATATCAAGGCTTGATAGCAGGTTATAGCGTGGATCAGATCCCACTTGCGCATTTACCGCATACTACACAGTGGCAACAAGCGATTATTCACTTTAATCGCTATGCACTCGATTGGATATTACCAGCAACAGGAAAACCCTACCGTCCTGAAATGCTGACCACTCCAGCACAATTTTTGGCTTTATTAGCGTTACAAGATACTCAGCAAGTGGTTGAAAAGATAAGTATTTTATATCCAGATAAACACATGCAGCAACGCGCGTTATTGCAGTGGCAGCACTTTCAGCAGCAAAGAAATTTTGAATAAAACTTAACCTCTCGGTATAGTTAAAGGATGAACAGAGTATTAATACAGCTGAGTGGGTTAATATTATTAACCATGCTCTCTGGGTGTAAAAGCAGTAGCAGTCCACAGGTGAGCAGGCAAGCCATTTTGTCGGCTCTCACTCAAGTGCCCGTAGAAAAGCCAGTCACGTCTCCTGCTATCGTTGAGGTAGAACCACCCAAAATCACTACCGTTAAAGCTCCCCTCAGAGACGATGATTTATGGCAACACATACGCCAAAAGCTCAGTTTTAATACTGCATCTCACCCAAGGCTTGATAAGCGCATAAAATGGTATTTATCACAGCCTAATTATCTCAATGTGGTAAATAAGCGCGCCGCCCCCTACTTTTATCACGTAGTAAAAAAGGTAGAGCGCAAAGGTCTCCCTATTGAAATCGCATTACTCCCTTTTGTCGAAAGTGACTTTAGACCAAAGGCCAAATCGCAACAAAATGCTGTTGGAGTTTGGCAACTAGTGGATGCCACTGCCTACCATTTCGGCATCAAGAAAGACGAATGGTATGACGGTCGACAGGATGTGTTAGCATCGACTGACGCCGCGCTTGATTATTTGCTGTATTTGCATGAACGCTTTGATGGCGACTGGCTACACGCGCTTGCAGCCTACAATAGTGGTGAAGGGCGCGTCAAAAAGGCCATCGCAAAAAATAGAAAAGCAGGAAAGTCGACCCACTTTTGGCACTTAACATTACCAAAAGAAACCGCAGACTACGTGCCCAAACTCTTAGCGCTCAGCCACTTACTAAAAACCTCACCCAAGGGTTTTAAGATACCAAGTTTGCCCAACAAGGCCACTACGTCGATACTTGATATTGGACAGCAATTTGACGTCAATCAACTGGCTAAACTCAGTGGTATCAAAAAGCGTCAACTATACGCACTCAATCAAGGGATCTTAAAACATAGAAGCTCTCCAAACGGTCCGCACAAAGTGTTATTACCATTATCCGAGCAAACATTGTTGAAAAGTGCATTTTTCAGGGAAAACTTCAGCCAAGGCTACACTGTCAAAGCCAACGACACACTCTACCGCATCGCATTAAATGCGGGGATGAGCGTAAATGCACTAAAAGCGCTAAACAATAAGCGCTCTGATTTGATCCGAGTTGGCGAAAAGCTATTAGTTTCCGAGAGTAATGAGCAGTTAGACTTACTCATCGACTATGACGTAAGCCCTTATATTAAAGAAATAAAAGCCAAGCCCATACCGCAAGTGGAACATCACCACACCATAAAACAAGGCGAGTCATTGTGGACTATCAGCCGTCACTACAAGGTCGCGGTAAAAGATTTATTAAATTGGAATTCACTCACGGCACAGAGTCTATTAAAACCTGGCAAAGTGTTAATGGTGTTTTTACCAGCTCCTGCTGCACCAAAAAGCAATAAGACTCAACCAGCTAGCTCCTCAATCTCTAGCATTGAAGCGCTCCAATCAATACTGCGCCATGGCAAGCCAAAGCAAAGTGAGAGCCCAAATTAAAGGGATAGACTTGCGTCCAAGAAGCGCACTCACGTAAACTACACGCTTTACAGGTGGATGCTAAATGGCGTCACCGAACACTATTTATTTAAGGTTTACTTATGCAAATTGCAAAGAACACAGTGGTAGAGTTTCACTACACACTTCACGAAGGTGACAGCCAAATCGAATCAAGCAAAGAAGGCGAGCCACTAAACTACCTGCACGGTACTGAAGGCATGCTACCTGGTCTTGAAAGTGAACTTGAAGGTAAAACCGGTGGCGATAGCTTTACGGTAACCTTAACGCCAGAGCAAGCTTATGGCGAATATCAAGAAGGTCTAGTACAGCGCATTCCTATTAAACACCTTCAAGGTCTTGGTGACAGCAAAGTTTGGAAGCCAGGCATGACTGCTATTGTCGATTCAAACCAAGGTCGTCATCAGGTTAAGGTAGTAAAAGTAGGACGCTTCAATGCGGATTGCGACTTAAACCACCCATTCGCAGGCAAAACACTAACGTTTGATGTTGAGATCCTTTCTGTACGCGAAGCAACTGCAGAAGAAATTTCACATGGTCACGTACACGCTGCTGGCGGCTGCGGACACTAATGATGAACCAAGTTGCCATCGTTACCGGTGGCAGCTTTGGCATTGGCGCCGCCATTGTCAACAAGCTGCTATCGCAACAATATACCGTTTATAACCTCGATATTCAGCCCAGTGAACAAGGGATTTTTCGCCATTGTGACGTCAGTAAAGTCGCCGATGTAAAAGCAGCAATTGCAGATATAGTCGCAGAAACAGGGAAAATAGATGCGCTCGTTTCAAACGCGGGGAAACATCTGAGTGCTACAATCGAAGATACCGACGAAGCCACATTTGATGCCCTTTTTGCATTAAATGTGAAAGGCGCTTACGCTGCCATTCAAGCCGTATTACCAAGCATGAAATCACAAGGTAGCGGTAGCATCGTATTGATGTCTTCGGATCAGGCAGTTATTGGTAAACCTAACTCTTTCGCTTACAACCTTTCTAAATGTGCGCTTGCTTCGATGGCGAAAACCACAGCATTGGATTACGCCAAATTTAACATTCGCGCGAATGCAGTGTGCCCTGGCACAATTGAAACTCCGTTATTCCATCATGCCATTGATAGTTACTGTGCGCGCAGCGGCGCTGATAAAGCAGAAATCGTTGCAGAAGAAGCCCAGTTGCAACCATTGGGTAGATTAGGGCAACCGCAAGAGGTTGCTGCGCTGGTCGCTTTCTTGCTAAGTGAGGATGCGAGTTTTATCACAGGTAGCCTACAAAACATTGATGGCGGTTATACCGCACAGTAAAAAAGGAATGCGTGATGAGTCTGAGAATTATTGATAGCCACCTACACTTTTTCGATTTAGCGTTAGGACAATATTCTTGGCTCAAGCACAACCCGCCGGCTTGGCCTAATCTGGAAAAAATAAGGCAGAACCATACCCTTACAAGTCTCCCCCACCATGCACAGTTTACACTCGAAGCCTTAGTGCATGTGGAAGCCGGTTTTGATAATCACAATCCCATCAACGAATTACATTGGTTAACTCAGGAACTTGGCAGCTTTCCTTTTAAAGCCGTCGGTTACGCCCCTATTAACGCGACTCCTGAGCAATTTAGCGCAGCTATAGCACAGTTAGCACATCCTCATCTCGTGGCGATAAGAGACATCACCGAAGGCTGTGACAGCCAACGTTTATCTGCGCCTTTCGTGCTCGAAAATCTCACCTGTCTTGCCGAGCATGGACTACATTTTGAGGCGCAATTAGAATTTAAACAAAGCGAAAAAGTCGACCTTTTATTACAACTTGCAGAACAAAAAGCTGACCTTAAAATCGTATTTAACCATGCTGGTTTTATTGACGCTAACAGTCCTTGTACAGATATATTAAGGCGCATTGGAGCGCTTAATAATGTCATGATCAAGTGCTCTGGCCACGAAATGTTAGCAAACCCACTCACACTCTCTGAGTGGCTTACTCACTTAATCACACATGCGGGAGAAGAGAGCCTAATGCTAGGTTCGAATTATCCGGTTTCTCTTATGCAAAAAAGCTATTGGCAAATATGGCAGGATTATTTAGACGTGATAGGCATATCGTCAACTTGGCATAAACTCAGCCGAGACAATGCCAAAAGTTGCTATGGATTATGAGCGGATCTGGACGAGATCGTAAGCAACTAGCTCAGGTACTATGCGCTGTAGTTTTTCTTCCGTTTGATCTAAGGTGTTTAAGCACTCGCAATATTCTGCCGCTTTTTCTTCTAATTGATGGGCCTTTTTCTGCAGCGATTTATCTATCTCTTTCGAAATAATCTCCATGCGTTGTCCCATATCGTTAATGCGATCTTCGATATTCCCTTCGCGAGATTTAAACGCATCCCCCAAAGAGACTAAAATAGAGCCCAACGAACCATGAACAGCAGAGTGAATTTTTTGACTGATCTCTTTAGTAAAGAAATCATCAATTTTAGAAAGTGACTGTGGTGCGATAAAAAAGAAATCATCTCCACGCTTAAACTTATCCATCAGCGCACGTTCAACGTATTGCAACTGCGTTTTGAGCACTTCAGGTTCTTTGTCGGACATCCCCTCAACCACCTGCTCAATCGCACTCAATCCGAGGTTGACGCCATCGGTCGCCAGATTAACCAGCTCAGGAACGGTATCCCGTATTCCTAGAGAGTACTCGCGCACAACTCTCTCCCCTTCCTGATCTAACTCAATCCAGCGACCTAGAATAAAAAGCTGACTATCATTGTTGATTTGGATTCGAGTCTGACCATCATCAACGATACGAATTTCGTTGTCAGTGATGATAAGACCATGCCCAAGTTCAACATCGCACTTATTGTTAGCATGGGCAGAAGACGTCAATACGGCACAAGACAAGGCTATCGCGCTGAGTAATCGATTCATATGGCCTCCTGTGTGCAGAATGTAAGACGGGAAAGGGGTGCTTCAGGAGAGTACCAAAAGATCAAACAATCCCAAAGCCATTTTAGACGGATGAAAGTAACAAGCTATGTCTGACTGGCAATATTAGAGATCCATACCCGTTAGCATCAAGGGTAGTAGCAATACCACTAATAAGGGCTATTGGTAGTATCTTACTAACCTGACAAAGGCATCCGCAGTTTTAATGGTTGGATTATTTTTACCATCAGCAAACTGATACACCCAAGCAAACTGAGGTTGGTTCGTTTGGGTCGTTGCCGACCAATAATTATTACTTTTGGTCGTTGGAAATACCGTTATGTTTATTGCTGGAGTCACACACTCGTGATACACAATACTGGCCAGTTCTTTAACGTTAGGCACTTGCCAGTCTGTAAACCCTGCAAATTGGTCTTCGTTGGCAACCACCAATGCTTGCTGCCAAGTAAGTTGCTGAGCATTGCCTTCACAACTTTGAGCAGTCGCGTTGTAACTTTGCCCAAAGTTGCAGCGCTGCCACATTAATCCCGTTTGGCTATCGAGCACAGTACCGTTGCTGTTTATCGTATAGCGACTGGTATTGGAGCCGGTACCAACGCAAGTTTGCGCTTGGCAAACAGCCGTTAATGACAAAGTAAATAGTATAGTTGCAATAATTTTCATACCACGCTCCCTAAGGATTCCTTACCAACCTAACAAATGCGCTGCTAGACTTTTCTACTGCAAAATCATTGCCCGTATCCATGTCGACAACATAAGCTCTTCTCAGCGTGCCACCGGTACCATCTAAACTCGACTGCAAGGTCCAGTAATAGCGATGACCAAGCGTGGTTGTACTAGGTAAATTAGGGAAAAGCGCTTCATCTATCACCGCTGTACTTGCACTGCCGTAATCTAGTAGTCCAAGTAGTTCCATATAAGTTGGTAAGCGCCAATTGTTACCACCACAGTAACTTTGCTCTCCAACGGCAGGATTATTCACTTCATCAATCAAAGCTTGAATACCACAATGACTATCCTGCGGGCAGGTTGTATTTGCTGCAGCCTGAACACTTCCCTCGGCAATTGCTCCGTCTACCTCAACATACCAGGTATAACTATTTTGTGCGTTGCGAGAAGAAGTGTTTGGTAATGTACCCGAACTTGCTTCTTTCACTTCCCAAATAAGTCCAGTGACGTTATCACGAACGCAAGCAAAGTCCGTAGCGTCATCAGGCAATTCATCCGCAAAGCGATTTAATTTGGTAAAATCAAAACCTGCTCGACCACTGCCTTCTTTCGCCACCTGAGAGGCAAAATTATCACGCCCACGCTGCGCATCTTGAGCCGTAAACTGCGTCATACTACAAGTGATCGCATCCGTATTGTTATAACACGCGGTTTGGCCACTATCGTTTAGTTTACCTAATGGCTTTTTCTCGATATCAATGCGCACGGTGTCGGTAGCAGAGCGGTTTTGCGAGTCAGTAACGGTCAGCTCAAATTCCACTTGCGACAAAATATTTTGATCTGGTGCGTTAAAAGTTGTTGAACACCCGGTAACAGAACTTAATGCTATCTGAGTGCCAGACGTCACTTGCCGCCATACACACTGTTTCTGACCAGATACAGTATCACTGTTTGAGCCATCAAGCGTGACCTCATCAAACTCTTGCACTTGCTGGTCGCTCCCAGCATCTGCCACTACCACATCCGAATTCGCAAGTAGCCCGAGGGTAAACTGGGTACTGGCTTGTCCGCCTTCATCATCGGTAACCGTCAACTGCCAGATTGACGCCTGAGAGCTCGCCAATAATGGATGGACAAAAGATAAAGTAGCTGTATTCAAGCCCGTTGGCTGTATTGTTGTGGGACCACTTACTTGCTGCCACTGATAAGCAACCACTTGGCCATTTTCATCTGGATCGGAGGAGCCTGCGCCACTGAGGACAATAGTATCTTTATATTTGGCTGGTAATGTTTCCGGTGCTGTTTGGCTGATACTTGGTATAGGTAATTGATTGTTAGATTTGATAGCAACCGTCACTTGGTCGCTTGCAAGACTGCCATCAGGCGCAACATAATCAACCTGAATAAGTAAATTGACATCGGCTTTGATATCCGGTGCAACAAAAGCGGCTTGTTGCTCCGTGATTGGAAATTCACTGACGTTTGCACCAGAGATTACTTGCCAGTTAAAAGTACCACCTGCAGGTGATGCTTGTGCATTCAAGGTGACTTCTGTTTTTTCAGTTACTTGGACATCAGCACCCGCGTTAACCGATGCGCTGACTTGACTCGGTTCATCACTCCCAGAGCCTCCGCCACAACCCGTTAATATTAGCGCAAGTACAACCCAACTTCCCTTGAATGCATTCATATTATTCCTTATGAATTATAGATAACTCTCTTGATGTATTCGCACGAACAACTTAGTGCCAACTTTACTGTAATCTATTTTGTATTCTCGGCCGTCTAAAGCCTGAATAAACAACAACCGCTTTACTTCACCAAATACATCAATACTCGAAACGTGGACGACCTCTAAATAACGCTCTTTAGCTTCTCTTCGGTTTCTAGGTAAGTCTTCCTTAAAAGGCACCAAACCATTTGCAGTCACCTTGATTTTTGGGTGTGCTTCACCATTCACAATCACAAGATCTAACTTCTTCTCTTTGTGAATAATGGTATTACGCCCACTTTTAATATAGGCCGTTTCTAAGCTCATATTGGTGTATCCTGTTACATCTTCAGTAGGTGGTTTGTTCTTCTAACAATGCTTTTACCACCTCTTTAGGGTTAAGTTTCCAGCGGTTTAACATGACTGAAAATTGCCAAATATCCCTGTCTAAGGCAGTCGCGGGGATCAATAAATCATATCCCGTCACTGTCTTTAAATTATCCATCCGGTTTGCAAACATTGCCATTAAACCAGTATATTCTTTTCCCGCCTTGGAGCGAAAAACGGTTTCTTCTATCAACCATTCAGATGGGCAGTTGCCATTTTCGCAATGCATTTTAACAGCTTGTAAAAAAATATGCCGCTGCTCGATCAATAATTTACCCGCAAGTCGAGGTGTTAAATTTAATAAAAACGCATCAATATCATTAAGTTTAATACCAACTGCATTTAACTCAAGTGTTTCAACACCTTGTTGAACTTTGGGAATGCCGCTGGAGTGGAAGTTTACAATGGATAGCGGCCAAGCTCCATATTTATGCACATACCTAAACTCTTGTTCTGTAAAGTATAAACTAAAATATGGTTGCTGACTTTTAAGAAATCCAACAAAAATAGCCACTAACATGGCGCTGGCAAGAAATATTTCTACAATAGTAATAGCTGTACCACGCAAGTTGACAAAAAGCATGATAACAACCAATCCAATTGCACCAACCAGCATAAATTCAACGCCATTGCGATCAGCGGTTGCACGTAGTTTTGCTTCAAGCATGGGTATACCAGACATAAAAGATATACATGATGATCGCCCATGCGACTAATTTACGTATTGTGATGCATCGTTTACATGAATGACTGAGTTTCATAATATTTAATTTAGGTACAAACACTTAAATTGAATTACATTTTCGTTTAATGCACAAATTTACAGGATATGCCGTAGACTTTGTTAGCCTTTAATTTTGTAAACTAGAGACAAATTATAATCTGGGTCACTTTTATGCGTCATCAATCAGGAAAAGCACTGTTTCCTTTTATCATTGTAGTGCTAGTCGTTATCAGCGGCTATTTATATTTACCAGCCTCGGAAGGCAAGATGAGTGGCAACTCGGCACCCGTAACCTCCGTTCAAGCTCATACTGTAGCCAAAGAAGAACGTATTATTGCTGTTCACTCTATTGGTTCCGCTAGAGCAAATCAAGCAATCAACGTGAGTAGCGCCCAAAGCGACTACGTGGCAGCCCTATATTTCGATGACGGAGACGTAGTAAAACAAGGCGATAAGCTAGTCCAGTTGCGTGATGCCGAAGAGAAACTCGATATCGAAGCGCTGAAAGTGACGCTAAAAGAAGAAATTAGACAACTAAACCGCCTTAAAGACCTAGCAAAAACTCAATCGGCGGCTCGCTCTCAACTAGAAGCACAATCAGCAAAGGTAGACACCTTAACGGCACAATTGGAAGCCACTAAAACAAAACTCGCCGAGATGACCATTTATGCGCCATTCGATGGATTACTGGGTACTCGAAATGTCTCCATTGGTAGCTTCGTAAACAACAATACAGTGATCACCACGCTCGATGACATTAGCATCATTAAAGTGGATTTTCAGGTACCAGAAAAATACCTAGCGCAACTACAGCTTGGTATGCAAGTGAATGCACAAAGCGAAGCTTACCCAGAGCAAATATTTACTGGTAAGGTCTCCCATATTGACCCGCGTATTAATGAACAAACGCGCTCGGTACGAGTGACAGCAAGCTTCACCAACCTAGACCATAAACTTCGCCCAGGTATGCTGCTGCATATGGGGCTTGAACTGGCTCGATTACAAGCCCTTGTGGTGCCAGAAAAAAGCATCATTCCAAGACAAGACAAGCATTTTGTATTTGTCATTGACGACCAAGGTAAAGCGCAACAACGCGAAGTACACCTGCAAACTCGCTTTAGCGGCTGGGTGGCTATCGACGAAGGGCTTACAGAAGGACAACAAGTGATCACGGAAGGCACCTTGAAGATCCGCTCAGGCTCAAAAGTTGAAGTAAAGGGGTAAGGCGACGTGAGAATCACTGATACGGCGGTAAAGCGCCCGATCTTCGCGATCGTCATCAACTTACTGCTGCTGACCTTTGGCTTAGTGGCATTTACTATGCTACCGCTGCGCGAATACCCTGATATTGAAACCCCAATTGTCAGTGTAAGCACTAACTACACAGGCGCATCAGCGGAAGTAGTAGAAACCAAGATCACCCAAGTACTAGAAAACCGGATTTCGGGGATCGAAGGGATCAAAAGCATAAATTCCAGTAGCCGCAACGGTAGCTCCAATATCACTATCGAATTTAATATCGATCGTGATATCGACGCTGCTGCAAATGATGTACGTGAGCGCGTTTCTCGTGCGCTAGATAGACTACCAGAGCAAGTTAGGCCGCCTGAAGTATCGAAATCAAACAGCGATGAAAGCCCTATAGCTTGGTTTGTACTCAATAGCGAAACCATGGATACCTTGCAGCTTTCAGACTACGCCCAGCGCTTTATCGTTGACCGTCTGGCGGTTGTTGATGGCGTATCAAATGTACGCATTGGCGGTGAGCGTCAATACGCCATGAAAATTTGGCTAGACCGAAAGGCGATGGCCGCTCGTGGAGTCACAAGCAGTGATATTGAACAAGTGCTACGCAGAGAAAACGTAGAATTACCCGCTGGCGAAATTGAATCCGTTGACCGTGATTTTTCTGTTCGTATTGCCAGAAGCTATAAGACTCAAGAAGACTTTGACAACCTAGTGATTAAGCGCGGTGAACAAGGCTATTTGGTGCGACTTGGTGAAGTCGCGCAGGTGGTACTTGAAGCCGCTGACGACGAAAGTACCTTCCGTGGTAATGGTAAAAATATGATTGGCCTTGGCGTTGTCAAACAAGCCAAAGCCAATACGCTAGAAGTAGTCGACAACGCCCGTAAAGAGCTTGAAAAAATAAAACGCAACCTGCCTCAAGGCACGACCATAGAAGACAGCTACGACTCTTCTATTTTTATCCGTGAGTCCATTGCTGAAGTATACAGCACACTTGCAATTGCCATGGTGTTGGTGGTACTCGTTATCTACATCTTCCTTGGCAATATTCGCGCCACGCTGATCCCTGCTGTTACCGTGCCGGTAGCCTTAGTTGCAACCTTTATGTTCTTGCTGGCCATGGGATATTCTATCAACTTGCTGACACTACTTGCGCTCGTGCTTGCCATCGGCCTGGTGGTCGATGACGCCATTGTGATGCTAGAAAATATCTACCGCCGCATTGAGCTTGGCGAACCCAAGTTACTGGCAGCCTACCGTGGCGCGCGAGAAGTAGGCTTTGCCATCATTGCAACAACGCTGGTTTTGGTTGCCGTGTTTATTCCCTTAGTCTTTATGGATGGTCGTATTGGTGCCCTATTTACCGAGTTTGCCTTTGCAGTAAGTGCTGCAGTGCTGTTCTCCAGTATTACCGCGTTGACCTTGTCTCCTGCCCTTTGCTCCAAAGTATTAAAGCCTAGCAATAAAGAAAACCGCTTTAGTCAGTGGATGGACCGTCAATTTGGACGACTAGAGCAAGGGTATCGCCGAGTTTTACAAGACAACTTATCGCGCAAATATAGCCTGATCGTGATGTTGGCACTGGCGGGTTTTACCAGCTATAGCCTGTTTAAACAGATCCCGTCTGAACTGACACCAAAAGAAGACCGCGGTACTTTCTTTGTTATGATGAATGGTCCAGAAGGGGCAAGCTACGAAAACAACTCGCAAAATATGGCAAAAATTGAAGAGCGACTGCTTCCTTATGTAGACTCAGAGGAACTTAGCCGCGTGCTTATTCGAGTGCCTGGCTGGGGTGGTCAAGGCGGTGTTGCTATTATCGGCATGCCAGACTGGGATGAGCGAAAACGCTCTACTTGGGAAGTCATGGATGAGATCAGCGGTAAAATGCAAGACGTTACAGATATTCGCGCCTTTGCTATTATGCGCCGTGGTATTGGCGGCGGCGGTAACTCACGTCCCATTGAGTTTGTACTGCAAGGTAACGACTACGATGAGTTAGCTGCATGGCGCGATCGCATTCTAGAACGCGCACGAGAAAATAAAGGACTGGTTCGTCTCGATCACGATTACAAAGAAACCTTCCCACAGTTTTTAATAAGCATTGATAAAACCAAAGCCGCAGATTTAGGCGTGTCGGTAAGTGCCATCGGCCAAACGCTAGAAACCATGCTGGGACAACGTCGTGTTACCACCTTTATTGACCGCGGTGAAGAATACGATGTGATCTTAAAAGGCACCAAAGCCGACTTCTCTGCCCCAGATAATATTTCTGATATTTATGTGAAATCTCGTAGCGATGAGCTCGTGCCATTAGACAGTTTGATCACCATAAAAGAAGAAGCCACAGCTTCTCGATTAAACCGCTACAACCGTATGCGCGCAATCACTATTACGGCAAACCTCGCTGGCGACTATACACTGGAGCAAGCGCTCGACTTTTTAAATAAAGTTGCCGCCGAAGAGAATGATATCGATGGCGCCATCGACTACAAAGGCGAGTCACAGCTGTTTTATGAAGGTGCATCAGCGATGACCTATGTGTTTATTCTGGCGCTCACCGTTACGTTCTTGGTATTAGCCGCACAGTTTGAAAGCTTTGTCCATCCACTGGTTATCATGCTCACCGTACCGCTGGGCTTAGTCGGTGCGATGTATGGGTTATTTATCACCGACAGCACGCTCAACATTTATAGCCAAATTGGTATTGTCATGTTGATTGGCCTTAGCGCCAAAAACGGGATCTTAATCGTGGAATTTGCTAACCAATTGCGTGACAAAGGCATTGCCTTCGAACAAGCCATTGTTGATGCTGCAGCGCAGCGATTAAGACCTATTATTATGACCTCGCTAACGACCGTGATGAGCTCTATCCCGCTTGTGTTTGCAACAGGTCCAGGGTTCGAAAGCCGCATGGTGATCGGTGTCGTGATTTTTGCCGGTGTCAGTGTTGCCACCATTTTAACCTTGTTTGTTATCCCAACCGCCTATACTTTACTAGCTAAGAAGACGCAATCTCCAGAAGAGACGACAAAACGTCTTGAGGAGCAGTCGAAACAACATCCTGAGCAGGAGGTATAATGGCAAATTTACAAACCGCAACTTTTGGTGGTGGTTGTTTTTGGTGTATTGATGCGGCATTTCGCCGCGTCAATGGCGTTGAGTCAGTGCAGTCAGGTTACGCAGGTGGCCACACAGATAATCCCACCTATCAAATGATATGTCGGGGAGACAGTGGCCACGCTGAGGTAGTCCAACTGCAATTTGATGCCGATATTGTCAGCTTTGATACTTTGCTTACTATGTTTTTTACCCTGCATGACCCAACGCAGTTGAATCGCCAAGGTAACGACATTGGTACTCAGTACCGCAGTGTGGTGTTTTATCATGACCAGCAGCAACAGCAACAAACTCAAGATTGTATTGCGCAGCTTCAAAGCCAGTTAAGTGAAAAAATAGTGACTGAAGTTAGCCCAGCGCCTGAATTTTATCCTGCTGAGCACTATCACCAAGATTATTACACTGAAAACCCAAACCAAGGCTATTGCAGTGTGATGATTGCTCCTAAAATTGCAAAGTTTGAAAGCCATTTTGCGGCGAATTTAAAACACTAAACTTGTGTGCCGAACGCAATAGATTGCGTTCGGCTTACGCCTTACGGCAACATAGGTATAGCAAATACATAAAAACTAGTGTGGCCATCTTTAATCCGCAAATGCCCACGCGTTACTTCCATTTCTAAATTCGCAGTATCACCAGGTCTTAAGGTATCTAAGCCTTTAAGCGGAACGACACCTGAATTGATTAACTGGGCGTTGTGTTTAATGACCTGCGGAATATCTTCGCTCATATCCACACCCAAGAATTCAAACACATCAATCACAATACGGCTAAATTCTGTATAAAGCTTGTCAAAAATCCCCGGAGTCAAGGTATCTATCAAATCGAGGATCCACGGCAGATCTACTTTTGTCGTCACCACAGGCTTAAAGCTAGAAATTAAAGGATCTAACTCAAGCTGCTGGGTACGTACATCATACTTACCTTTGATGGTGACATTTTCGTTGTTAATATAGACATGGATATAAATATTCATTCCAAGCTGCTTCTTACGAAACTTAGCGTAAGACTTCAAATCGAAGCCATCGATCAACACTGGTACTTTATTTTGTGCATCGACTCTACCTGCGATTTTCATATGCATCGTGCCGTAGAGACTAGTCGTGTGGCTCACTTTATTTGAACTAGATTGCGCGGCAATATTGTTGACGATATCGGTCGTCAACTCTTTGTAGTTATGTTCCACATTCGAAAATTGCTGATGAATGATATCTGAAACCTGCGTATACATTTCCTTTGGACCTTGGCTAGATGTTGTCCTGCCAGTAGACCAACACTCTCCACCGGTATAAATCACAGGCACAGATATAGGCGTTAGGTGATCGTTGCCAGGATGACGATAGTACATCATGCTGCGGATCCGACTACAGGTTTGCGATGGCGCGTTAAACCAAGCGAAATCGCCCGTCATTGATTGTGTTGAAAATTGAGGTTCAAGCTGGCTTTCAGGCTGTGAGGCTTGTGCTGATGTGACAATCCCAAGCGTGAGTAACCCAAATAATAGTGACTTCATGTTCTTTTCCTTAAGGTAGTAATAATACAAATCAAAGCTATTATCAACCACATGTAAGGCAGAACACCAGTTACAAATGTAATGCAACTAGGGCCTGTTGATCTTTCAAGTTTGTTTTTGCAGCAGTTTGACTGGTATTTATACAAGGCAGAGCCTGCGTAGCATAGTTATTCTATGTAAGTCAGGTGATAACACAGTAGAAATGCCAGTCAAGCGCTGCCCTTTGGGTTCACCTGAGTGCGCTTTGTTCATTGTTGCTCAACTTTTGCCTAGATTACTAGGCGGCAAGTCGAGCGTCGCGATAAAAACACACTCAGAAGAACAAAAATCAAACAGCAAAGGTCAACAGGCCCTAAATGATAAATAAGAAAAGTGATCCATTACTCATGATGGATCACTCTAGGTATTGAAAAGCAGTTAACGCATTAGAAGCTGTAGCTCACACCAACGTAGGCTTGTCTACCTAGTGGCTTATAGCCCAGTAAAGAGCCATCTTTTGCTTCGCCCGCTGTGGCATTGAAATAACGCTTATCGGTTAAGTTTTCAATTCGGCCATTTAACTTGAATCCGTCGAAAAACGTATAGTTAGCAGCTAAGTTAAACAGCGTATATGACGGTAAAGTCACTGTATATGCACCTTCAGCTCCCCATACTTTATCGTCACGATTACCTCTATGGACTAAGGTCAGTGTTGCGTCAACATTTTCCCACTCTTTACTGACTGAATAAGTTAAGGTACGTCTCGCTCTGCGCTGTAATTGCTTATCGGTATCTGCGTCTTTAGCACTCACATAGCTCGCATTTACCGTATGCTCGATACCAAAGTTGTCTTCAATTTCAACAGAAAGATCAGCACCTTCAAAGTCAGCGCACTGAACATTGTAAGGGACATATTTCCATTTATCATTTTGCTGATAAACGATTTTATCGGTAATACGGTTATCGTATACCGCAGCTTCCACACGGAAGTTCTCGCCGCTCCATGTGACAATAATTTCGTTATTAGTGGCTTCTTCCGGCTTAATATTTGGGTTAGGCAGATAGTAAGGACTATCAATCACAAACGCCTGTGATAAAGAAGGTGCTCTAAAGGCAGTACCATGATTCAACTTAACACTCAGGCCATCCATGAGTTGCTTGCCTACAGCAACCGTGTAGGTGTTTGCACGACCATGAAAATCATAATCATCCGTTCTCAGTACAACCTCTGCCAGCCAATTTTCATCGTTGTAAAACCCACCTAGTGCTAAAGATAAGTTATCACGCTCAGGCTCTGAAAAAGAGGCGGTAGAATCACCAACATCTTCATTTAGAAAGGTAAAGTTACCCGTGAAGATCAAAGCTTCAGTTAAACTATATTGCGACTGATATTCAAATTGGCTGCGTTTGGTGACATAAGCGTTATCGTCAGCACTATTACCGATTTGAACGTTTTGTTCCTTACCTAAGCTGTATGACGCACTTTGGCTAAACTTGTCAGTACGTCTTTTCCACGCCAACTTATTGGTGTAGTTATGGAAACGGTAAGCATCACTACCAAAAGAGTCATACTCCCCCTCACCTTCACTGTACTGTGAACGTAAGCTAAAAATGCCACTTTCTTCATCACCATACTGCACATTTAAACCGGCATTACCGTTATAATATCCATCACGGTCATGGTTTTTTGTGATTGCAGCTTCTGGGTCTTTCTCAATCACATCATAGCCATCGGTATGAGTGTAACCCGCATTAGCTGCAATGCTAAACTTGTCTTTTTTGTAATTTACCGTTGCTTCGGTCTTAGAGTAATTGTTACTCCCAGTCGTAAGCGCGATAGTATTATTATTCCCTTCGCGACTAATAATATTAATCACGCCAGCAATGGCATCTGAGCCATAAATCGCAGCTTTGGCACCACGAATGATCTCAATCCTTTCGATGCTATTAAGTGGTAAATTAGTGAGCGAATTGTCACCGGAGTTTGCATCCGTCACTCGAACCCCATCAATTAACACTAGCGTATGCTTAGCGTCATTACCGCGTAGGAATAAACTCACACTTTGGCCGAAGCCACCGTTTCTAACCGCTTGAATACCAGCGACATTATCGAGTAGCGATACGACATCTTGAACATTGCTTTTTTCAATTTCAGCACGACCTATAACCGTAATGGCAGACAGTGCGCTTTCTAGAGATTGTTCAAATTTATTGGCAGTAACAGTGATATGTTCAACATTTTGATCAGCAAATGCTGAAAAAGAGAGCGCCGTCGCTATCGCCGCGCTTAGAGCAGTTTTATTTAACATGGTTTCCCCTAACTTGTACCCACCGTACAAGAACACAAAGTGACTGTTTCAAGGCCGGTCTCCGGGCTCAGTAAACCTGCAAATTAGCAGTTCACTCTACCGTTGCGGGGGCAGCGCTGGCATAGAACCGATCCAAGCTAATCACGTGCAATAAACTGTCTTATTCAATTTATTGTTGATTAACGCAATTAGATGTTCCCTTGTGTTCGCACCAGTTTCCCGATTATCTATACACTTAGCAACCACACTAGGTTGTGTACAGCACCTTGAAAATGCGAGGCTATTGTCTTGGGTTTCGGAATGATTGTCAATGGACGTCTAGAAATCCAAAAGTGCAATCTATGCACTTTTGGAATGAAGTAAAGCGTAATTAGTCGCGGAAGTTTTTGAATTGAAATGGTTGGCCAAGCTCACCGGTACGAACCAGTTGCATCGTTTCTTGCAAATCGTCACGCTTTTTACCCGTTACACGCACCGTATCGCCTTGAATTGATGCTTGAACTTTAACTTTTGAGTCTTTAATAAGCTTAACCAGTTTTTTCGCCATCTCTTTGTCGATGCCTTGCTTTAACGCCACCTTACGTGAAACGTATTTGCCAGAGCGCTCAATGTCTTTTAACTCGAAGCTTGCCACATCAAGGCCACGCTTTGCCGCTTTACCCACTAACATATCGAACAATTGCATAACTTGCTGTTCTGCTTCCGCTTTGAGGTTAATCATTTCACCGCTTAGCTCGATTGACGCATCTACGCCACGAAAATCAAAACGTGTATCAAGCTCACGAACCGCATTGTCTACGGTATTTTTTGCTTCTGTCATATCAATTTCAGATACAATATCAAATGAAGGCATGCTTCTCTCCTAAAGTCATTTTGGCTCGATTATAGCAGTTTATGCCTAATTTGAGTTACTTTAAGTTTTTAAACAGCGTATTAGGATGTTCACCCAATGGACAGTTTTCGATGGTATACTGCTCGCTTAGTCATACAGAAGTAGGATGTATTGTGACACGGCGCGTTTATAAAGCTCTTTTGATTATCTCTTTAATTATATGTACGGTGCTATTCGCAAAGGAAATTAGCTTGTCTCCAAAGCTGTTCCCAAATATCGATAAAGTGGCACATTTTGGTGTATTTTTTGTGCTTGCGTTTATCTCTCACCATGCTTTTAAAGTAAAGGTATGGACACACATAGTGCTACTGTCCTTGTACGGTGCAGGAATTGAGTGGATGCAGCATTCATTACCGTATCGCCAAGCATCTACCGCTGACTTTTTGGCTGATTTAGCCGGTGCGGTCAGTTATTTTGTTTTATTTTATATTTGGGCAAGTTGGCGCAACAGAAAACATGGCTAACATACATATTTTAGGTGAAGGGGCGATAGGATTACTGCTCGCCCAGCACCTTAGTCAATCTCATCAAATTACGCTGATCACTCGAAATAAACGCGCGGCGACTTATCGCTATCAAACAGCAAGTATTCAACAAACCATCCCATGCAGCACCAAAACACTTGCAGAACTCCCTGCCAGCAGTATAGATACGCTAATCATTCCCGTTAAAGCATATCAAGTAATCGAAGTACTCCGAGCGCTTCGCCCTGCTCTTTCAAAAAATGGCGCACTAATCCTTAGTCATAATGGCATGGTAGATTGGTCTGGTGAGTTAGCAGCGCTTGAAAAAACACAATCCGCCTACTTCTTAAGCACATCCATTGCGGGCTATAAAGTCGCAGACACTGTGCACCATACAGGACAAGGTGCAACTTGGTTTGGGCCGTTAAATTCACCAGCAGAATGCCACTACCAGCGCGTATTCTCGCAACTGTTTAGCACATTTAAAAATGCCCAAACCACGTTTGATATCATGCCAACGCTTTGGAAAAAGCTGGCGGTTAATATTGCCATTAACCCGTTAAGTGCATTGGAACAAGTCGCAAATGGTCAGTTAAGACAGCCCAAATACGCAGCCCAAATCCTTAATTTAATGAATGAAGTACAGCTTGTGGCCGCAAGTACAGGCGTAACCTTAGCGCTTAGCGAGCTAGTCGCGCTTGCTTATACCGTAATGGCGCAAACTGCAAACAATCGCTCTTCAATGAATCAGGATATCGCGAATAACAGGCGCACAGAAATTGACGCCATGTGCGGCTATATTTGCGAGCTAGCAGCAAAACAAAATATTGATGTACCGTTTAATCAACAGTTATTTGATGAAGTGAACAAGCGCTGGCAGCTAGCGCGACAATAGGCTTAGCTTCTCGGCGGGTAAACCGCCTCCCACTAAACTATTTGCACAGCGAATTAGGGATACAGCTCGTTGAGAGTTTTTGCAATACTTGCAAGCAGCTTAACTGCTAAAACCGTAGAAGATTTCATAAGCAGCTAATACCCCTTTCATCACACCTGAGAAACATAAGCCGATATGCAATGCGCCGGCGGGATGTCGGTTGCTTTCCTATCAGTTTTTTGGTTTAGGATTCAGTATGATGTCAGGGCGACGTTTTCTTGATTCGCTCGATTGCGTCGTTTCAAAAGAATGAACGAGGAGCGCATGGATGCGCTTTGATACTAACTGTGGAAGGCAGCTACAAAATACCTAGTAAATAAACGGGGATAAACAAGCAACCCCCACAAAAAACGCACGTTGGGTAAATCCTTAAGCCTCACCCAACGCTTGTTAACATGCTTTATTCTAAGGGCGGTACACCTTGACGTTAGCATAGCCATT
Organism: Pseudoalteromonas sp. CO342X; assembly: GCF_004208915.1. Lineage (NCBI taxonomy): Bacteria > Pseudomonadati > Pseudomonadota > Gammaproteobacteria > Alteromonadales > Pseudoalteromonadaceae > Pseudoalteromonas > Pseudoalteromonas sp. CO342X. The sequence goes on from NZ_SGPH01000035.1 coordinate 133,099, forward strand.
TTCATGCAGAATAAGCGCTTGTAACTGGCTCATTACGCCTTTCGAACAGTACAAGTAGTATTCTTTGTCCTGTGGTAAATCGCCAAACTTAGTGGCTAATCTAAAGAAAGGCAAGTGGATCACTTGTGCACCATCTAGCTCTAGAGGGTTGGCATCTTCCTCTTCTGGAGAACGAATATCTAATACCACCGCGTTGTCAGGTAATTCACTTACCGATTCCGCTTCTTTCACTTCTTCTTTTGCTTCAGCTTCAATATCACGAATATCTTTTACCGTCGCGTTAGCTACAACTGTATTCAATACATCAAAGTCAAACTTTTCTTCTTCAGCTAATATCTTGTGAAGCTGTGCTTTTACCGTTGGTTTTTGAGAGATCACACCACAATATTCAGGCATTGCTTCTGCCATTTCATTGGTGCCAATCGCTCTGGCAATACGAATGATCTCTTCTTTATCGTGTTGAATAAGCGGTCGTAAGATCAGCATCTCTGTAACACGGTCAATCACGTTAAGGTTAGCCAAGGTTTGGCTTGATACTTGACCAATACTCTCACCAGTTACCAGTGCAGGGATCCCCAAACGCTCTGCGACTACAGCACCTGCACGCATCATCATGCGTTTTAGTACCACGCCCATTTGTCCGTTTTCGATATTCTCAAGAATTTCAGCGACAACTGGCTCAAAGTCAATCGTAATAAATTTAACTTTGTGGGTAGAGCTAAATTGTTTCCACAAGTAGTGGCTCACTTGCTTAACGCCAATTTCGTGGGCTGCGCCACCTAAGTTAAAGAACAAAAAGTGCGTACGCGCGCCTTTTCGCATCATTTGATAAGTCGCAACACCCGAGTCGAATCCGCCAGAAACCAAAGACAGCACGTCTTCTTGCGTTGGTAGTGGGAAGCCACCTAGACCAAAGTGCTGGTGACGAACGATGTAAGCTTTATTGTCTTTGACTTCGATTTTAACCGTCACATCAGGTTTTTTCAGCCTTACGCTGGCACCCTCTACATTTTGGTTTAAACCGCCACCAACATAACGCTCCACGTCGCTTGAAGTAAACTCATGCTTACCTTGGCGCTTTACGCGTACACAAAACGTTTTGCCCTTGATCAATGGCTCAACCAAAGCAATCGTTTGTTGGTAGATATCATCAAGCGTATCGAACTGTGTTTCTTGCACCTCAATAAACTGCACAATACCTGGTGTGCGTTTAAGGTGGTCGATTAGACCAAGGCGGGTTTTCTCGTCACTTAGCTCGCTCGTCACTGAGATATTGTCCCAGTTATTTTTAACTTTTACGTTTTCGTCAACGCGAACCAACAGCATTTTGATGTTCTTCTCTAATACTTTGGTAAAACGCTTACGGACGGATTTGCTCTTAATAGCAATTTCGGGATGTAATTTGACGATAAATTTAAGCATAAAAGTCACTCTACTACAGATCGATTATCGGTTGCGATGACGCACTGATTTGACCTAAGCGGACTTTATCGTGGCGCACACTGACCGAGGGACAGTTCGGGCGCGCGAGTATATCAAACTCAGAGCCGATTAGGAAATAAACAAACCTTTTCCCTTTGTGCTCTACAAAGCCTTTTGCCCGTGCTCCCCCAGGCAAAAGGCCCCCTTAATTATTTAAGGCTAAGCAATACTCGGTAAGCTCGCCTCTGCTAGTGCTTGATAATGCTGCTGAAGTTGTGCCACTTTCGGTGCGCTCATGGGCGTCGCGTAAGGTTTAAAAATCATCAGTACTTTAACAATGCCATTGTATATATCTTGTTGCTCAAGGACGCCAGTCATTCTTCTGGCTTTAACATAAGGAGTCCAGAAACTAACAGTCATTTTCAACATATGCGCAAGCTCTTTAGCATCGTCATCATCTATGGTGATCACGCCTGTATCTCTTAGGCCAATTACTACCGCTTTTACTTGCTCAAGTAAGCGTGACTGAAAAGCAATGTAGTTTTTTTTCAATTCATCATCACGAGCCAAAATGTCTGTCAGATTGTCGTAGAAAAAGTGATAACGCCACATCAGGTCGAACAAGGAGTCTAAATATTGAGTTAGCTGCTCAAGTGGTTCGTTGTGCTGCTCCAGTGGCTTAAAATGCGTATTTAAATGCTCGCTATAAAGGGCGAATATCTGCCGAATGATGTCTTCTTTATTTTTAAAATGATAGTACAAATTGCCAGGACTAATCCCCAAACTGGACGCTATATGGTTTGTCGTAATCGCGCGCTCTCCATGCAAATTAAATAACGCGATGCTGGTACGTATTATTTTTTCCTTGGTATTCATTACGATTCTCTATCTTTGTTGATAACGTGGTCGCGCTATTGCTAGGGTTACTAGGCTATTGCGCGCTCCATGTGAAAAAATAGCACTAATTTTACCTCTAGATAAGCTTAGATCCGACAAAGCTGACCAGTGTTTTTTCAAAAAAACCTTGTTACCATACAAAAAAATTCAACATAGTTACGCTTATGAAAGTCATCGCCCTCTACCCTGGCACATTTGATCCCCTCACTAATGGACATGAAGACTTAATCAAACGTGCAGCAAAAATGTTTGATACCGTGATCTTGGCAATTGCCCATAACCCAAATAAACAGCCTTGTTTCTCACTAGAGCAACGTGTTGCTTTGGCTGAAGAAATTTTAAAGTCACATAAAAATGTAAAGGTGATTGGGTTTTCAGGATTACTCGTTGATTTAGCAAAAGAGCAAAAAGCCAACGTGCTGATCCGCGGTATTCGCGCGGTGTCTGACTTTGACTATGAGTTCCAACTGGCCAATATGAATCGCCGTTTACATCCCGATTTGGAAAGCGTATTTTTAACGCCATCTGAAAAGAATTCATTTATCTCGTCAACTTTAGTAAAAGAAGTTGCGCTTCATAAAGGCAATGTCAGTGAATTTGTTCACCCGCTGGTTGCCAAAGCTTTAGAGGAAAAACTACACGGATGAAAAAGTGCCTATTATCCCTAGCCGTATTGGTTGGTACTTATGCGCACGCTTCACCTTGGATAGAGGTGTCGCAAAGTGAGCTTAAACACAGCATAGATTTACTGGTTGCAGAAGGCGTGATAAATCGTCCGGTTAATCAATATCCTCTGCTATGGAGCGGCATTGTTAATGACCTCGCCGCTATTGATGACAGAAATCTCTCTGAAACCGCAAGCTTTGCATTGGCACATTTACGCCATGCGCTAAAACAAGCAAAAAGAGAAAGATATAGTAGTGTAAAAGCACATTTTAACGGTGCTGAAGAGCGCTCAACAGGCTTTGGTGAACGTCAAAATGAACGTTCAGGTTTGCGTACTTATGGCGTTATTACAGGTGGTGCTGTTAGCGCTAAAGTTGCGGTTAACTACGCAGATGAAGGCCAAGATGGAAAATACGTGAATCACCACGGCAGCCACCTCGCAGTGCTGTTTGGAAATTGGTCTCTCAGCGCTGAGCGGCTAAGCTACTGGTGGGGACCGAGCAACGAAAATGCACTGATGCTTTCAAACAACGCAGCCCCCATGAAGGCGGTTCGTTTGAGTCGTGCCAATAACAACTACATTGGACCGAGCTTTCTCTCTTTCGTTGGTCCTTGGCAAGTGACGGCCATTATGGCAAAACAACGCCCAAGTATAGCCAGTAAAAAGGGTGGTGATTTTTGGGGGTTTAGAGCGGCAGCTTTTCCAATTCAAGGGTTAGAGCTTGGCTTTAGTACAACATCCAGCGACTTTGTTTATCAACAACAAAACCTTGAAAGCGAAAAGCAAACACAACGCCTCACCAGCGTTGACTTCAAATATTCCACTCGGATAGCTAATCAACCGCTCGCTTTATACGGTGAGTTTGCAGGCAATAACGACAGTGGTGCGTTACCAAGCAACCCAATGTACACCCTAGGTATTGAAAGTTATTGGGGTAGGAAAGACTATCGTCTCAAAAGCTTTATTGAATACTCAGATACAAGCATTGATTGTAAAGACGAGCTAAAGCTCGCGCTTTGCCCAAGAGGCAATACAGTAGATTCAGCGAACTATCGTGAACGCGACCTTTGGCTTGGAGCAAGCTCGGGATTGGACGCTAAAAACCTCACTCTCGCGTTAGATTACTTCAGCACAGATGGCATTGGTGCTTATGCCAAACTAAAACGAGTTGAATTTGACACACTAGACGTTGAGCGAAACCAGCTCGAGCTCGGTTACCAACAAGGTGTGTTTGGCGCGCTTGCTAAAATTGGCCTTAAGGCATGGCAAGATAAGTCTCAGGAAGAAGACGAAAGCCACGCAGCACTCACGTTGAGCGTGGAATATCAGTTTTAAAGAGCGGCCATCGCCGCTCTTTTATTATGGCGTATAATCCAAGAAAGTCCTTAGGAATAAGCAAAACGACAATTAAAAGCCAATCGGTTATATACATTCCGATAGTGTATAACCAGTAAACCCAATCACGATACTCTTTATCCACTCGGTGATTAGTAATAATATCCTCACTTATAATTAAAACAAAAAGAAATGAGTTTACTGTTAAAAAACCTATCACATAGGACTTCACTACTCTTGTCAGTCTAAATTCTGGAAACTTAAATAGCTTAACTAGCAAAAGTATTGTAGAGATATCTAAGAATAAAAATATAAAGTAAATTGAAAGATCATAGAACCCCGCTGTACCAGTTAACCAGCCTTTTGACTCGCAAAAATAAAATGTAGGTATTGTGAGAAAATATGAACCTGCGAGGAGAAACGAAATGCCACTGAGCTGCTTAAATTTAGGGTTTTTAGTTGCTCGAACAAAGTTAAAGAGTGCAACAAACAGTAGAATCCATGAGTGTAAACTACTAAGAAACAAGTAAAACAAATAGTGAAAATCGACCACAACTTCAAGCTACCCTAGCTCTCACCTTACTTATAGCCCATTTAATACCTAACCAATCTTTATTGACTAATAGAGAAGTAACCATAATAAAGTCCACAGAAATCACTAAATATGAGTACAAATACCATAACAGCCAGCGCGTTACATTTTCATAAATATATGTATCAATATACATAAAGAAGAACATAACAGTATTAATAGCCAAACCTATCATAGTATATAAAACGCCCACCTCAAGCTTTTCATCTTTAAAAAAAGTATAAGTGGCAAGAAAAAGAGCTAATAAAGTAAAGAGATCAAATAAAGCAAATATGCCGTGAATAGCTGTGTTATAGCTATCAGAAACAATGATAAAATCGCTTACAAAGTAGGAGATAAATAACAGAGTAGAAGCAAGGAGTAGCTGTAAATTTTTCTGGACTTTTAGTATATAAAAAAATAGATGTAGCAGTGTGGCCATCAAGAAGCCCCATATAACAAGGGCTCCTATACTCATACCAAAAAAGTCATAAATTAACATTAATCATTAGTACGGTTCTTTAGACCCAGGCGGAGTAATTACACTTCCACGTGCGCCAGATACCATCTCAAGTTTACTTCCAGATTGAATTACCTTATCAGAAAGCGACTTTGTTTGACCAGCTGTTTTAGCTTGATTTTTTCTCGCTAGAATCATCTTTAGCATTGAATTTCCCTCAATATTTACAAATTAGTCTTAACTCTAAAAGTGAGTCACCTAAAAATTATCGAGATTTACATAGCACGAGACATGCCAACATTTATTAAATTAATTTCAATCGGTTGATTTACATACAGAAAGAGCGCTTACTAGCGCTCTTTTTGATTCTATAAAAGTTGGATGTTAAGCCACAAATTTACATGGAATACTTAAGCTAGATGTTTGTTTTATAATGAAATCCATTGCAATTTCATCACAGTTATCTTTACGCAAGCACAACTCACAGTCTTTCATCACTTTTTCAGGCAAGCTATCTTTGGTACAGTTGTTAAAGCCTTGTTTCATAAAGAAGCCAGGCACTCTAGTTAGCACAATAATACGATTGAGTGCCAATTTTTTGGCTTTCACTAGCAAATGCTCGACTAAAAGTTGCCCTTGTCCCTTAATTTCGCTCTCGGGATTTACACCCAAAGAGCGAATTTCAGCAAGCCCAGTGTCGTAAATATACAAAGATGCACATCCTGTCACCCTGCCACCGACCTCTGTTACCGCAAACTCATTGATACTATGGATCATATCACTTTTCGCTCGCGGTAGGTTCTCACCTACTTTAGCCCAATATTGGATCAGTCCGGCAATGGCTTCAACATCATCTAAATTGGCATCACGCACTAGGATTTTTTGCTTTTTTTTTGCCGTTTTAATGGCATTGGTCACTTGTGGCAATGAGGTGCCGCCTAATGCTTTACGAGCGGCAATACAAGCGTCAATTTCTAGTACTGGGTAGACATCCTCTGCAATTACTGCGCTGACTTGCTGGAATTCTTCTAAGCTCAGATCCTCGAGGTTTTGCCCCTTACTAATTGCTAACTGCACTAATTCACCGACGATGTGATGGCCTTCCCTAAACGGTATTCCCTTAGCAACGAGATAATCAGCAAGCTCTGTCGCATTGGCGTGACCACCTTTTGCAGCCGCTAACGTCTTATCACCATTAACCTTAATGCCTTTAACGCATGCTTCAGCCATATGAATACACGCAAGCCAAGTTGGCATGGCATCAAATAGGCCTTCTTTGTCTTCCTGCATGTCTTTGTTGTAGGCCAAAGGCAAAGCTTTAAGCGTCATCATCATGCCACTAAAGGCACCAAAAACTCGGCCTGTTTTGCCACGGATCAACTCTAAGGCGTCAGGGTTCTTTTTCTGTGGCATCAAGGATGAGCCGGACGTCACGCTGTCAGCCAAATCAATAAAGCCAGACTCACCAGAATTGTAAAAGATCAAATCTTCAGCAAAACGAGATAAATGCATCATCGAAATAGACGCACAACTGAGTAGCTCAACCACAAAGTCACGATCAGAGACCGCATCTAAACTATTACGGGAGGCTTCTCTAAAGCCAAGGTTAACGGCCAACACTTCACGGTCGATAGGATAAGCAGTCCCCGCTAGCGCACCTGAGCCAAGTGGACATACATTTAACCTTTCAAGCGCATCATTTAAGCGCGACTCATCACGCTCAATCATCTCAACGTAAGCCATACACCAATGACTAAAGAGTACTGGCTGAGCACGCTGTAAATGGGTGTAGCCTGGTAAAATAGTACCAAGCTCCTGCTCTGCGAGTGTTACTAGAGCTTGCTTTAGTGAATTCAGTGCCACAAGCAGTTGCTGCGCCGTTTTACGACTCCACAGTCTAAAATCAGTGGCTACTTGGTCGTTACGGCTTCGACCTGTGTGCAGCTTTTTACCTAAATCACCCACTTTGTCGATAAGTTTAGCTTCAACATAAGAATGAATATCCTCATGTCCCGCGGTTGCTACACTACGCGGATCAGCAATCACTTCATCCAAAAGCTGTTTCAGCGCAGAGATGATCTGCTGATGTTCGCTTTCAGTTAATACTTCTACTTGCTTTAGCGCACCCGCCCAAGCGATAGAGCCAACAATATCTTGCTCTGCCAATTGATAATCAAATGGCAGAGAATCATTAAATTGCTTAAATGCCTCATCAGGACCTGATGAAAAACGGCCGCCCCATAATGCCATCTCGCTCTCCTACCTTAAGACTGCTTTTGCTTGTTTAACGCCGCTATCCGGCTAGATAGTGAGAATAGACGAATGAATCCCTCCGCATGAGATTGGTCATATACGTCATCTTCACCAAATGTGGCAAAATCTTCGCTGTATAAGCTATTGATTGATTGCTTTTGCACGGCATGTACATGGCCCTTATAAAGCTTAAGCACCACCTCGCCAGTTGCCTGCTGTGCGAAAGACTCTGCAGCAGCTAGAATTGAATCTTTCAGTGGGGTAAACCAGCGACCGTCATAAACTAAGTGTGCAAACTCTTCGCTAAGCGCGGTTTTCCATTTACGACAAGATTTGTCTAAGATAAGCTCATCAATCGCTTGTAACGCAGCCATCATCACAGTACCTCCCGGTGTTTCATAACAGCCACGAGATTTCATGCCGACTAGACGGTTTTCAACGATATCCACACGACCAACACCGTGCGGTGCTGCAATCTCGTTTAACTTAACTAGACACTGATAAGGACTGTAACGCTCACCGTTAACACCGGTGATTTCACCCTTTTCGATTAATACAGACACATATTCAGGCTGATCCGGTGCGGCTTCTGGAGAGTTAGTCATGGTCCAAACCTGATCGCTTGGCTCATTCCATGGATCTTCCAATTCACCACCTTCGTGAGAAATATGCCAAGCATTGGCATCACGACTGTAAATTTTGGTAGCAGAGGCTGCACAAGGGATATTACGCTCAGCCAAATAGTCAAGCAGCGATTCACGACTTGATAACGACCATTCACGCCATGGTGCAATCACTTTAAGATCAGGCGCAAGCGCTGAGAAGCAAGATTCAAAACGCACCTGATCGTTCCCCTTGCCAGTACAACCATGAGAAAGTGCATCCGCGCCAACTTTACGCGCGATTTCAACTTGTGCTTTGGCGATAATAGGACGCGCCATTGAAGTACCCAGTAAATATGTCCCTTCATAGGTAGCGCCAGTTTTAAGAGTTGGATAAATATAGTCGCTAACCATTTCTTCTTTTAAGTCGACGATATAGCACTCAGAGGCACCCGATGCGATTGCCTTTTCTTCAACCCCAACCAATTCTTCTTCACCCTGACCTACATCGGCAACAAAGGCGACAACTTCACAACCGTAGTTCTCTTTTAACCATGGCACAATCGCTGATGTGTCTAATCCACCAGAGTAAGCCAGTACCACTTTTTTAATCTTGCTCATGTTCTTTAACCTCAAACGTAATCTTTGTTTAACAGCGATACCAGCAATGCGTTTTGGGCATGCATGCGGTTTTCAGCTTGTTGAATAATTTTTGACTTTGGCCCGTCCATCACTTCTGAAGTAATTTCAAACTCACGATGTGCTGGCTGGCAATGCAAAATGGTTTGTGCGCCACACGCTTCAACTAATTGTTGGTTGATTTGATATGGCATAAAGGTGTCTTTCACCTGTTCAATTGGCGTTTTATTCCCCATAGAAACCCAAGTATCAGCGTAGAGCACATTAGCGCCAGCCGCCGCTTCTACCCGATCACTGACCAGAACTGAGGCACCATTTACCGCTGCAATTTGTTCAGCCTGCTTTACAATTTGTGCATCTGGAGAATGGCCTTTAGGACAAACCGCCACAAAATCAGTGCCTAATGTTGCCGCAAGCAACATTAATGAATGTGTTACGTTATTGCCTTCACCGAGGTAAGCGATTTTGATCTGGCTGACATCGTCGTAAGTTTCAAATAAGGTGAGAAAATCAGCCAACGCTTGGCAAGGGTGATATAAATCACATAGGCTATTCACAACAGGCACCGACGAAAACTCAGCGAGCGTTTCAAGCGTGCTATGGTGATTTACGCGAGCCACAAGGCCATCGGCCCAAGTCGAAATATTAAGCGCAAAATCTTTTACGGATTCACGCGCACCCATTGCACCGTTTTGCTGATCTAAATACACAGCATGGCCGCCTAATTTATGAATACCGATATCGAACGACAACCGTGTTCTTAAGCTCGGCTTTTCAAATAGCGTGACTATCGACTTGCCAGCTAAGGCTTGGTTGTATTCTTGCGGTTGATTTTTAATATTTTTTGCAAGCTTTAATAAGTTCAAAACGTTAGTTTGGTCTAATTCCAAACCAGTTAAAAAATGCTTAGTCATGATGTTTTCCTACGGCAGAATTTGTGTACCTACGTGCTCACCATTGAGCAACGCAATTAAATTTTCTGGCTTTTGCCAGCTAGAGATGTACACCCCTCGTCGTAAGTGTTGGGCAGCGTGAAGACTGGTCTTAACTTTGACCTCCATCCCGCCCACAATGACCTTTTGCGTGATTAACGTTGAAATCTGTTCCGCGTTAAGTTGATTTAATGGCTGTTTATCGCCATCAAGTACCGCTTCAACGTCAGTCATAAAAATAAGTTCTGCACCAAGTTTACTGGCGATAGCAGCTGCTGCTTCATCCGCATTCACATTGTATAAATGGCCGTCAGCACCAATACCAACTGAACTAACAACAGGCAACCTATCAAACTCCAACACTGCTTCAAGCATGCCACCTTCACTCGCTTCACAGCTACCTACACGGCCAAGCGCTTTAAGCTTTTGAGTTGTGGAAAACCCAGCATCATATAAGCACAATCCAACGGGCTTGAGCGTGGCGGTAATGGCGTCTGCCATCAGTTGCTTGTTAGCACAGCCTGCAAGTGCACCAACAATATAGGGCATTTGCTCCTGTGGACTGATCCGCAGTCCTTGATGTTTTGCAGTAGCAAAACCGGCATCGGTCAGCCACTTATCAACCAGCGCCCCGCCACCATGAACAATCACAAACTGCTTGTGTGGTGCATCCTGTTGAATTTGCTTGATAGCTGAAAACAATGCTTGCGCTGCCCCCTCTTGATTCAACACCGCACCACCTAGTTTTATCACCCAAGTTTGTTTGCTCATGCTGATACCCCTAAACCTTGATAATGCTCAAGTCCCGCCGCCAAGTTCATACACTGTAATGCTTGGCCTGCAGCCCCTTTAAGCAAGTTATCAATCGCGACCACTACAATCAGTTGATTGCCCTTTTGCTGCCAACCAATATCAACAAAAGGCTGATTTTCAACGGCTTTGATTGATGGGAGTTGACTCCCCTTTAATCTGATCAGCGGCTCATCGGCAAGCACCTGGTAAGCGGCATCAACTTGATTTGGTGTGACATTTTCTTTCAGAGTGACGTAGATCGTTTCCAAGATACCACGCTTAAAATTCCCTAAATGCGGCGTAAACAACACTGGGTGTTCAAGGTATTTTTCTATTTCTGGGCTATGTCTGTGCGTAAACAAACCGTATGGTGCAAGAGATACTTCGCAAAAGTGTGTGGCGACATTCGCTTTTCTACCTGCGCCGGTAACACCAGAAACAGCATTAATGATAACAGGCTGCTCTGTTATCAGATCAGCTTGTTGTAATGGCTTAAGTGCATTGAGTGCCGCAGTCGGATAGCAGCCCGCGACCGCCACTAACTTTGCCGTTTTAATAGCATCGCCATACCATTCAGCTAACCCGTATTGCGCTTGCGTTAACCAGTCTTGATGTGGGTGAGAAAAACCGTAGTAAGTTTCGTAGTCTTCATTGCTAGATAAACGGTAACCTCCAGATAGGTCAAAAACCCGTTTGCCCATCTGTAAAAATACCGGTGCAAGTTCTACGCTAACCTTGTGATCCGTGCATAAACACACATAGTCCGATGATTGCTCTATCAACGAAAAAGCTTGCTCATTTAAGGGTTGCAGCTCAATATCTAGCAAGCCCGAATATTCTGGATATAAATCGCTGATGAATTTGTGTTTGTCTAAGCTTTGCTCAGATACAAAGCAATGCGCAAGTGTGAAGGCAGGATGCTTGGCAACCAGCTTAGCAAGCTCAGCGCCACTGTAGCCGCTCGCTCCGATTATAGATACTTTCAACATAGTGTTCTCAAGATTAGAAAAGTTTGATTTGGATTGGTTCTGCTAGTTGTTGAAGTCAAATCGTCGCATTGCTGTTCCAAAATATATTTATGCTAAAAAAGTGAATTGATATTCACTCTAAACATCTTTATATTTTTATGCAAGAACTTTGAATAAGTATTTTAGGAATTTTTATGAAATTGCCCGCTTTTATGGAAATGTATCAGCAACTGATCGCCGCGCCATCTATCAGTGCATTAGAAGAAAGTCTCAACATGAGCAATCAGAATGTGATCCATCTACTCGCGCAGTGGTGCGAAACGTTAGGGTTTATCGTTGAAGTAACAGAGCTTGAACATGCAAAAGGAAAATATAACCTAATTGCAAGACGAGGCAGTGGCGATGGTGGATTAATGTTGGCCGGCCACACGGATACCGTGCCATTCGACGATAGCCGCTGGCAATTTGATCCTTTTAAATTAAGCGAGCAAGATAATAAATTATATGGTCTTGGAAGTATTGATATGAAAGGCTTTTTTGCTTTCGTATTGAATGCAATCTCAGAGCTTGATGAATTACAGCAAAATGCTCCTATCATGATTTTAGCCACCGCCGATGAAGAAACCACTATGGCTGGAGCTCAGGAAATCGCAAAACATCCAAGCTTGAAGCCGGCGCGCTGTATTATTGGTGAACCCACCGATATGGTGCCAGTATTTACCCACAAAGGCCATATGACGACCGCCATCCGCATCGTTGGTCGCTCAGGTCATAGCTCAGATCCAGAGCGCGGCTTAAATGCCATTGAAATCATGCATCAGGTGATTGCAAATTTATTAAAGTTAAGAGAAGAATTAAAGAATAAATATTCAACGCCACATTTTGCTATTCCTTACCCAACTTTAAACCTTGGGCACATTCATGGTGGCGACAATGCCAACCGTATTTGTGGCTGTTGTGAACTACATATTGATATGCGCCCTTTGCCTGGTCTGAGCATCAAAGAATTACAAGCCATGCTCACGGCAGCTGTAGCACCCATCAATACACATTATCCGAATAGTGTCTCGGTTATAGATATGCACGAACCCATTCCGGCTTTTACCGGCTCAACGGATTCTGCTTTGGTGAAAATGGCTGAGCGCCTGTCAGGACAACAAGCAATTGCTGTAAACTATTGTACCGAAGCACCATTTCTACAGCAGCTAGGTTGCGAAACTATCGTTATGGGACCGGGTTCGATTAATCAAGCACACCAACCCAACGAGTTTTTAGCAATGGAAAAAATCCAGCCAAGTCAGGATATTATTAAGCAGCTAATAAGAGAAAGTTGCTTTGCTTAATTATAACTAAAAAGGGCGCTCCCTCGAGCGCCCTTTTTTCAGCTTTGCTTTAAAGACTAGATTGGTGAGCCTGGCGGCATTTCAAGCGCCTTAAAACTTTCAGGCCACTCTCCTGAATCTAAGTAGTGATTGATTTGCTGTGCAAGCATATGTTTAAACGCTTGCTCAAAAGCAACATCGCTAAATACCGACGACTGATTAAAGTCTTTCGCAACTTTTGCTAAATAAAACTTTAACTGCGCCTGCACCTCAGGTGCGACTTTATCGTTGTGACTCAGTTTTACAAGCTTAGTTGCACCTAAGTATTGCACTCGTTGCTGTAGTTTTTGAGCCATACCTTTGCTGCCTGACTGAGCAAATACCTGCTGATATAAAGCATCTAAAAGTGCCTGTGTACCAAAATATTGAGGATCACGTGCATGCTGCTGTGCAAGACGGTTTAATCGCTGTGGATTAAGCAGCAAGTCAAGGCTATGCTGTGCGGCGACTTCTGGTAATGCCATCGCATCTAGGGTTAGCCCTGTTCTCCCTTTAATACTTTCACGAGTTTTGTACTCACCGTAAGCCTTAGGAGGTATTAACGCCAAAATAGAGTCAGGAATAGTCAATGCCGCAGGCGACAGCGTACTCAAAAGCGCATTGGCTGCATTTTGCTGTGCCTCTTTAGCCACGACTTTCGCGCCTTTTATCACCTCATCACCGCGAACTTCATAGTCGTAATCCACGCCGCCAATCAATTTTACTGCGGCCTCAACCTGATAACGATGGAAAAGATATAGTGGTACCAGTTTCTCCTCTAGCTGCGACAGAGCAACTCCTTTTTGAATGCTGTGAATACCAAAGCTATTCAACGCCTGCTTGCGCACATCCAACACACGCAGTAATTCTGCTGCAGGATCTGCCCCATTATCCCAAAGGTGCGCCGTTGGATGTGCCCCGCCCTGCGCTCTGGCGTCAGAGTCAGAGATAAATTCAAGCCCTTGCGCCTTATTTTCAGCAAGAATAGCTGCAAGCTCAGTGGCTTCATCAGCACCAGCGAAATCACTATAACCATATTTAATCACTTGTGTATCCCACGTGCCCATGCCTTTTGCGTAGCCCTTAGTGATATCCAGTTGGCCATTTTCAAATCCCACCAGCGGATGAGGATAGTCCATGACTGACGCGCGATCCTTTACCGACGCTGAGAAGTTGTGTGCAATGCCCAACGTGTGGCCAATTTCATGTGCACTCAACTGACGAATACGGTCTAGCGCCATAGCATGAAGTCGCTCAGTCACCTCATTACCCTCAACAAATGGCGCAGAAAGTGCTTCGGCGATAAGAATATCTTGACGGACACGCAGCGAGCCTAGCGTAACGTGACCTTTTAAAATTTCACCGCTACGTGGGTCTATCACCGACGCGCCGTATGACCACCCACGAGTAGCGCGATGCACCCACTGGATCACGTTATAGCGAATATCCATAGGATCGGCATTTTCAGGAAGTACTTTGACTTGAAATGCATTTTTGTAGCCAGCAGCTTCAAATGCTTGATCCCACCATTTAGCACCATCAAGTAATGCAGTTTTGACAGGCTCAGGCACGCCAGGATCAAGATAGTAAATGATTGGCTCTACGGCCTCCGAAATTTGTGCAGTTGGGTCTTTTTTCTGTAAACGGTGGCGTGGGATATAACGCACAAACATTGACTGTCCAAGCGGTGCTGAGTAGTCCTTATGCTCGATACTCCAATAACCCGATTGCGGATGAAATGCACGTGGCTGGTAGTTATCGTCAGGCAACTCAATTAAAGAATGGTGCTGATGTACCGTAAGCGCATAAGGATCTGCACTCACCTGGCGTACATATTCACCTGGCTTTGTACCTTTGAATGTCAACACAGCTTCAAGTTCTGTGTTTTTAACAAATGCCTTTGAACGCGACATAAACACAGCGCTGCGGCTTGAGTCTAAGCTAAAACTACCTTGATTACGATTTGCCAAGGTGCGAGAAACACCATGCACATCGCTGAGTAGATAAGGCGTGTAGTCAATCAACACACTGTCTTTATCTTCTGCAACCACGTTGAACCCGTGTAGAATGCTTGAAGCAAAAGCCTCTTTAACACTTTGCTTTTCGGCCATATTATTCGCACTTGCGCGATAATAAGTGTTGATAGCACGCAGCATGACCTTATCACCAAAACGTTCAAACTGAACTAAGTGCGTACCGCCTAGCTGACCGCGGTCTAAACCGATATCATTCGAACCTACACCATAAGGTAAACTATGCTGTAACAAGAAAGGGGCGTCTAGTTTGTCGATGTCTAAGTACAATTTGCCGCTCGAATCATCGCTATAGAAGGCGTAAAAACCGGGATGATGATTAAAACTGGCAGTAAATTCATCAATAGACTTAATTGCTGCGTGTGCTTGGGTTATCATACACAGTAGCAAAGCGGATACAGTTTGAGTGAAGCACGTTATTTTTCTCATGGCTGCTCTTTGTTATTTATGGTTTTGAGGCTTAACCCCAGTTGTATATGAAATCGTATACAATTTACAGTCTTTCAAGACGAATTACAGCGCTGTTTATGGCACCTCTCACACTATCTATTGCCATAAACACAAGGTGATCAGGATTTAAAAAATGCGTAGACTCCCTCCGGTGTTAATTGAAGATGGTTGTTCTCGTGAGTTGGTTTCTCTAATCAGAACCATTCTCGCGGCATGTAAAGAAATATCGTTCCGTGTTGGCCAAGGTGCACTTTCAGGTGTATTAGGTTCAACCTTAGATGAGAACATTCAAGGTGAAACGCAAAAGAAGCTCGATGTACTTTCAAATCAACTATTGAAAGATATTTTGCTTGAATCTGGCTATGTCAAAGCTATCGCTTCTGAAGAAGAAGATTACACCGTCGCCGGCAATCCAAAAGCGAACTATATTGTCGCTTTCGATCCGTTAGATGGTTCATCCAATACCGACATTAATTCACTAGTCGGTACTATTTTCTCTATTATGGAAGCGCCTGAAGGTTCAGACCCTAGCGATCCTGCAATCTTTATGCAGCCAGGTCATAAACAAGTTGCAGCGGGCTATGTGTTATATGGCCCATCAACCATGTTAGCGCTATCAACAGGCAAAGGAACTCGCTTGTTTACTCTGGACAAAACACACGGTAGCTTCCTACTCACACAAGACTTTGCTGCTATTCCTGAAGACACCAAAGAGTTTGCCATTAACGCTTCAAACCAACGCCACTGGACCCCAGCAATGCAAAACTACATTGCCGATCTACTTGAAGGTGAAACCGGACCACGTGGTAAAAACTTCAATATGCGCTGGATAGCGGCAATGGTTGGCGATGTTCACCGCGTATTATGCCGTGGCGGACTATTCACTTATCCAGAAGATCGTAAAGATCCAAACAAGCCATTTAAACTTCGCCTACTTTACGAAGCCAATCCAATGGCGATGCTTATCGAGCAAGCTGGCGGTATTGCCCACACAGGTCGTGAACGCATTTTGGATATTCAACCTGAAGAAATACACCAACGAGTCGGTGTTATCTTAGGTTCAAAGCACGAAGTTGAAGCGTGCCTTGCTTATCATAAGTGATCTATTTTGAAGCGAGGAAATAGCTCGCTTCACAAATGAAGAAGGTGCCATTGGCACCTTTTTCACATTAAATAGTGGTATAACTCGTCTCAACGGGCACATCGGGATCAGCGCCCCATTCACTCCACGAGCCGTCATATACCGTCAAATCTTTATAACCTAGCTCGTCAGCTACCAGCACTAAAATACAAGCTGTAACACCTGAGCCACAAGAGAATATCAGAGGCTTAGTTTTGTCCTTTGATAAGTCGCTATATAACACTTCAAGCTCAGTAAGTGGTTTAAAGCAGCCATCGGCGTTTAACAAACTCGTGTATGGCAGATTTTTACTTTTAGGCACATGGCCGCTGCGCATATCTGCACGAGCCTCTTGCTCTTCACCAGTAAAGCGCTTTGCACCTCTAGCATCAAATAGATCACTCAGTTCAGCATCAATATTACTAAGCACAGCCGCTTTATCGACAAATGCTGTTTCTTCATATGCAGCGACAAAGTTTCCTGCTTGTTGGACTTGCGCGTATGCTTGACTCAAAGGGTATTGTTTTTCACACCAAGCAGGTAATCCGCCATCCAGTACATACACTTGTTTATGACCCATCATTTTGAGCATATACCAAGCTCTGGCAGCGCTAAACATGCCCTTATCATCGTAAGCGACTAACACATCATGTTGGTTGATACCAAGCTGTCGCATTTCTGCTTGAAATTGAGCTGGACTGCAGCACATATTGGGTGATGTAGCATAGGGATTAGCTAGCGCACCACTAATATCAAAACGCAGCGCGCCTTGAATGATTGCAGAGGCGTTATAAGGGCCTGACTGACCCGGTTTCACAATACCAGCATCCAATACTTTCACTTTGCCAAGGTTTGCAAAGAGCCATTCCCTATCGACCACATGCTTCATGCTATTACTTTCCTTCGGGTCTGCGTACGACCTCTATTATTTCCGTTGTTGAAATTGATGGAGTGCGCTCTAAATAAACCACATCACAGATATCTTTATATATATCGAACTTGTCTTTCCAATCATCACCCATCACCAGAACATCCGCATCAAAGTCTTTGATATATTGCGCTTTTAGCTCCAGAGATTCTTCCACAAACACCTCATCCACAAATCGCAATGAGCTAATGATTTTTAGGCGATCTGCTATTGAGTATATTGGATTTCTACCTTTTTTCGAAAAGTTAAGTTCATCTGATGAGATACCCACAATAAGATAATCACCCAGTGCTTTCGCTCGCTCTAAAATATTGACATGACCAACGTGGAATACATCAAAGGTTCCAAATGTGATAACTTTTTTCAACTTGGCTCTCTTCATTCGTTAATAAGTTTATGTGCAAACACTATATGAAGTATCAACAGCGCCTTCTAATCTTATGAACTATAAGTACCGAAGGTAGAATGTGATTGTAGCATTCATTGATTTTCTTACAACAATATGACGATTTTGGACGTTTACTTGATTAGCTTTTAAAGAAGTGTGAAAACGTTATAACCAAGTCACTTCTGCGAAACAACTTGGTTATACGGTGTTGTTAGTACTGTCTGACTTCTAGGTTTACTTCAAAACCATCAAAGTCATAAGCGTCATTATCTGTCGCTAAATCAGTCCAGCCGCCACCATTGGAAGCCCATGGAGTGAACGTCGAGTTCCCAACTTCTCGCCCACCCCTATCAGATACTCGCAAGCCGATACGAAAATCGCTTAAAGAGCGGCTACTGTTCCAAGCTCTGGTTTCAATGCGAATGCGAAAAGCATCAGGGTCGAATCGGTCTGTATCAAATGCCATACCAGACCAACCACCACCTTCACTCGCCCAAGGAGTGTATTGCCAGTATCCAAAATCACCTCGGCCGCCTCGGTCTGCAGCTTGGATAGCTAATCGGAAATCACGGTTTGTCGGGATCTGGTTAAGTACAGATAAGTGTAAACGTAATGCATCGGGGTCATATGCATCTCGATCAACAGCCCAATCAGACTGAACATTAGAACCTGCAGAAAGATACTTAGTATACTCTACAGCACCAGGGTCTCTGCCACGATCATCTAGAGCTTGTAGTCCTATACGGAAATCGTAATTCGAACCTGTACCAGCTAAATTAACAGTTGAATCAATTTGCTCTGCCGCAAAAGTAGATATGCTAACGCCCAGTGAGCATATAAGCATGATAGATTTAAACTTCATGTAAAACTCCTTTTATATATAAATGTGTAGTACCAATTTGATACCTAGGAATTTTACGACTCAAAGCATGATAATTTAATGTAAATAAAGTTAAAAAGTGTAGATGTTGATTATAATTTGATTATCTCACTTCGCATCGGTGCTAGACGGGCCAGGACTTGATTTTGTAGAGAGTGAGCAATCCCAACCTCATTCATTGCGTTGATCAAGAGATCAACCACTCGATTAAAGTCAGACTCACTAATAACCATGCCGGTGTGGATCTGCACCATGCTATCACCTTCATAATCACAAGGGCCATCTAAGGTATCGCACAGATGAGTGATAAACCCTTCACGAAAGTGCCTAACATTGGACTCCCTAAAATACGGTAAAATAACGTCATCATTGCCAATCTGTTTAATAAACGCGTCTACTAGCTTTTCTGCGCCGGCTTTGCCCCCTATTTGCTCATATAGGGAGGTTTGTTGAGTTGAAGCACTACATGCCACGAGGAAAAGTAAGATTGCCGTTAGTGATAGCCATTTCATTTAAAAGTACCCCGTAACAGATAGATACCAACCCGTTTGAGAAGGCTGCCCTGCGATTTTTCCAAGGTCTAGCCATGCCGCCGTCACACTCACTGACTTATTCGGGATCCAAGCGACAAAAACATCTTTCCAATCTGACTCACCAAGTCCAAGGTTATGGGATTTTTGGCGGTATTCTGCACCGACAGCCCAATGCCTAGATAAAAATACTGCGCTGCTGGCTTCTAGTTGCCAAGGCGCACTATCGTTAGCACCACCATAACCTAGTATGCCAAGTTGATTAGCCCGAGAATGTCTCATCGTAATATTCCAGAACCAGTTATAACCGCCTACAGCGCCCAAATGCAGTTTGCTTGCAGCTAAGTAATAATCCGTTCCTGAGTCGTCTTCAGCGCCGAGCAAATTGGCAACCGTAGCATCATCCAAAGACTTATGTTGAATACCAAAGCTCAATTGTGGATATTTACTGTAGACGATATCGCCATATAGCCGCACCTTGGCACCGACAATATCTTGCTCAATATCAAGATTAAGCGCATCCACATCGAAGTTTTGTCGAGCGAAACTTAACTCTACGCGGTTGAATAAGTTGGCTTGAACGCCACACACATCGAGCTGGTAGTCTTTCAGGCTAGCTCGGCTACAAAACCCGCTCGCCGACCATTCATCTTCCGAAGCATATCCTGCAAGCTGCGCCCACGGCACAATGCCACCACCGGCACTTCCCTCGACCTGTGACACCCCGGGAGTGGCTAGTAACTTTCCTGTTGCGGCGTAAGTTGGCCCACATACTATTAAGCACACGGCAAAAACATTAGCCCACTTCATTATACCTCCCCAGCCATAGGTCAAAGTCTGCGGCTTTGAGCGGCTTACTTAGATAGTAACCTTGTGCATAATCACACTGCATTGACTCAAGTAGCTCAAGCGATGCTTTGTCTTCAACGCCTTCCGCAACCACGCTAAAACCAAGTTGGTGACCAAGCGTGATGGTGGAGCGAACAATAAACTGGTCTTTTTCCGATTGTGCGAGCTTTAAAATAAATACCTTGTCGAGCTTCAGCTCATCAATAGGCAACATTTTTAATCGACCAAGGGAGGTTTGACCCACACCATAATCATCAAGCGAGACCTGCACGCCAAGCTGTTTGAGCGCTTGGAGAACCGCAATGCCTTTTTCCTCATTCTCAATCATGTCTCGCTCAGTAAGCTCTATGGTGATCAACTCAGGTTTGACGTTATATGTGTCTAGTAGCGTCTTAAGATGAGACAAGAAGTTTTTATCTGCAATGTCTTGTGCCGATACATTAATAGCCGCCTTGATGCGTTCACCTTGACGTACCCAATTAGCAACTTGAGACACCACAGTTTTTACTACCCACTGAGTTAACTCAACAATCAAACCTGATTGCTCGGCAAGATCGATAAATAGTTCGGGCGACACCCATTCGCCATTTTTACGTTGCCAACGAATAAGAGACTCAACCTTATCAATACGATTGGTTTTCATATTTAGCTTTGGTTGGTAGGTCATAAAAAGCTGACCATCGTCGTTGGCAATAGCGTGTTTTAGTTCATCAATAATTTGCAGGCGCTCTAGGTGGGCTTCATCTTCACCAGATTGGTAGTAGTAAACATCATGACCATCGTGCGCTGCAGTATCAACTGCTATCAAAGCCCGGCGAACAACATCCTCGGGAGTATGCGCTTGTTTGGGGTAATGCACTACGCCGATACTAAAGTGAAGCGAAATATCTAACCCCTGCACAGTGTAGGGCTTGCTCAGACCTTGATTTAGCATCTCAGCGCATTCAACAATACCGAGCACAGCACTTTGCGGATCGGCACACGCACTCGCTGGATGTGCAACTAAAAACTCATCACCACCAAGCCTAACATTCAATCCGCCTTCTGCTGTATTGATCTCCGCTATCCGTTTCGCCACGGCTTTAATACAATCATCCCCTACCCGAGGGCCGAGCTTGTCATTAATATGGCGTAATCCCTTTATGTCTATGGCAATAAAGTAATACTCTGCACCACTGCTGAGCATACTATGTAGTTTATCCAAAGCCGCATTACGATTAAAAAACCCAGTTAAATGGTCATGACTGGCTTGAAAACGGATCTGCTCTTCACGCTCTTGAATGTCTTCGCCCATATCATTAAAAGCGTCAACGAGTTGGCAAATTTCTTGGGTCGGTCGAGCCTCTTCCAGTTTGGCTGAGTAATCCCCTTTAGCAAAGCGTTTTGCCAACTCAGTAAGCTTACTAAGCGGTGTCGTAAGATTCTTGGCAACAATACCACTGGTGATAAAACCAATAAGGATAGTACCGAGGGAGAGTAAAATAATGGTCAACACCATTTTATCGAATTCTTGATACTGAGTAGTTAAATCTGCACTGAGTACCAAACTCACCGGGTTACTTTCAAGAGAAGGTAAACTCACCTCTGCACTTTCATATACCGGATATTGGCTAAGCCACCGTGTCGTTTTTTGCGCCGCTAAGAAAGTAAATAAATCACCACCAAGTGCAAGAGCAGTCAGCGAGCTTGCTTTTAGGTTATCAGCGGCACCAACAAAGCTCGTTTCCATTCCTGTCAGCTCTTTGAGCTCTAACGCCACAGCAGATCCAACCTCAAAGCCAATAATTGAGTATGCAATCGTCCTAGGTGCTCGCACAGGCAAAATAATCACTTGATACAACTGCTCACTAAGCACCACAAAAGCTGAGTGGTCGGTGTGGCTTTGCAACGCTTGCATCCAAGTTCTGGTGTCGCTCGGGAAGTCGAGTCCTTCTCTGTTTGCGGAGATCAGGTCGCCTTTCACATCCAGCAGCAGCATTAAGTCGGCATCAATACGGCGGGAGTGATTAAGCAACACACTACTGATGGTTTGTGCGTCTCTTGTCGCGACCGCCTGTTTAAAGCCAAAGTCAGCGGTCAGTACAGTCGCCGCGGTAACCAATAGCTGCTCTCGCGCTTTTAAATATTGTTGATAAACATTTTGCGCCACTTGAATTTTTCTTTGCACTTGCGCTTCATTGAATTTACTTGTGGACCACCAAAAACTTGCCAAGCTCATCCCCGCCGTGACAAGGATCAGCAAAATACAGAGACTAATTATTTTATGTTTAAAGCTGTTATTCATTCATGTTGTCCAAAGCGCTCGCCAAAGGTATTACGCGGCGCTGGATAAGTTGTTTTTATTGTTACGGACATTGGCGCCGTTGTGTTCACTATTTGCACGGTTTGCCGACTATCTATGTCATTATCTTGATAAGGATGCCATACCGTTACTTGTTTCGTAGAATTCGGCAAAGTTACTAATCCATTCGCATCAGATACCAATACTTGCTTGTCATCTGCAATGTAAATATAGCCGACCATAGAGTCGTGAATGTTACAACCTAACACCACTACACCAGCGTTTTCAAACTTAAGCGGTTGATTTGGCGTGCCAGCGTATAGCTTTAGCTCAAAAGGTTTTACCGCAGAAAACGAATAAACGTGATGACGGATATCATCGCTATTGGGAAAATTAACCAATTGTCCTTTTTGGATGGTAAGGATGAAAGGAACAAACTGTTTATTGATTTGATCCATAACCGCCACTGCTTTTGCTGCTGACTC
This sequence comes from Pseudoalteromonas sp. CO342X, assembly GCF_004208915.1. NCBI lineage: Bacteria > Pseudomonadati > Pseudomonadota > Gammaproteobacteria > Alteromonadales > Pseudoalteromonadaceae > Pseudoalteromonas > Pseudoalteromonas sp. CO342X. The sequence goes on from NZ_SGPH01000035.1 coordinate 155,942, forward strand.
GACAGGCTCGTCCCTCAATTCAACAACGGCATGCTGCAAGGGCTTGCCGCTGCCATCTAGCACTGTTAATTGCCCAGCATTTGCGCAGCTTGAATCTAAAAGGAATAAAAAACAAAAAGTTAGTAGGAGTAGAACAGACGTTCGCATATCTGACTCTATTTTTTGCAACAATTAGGTTAAGTAAAAGAGACCTTGCAATGAAAAGCAAGTGAATTGAGGAAATTGCCCTAATAAACTTGTCTATCAGGGCAACTGAAAAGGAATTAATCTATTAAACCGTACTGCTTATCAAGAATATCAATAACTTCTTGGCGAGGATCAGCAGGGATCGTTAGTTCACGGCCAACGATTTTACTTGCGATCCCAACGTAAGTTTCGCTTACCGACATCATCACAGCTTCTGGCAAAAGATAATCGCGAGCAAGTGCTTCACGCTCAGGCATGCGGTCTTTATTCAGCAGCACATCGCTATCTGGTACGTTGTTTATCAATAGCTGACGGAAGCCTTCTTTTGAGTTTTCAACGATCTTACCATCGCGATAAGCAGGGCCATCCCAAATACGTGACGAGTCAGGCGTACCCACTTCATCAATGTAAATTAGGCGCTCTTGGCCGTCTTTATCTTCAACGTAACCAAACTCAAATTTAGTATCTACAAAGATCTGATCAAGTTTCTCAAGCTCTTTACTGATCAGGGCAAAGCCCTCGGTTAGCAACTGCTCGTACTTATCCACATCTGCCGCAGATTTAAAGTTGAACGCTGCAAGGTTATCTTCGATGTTTTTACGAGAGATGTTTACGTCATCCACTTCTGGTACGTCTGCTAAACCTTTGATGATCCCTTTGGTTGATGGTGTGATTAAGACATTATCTAGTTTTTGATTGGCCTCTAAACCTGCTGGTAATTGCAAGCCACAAAACTCCCTTACGCCCTTTGCGTAATCGCGCCACATGCTGCCGGTAATATATTGACGCGCAATCGCTTCAACTCTTACCGTACTGGCTTTGCGCACAATCCAAACATAAGGATGTGGAATATCAACAATGTGATTACCTGCAAGGCCAGCTTTATCAAAAAGTGAAAACCAATGTGAAGCAACGCTGTTAAGCGCAATGCCCTTACCCGGTACACCGTTAAGACCATTTTCACCTTGCCAAATACAATCAAACGCTGAAATACGGTCTGAAATGACCATAATTGCCAGCTCTGTACCAACCGGGACTTGATAGCCTTTTTCTTCAATTAAACGTGCACTGTCGGCGTCGGTTAACCAATAAACTGAACGTACTTTACCACTGTGAACCGCACCTTTAGTGCGAATTGGAAGATCGTCATTAACGTCTAAAACTTTGTAGCTACTCATTGTTACTCCAATGACAGGATGCGCCTTGCTAAAGGGCACAAAATAATGAGGGGGTTAGGGTCGCTATAATAGTCGAGCTGAACAAAAATCACAATTTAACTTACACGCTTGTTGTTGAGCTTAACTTGGTTTTGCTTTAGTCATTCTTGTTATACCATCACAACATTATTTGCCAGCGTTGAGGCGTTATGCTTACGATATCTCAATTACAGTTTACATGGCCTAAGTCGAGCACCCCGGTGCTAACCATACCTAAGCTACATATCGCCCGGGGTGAACACGTGTTTTTACATGGTCCAAGCGGCAGCGGTAAATCGACTTTGCTAGGACTTATTGCCGGCACCTTGGATTGCCAGCAGGGAGAAATTGAAATTGCAGGTACAAACGCGAGCGCACTGAGCCGTGGCCAACGAGATAAGTTTAGAGCCGACCATATAGGTACTATTTTTCAGAACTTTAATTTATTGCCCTATTTGTCGCCAGTTGAAAACGTTACCCTTGGCTGCGAATTTTCCAAAAAGCGCAGGCAAAACATCTCCTCACAGAATAAATCGCTTGAGCAGGAAGCCAAACTTCTGCTCTCTGATCTTGGTATAGACGAGCACACTCAGCAGCGCAGTGTCGCGGAGTTAAGTATTGGCCAACAGCAGCGCGTAGCCGCCGCTCGCGCATTTATTGGCAGGCCCGAAATCATTATTGCCGATGAGCCAACCTCAGCCCTCGATGCCGACAGCCGTGATGGTTTTATTAAATTACTATTTAGCCAAGCCGCGGTTTACAGTGCATCTATTCTCTTTGTCAGTCACGATAAAAGCTTAGCGCCGTTATTTGATAGGCAAGTAAGCTTGCCTGATTTACAACAAGGAGCGCCGCTATGCTAATCAAACTTGCGTGGAAAAGTACGCTAAACCGAAAAGCCAGCGTCGCCCTAACTCTAGTGACCATTGCAATTAGTGTCATGTTACTGCTGTCGGTTGAGCGTGTACGCCAAGACGCAAAATCCAGCTTCGCGAACACTATTTCTGGCACTGACTTGATTGTCGGCGCACGTACTGGTGATATTCAGCTTTTGCTTTCAAGCGTATTTAGAATTGGTCACGCCAATAATGCCGTACAATGGCAAAGTTACGAGTACATCAAGGCACAACGCGGTGTTGCGTGGAGTATTCCCATTAGCTTAGGCGATAGCCACAAAGGCTTTGCTGTGCTGGGCACAGATGCAAGTTACTTCAGTCATTATCAATACGCTAAAAAACAACACCTCACCTTTGCCGCTGGTCGACCATTTCACAATGGCCAAGAAGTGGTGCTTGGGGCTATGGTCGCAAAAAAGCTGGGTTATCAGCTGGGACAAAAAATCGTCATTTCTCACGGTATGGGCAATACCAGTTTCCATCATCATGATGACAATCCGCTGGTTATTTCTGGCATTTTGGCAGCCACGGGAACGCCGGTGGATAAAACACTACATGTGCCGTTAAGTGCCATAGAGAGCATGCATAGCACAGGGCACAACAAGCCATCTCGAATGGTTGCACGAAAACAAGATGCAACGCAGCATGAGCATGAGCATGAGCATGAGCATGAGCATGAGCATGAGCATGAGCATGAGCATGAGCATGAGCATGAGCATGACAGTAAAAACAATAGCGTTCTACTTCACAACCTCGACTCTAAGCCCGGTGATTTAATCGGTTCAACAACACAAATCACTGCATTTTTACTTGGTTTTAAGTCACCACTTTATACCCTACAAGTGCGCAGAAATATTAATCAGTATAAGGGTGAGCCTTTACTGGCAATTATGCCGGGGGTGACATTGAGGGAATTGTGGGAAATGCTTGATATCGTCGAAAAAATCTTGCTTCTCATTACCCTTGCTGTGGTGTTGATAAGCTTGCTTGGCATGCTAACCTCATTGCTCGCCACGCTGAATCAAAGGCGCCGAGAACTTGCTATTCTACGCTCCGTTGGTGCGCGACCTTGGCATATTTTTACACTTCTCATTAGCGAAGCAATTTTTATTACCGTGTTAGGATGTGCTTTCGGTGTAGCGCTTTTTTATACCTTGCTCATTGCTGCCCAATCCAGCCTACAAAGTCAATTTGGCGTAGTCCTAAGTATCTCAGTGCTCTCAACCTATGAACTCACGCTACTAAGCGTTATTATAGGTGCAGGTACTTTGATCGGCGCCATTCCTGCCGCCCGTGCTTATTTTTACTCGCTTGCCGATGGCATGCAAATTAAAACCTAAGAGGATCAAGATGCAGTTAACCGCACGAACTCACGTTTTTTACTTCATTGCATTCATCACTGCGATGGTATTCAGTGGTATTGCAAATGCGGCACCACCTAAAGAGATATTCTGGGAAGATTTAATTCCAAAAGGACATGTCCAGATCAGCAATCAAGACGCAGCAAGCCATGATGGCGCCGAGCAAAATTGGGTGCAACCTGACTTAGATGCTCCAGTCGTCAAAGAGTTAGATGGTCAACTAGTTAGCTTACCCGGCTTTGTTGTACCACTTGAAGGTGACAGTGAAGTGATCACCGAATTTTTGTTGGTTCCCTACTTTGGCGCTTGCATCCACGTGCCGCCTCCGCCGCCAAATCAAATTGTTCATGTCAAAATCAAAGGCGGTGTTCCGATTGAAAGCCTATATGATGCAATCACAGTCAGTGGCACGATTAAGGTTTCTACTTGGAAGGGCGACATCGCGCAAACAGGTTATATGATGGAAGCCAAAGGCGTCGCGCCATTTGAGCTCTAAACCCTCATAAATCAATAAAAAAGAGTGCCAATACTTAATCAAGCTTGATTGGCACTCTTACCACTGCAAAACATACAATTTTATTTCTTTTATTTACCCTACTCAGTGGTAGGAACACTGGCATACACCAGTTCGATAAGATTATTCATGGTTCGCGACTTTTGCATATACGCCTTTTCCATATACGCCAGCTCCTGGAGCTCAAATAAGGTACTCTCTACAAGAGAAAACCACTTAGTGGTCGTCTCAGCTATCTCAACCTCTCCGCGACTCGATTTTTTAAGTGCTTCATAGAGAATATTTAAGTCGTTATATTGACGTAGATAATCCATATCACCCTCAGTCAGTTGTTACCCTTGTTTCATTTCACACCACAGTAACAAAAGCCTCGCTAAAAAATCTTGTCGAACCAACTTTTCTATTAAAATGATGAAAATAAAGTGAAAAGTATACGTATATTCTCAAGCGACATACCTATAATTGACTAATTTAATTTCCTCTTGCAGAAACATTTTTATTGATTACAATTACAAGTTAACAAAGATTACACATAAAAATAACTTAGATAGAGTGAACATACTCTCCCATACAAGAAAGGATTAAATTGGTGGGCAATCCCAATTTTAAATATAACGGTGATGACCTTAGAAGAATGCGCCTTGCAGCCCAAAAAACCACGCAGCAAATGGCCGACCTTGTTGGTATTACTCGCCAAACATACGAAAACTATGAAAATGGTGTAAGCCGTATACCTTGGGATCACTTTCAAGTTTGGTGTAACTACTGTGATATTGACCTTTCTCCCATCATTAAACAGTTTCAAGCTCTGCGGAGCTTAATTAGTGATACCCAATTAAGACGCAAAAGCCCGACCTCTCCTGATGCAAAGAAAGTGGAAGAGTAAGTATCCTAATTTGTAGATGAAACTCTTACTAAAAGGAAAAATACTGATGACGACAAGCCAAAGAAATATGAAAAAAGCAGGGATAACAAATACAGCAACAACCACTAATAATATTGCTCACAAATATTTGCACCACAGCGAAGCAAAACGAGTCGAAGGTGAAAATCATGGCAAAGCATTAAAATGCCACAGACTAGAGCTTAACACTCAACAAGCGCAGCCCTCGCAAATATTTAACCTTCAGCAGTTACGCGCTATAGCTGGAGGAAGTGATGGTCTTCTAAAAAAAGATCCTAAAACCAAATAATTACAGTTACTTTCAATGATTGATTTTACAGGTACCGTATTAATAATTTAGCCATCGCAAAAGCTTATGAAGGATATGGATATGATGTTATCTATAACACCGAAAAGAATAGATTTTAAGAAATTTGGTTACCTTAAATCAAAGCATGGAGTAAGGGGCAGTCACATTTTAGGCAATTTGGTATTTTACTAATAAAAATAAATCCGAAACCAAGTGGGTAGACCACATTTGGCTTTACAAGTTGTTCTCAATATGTGCTTTCCAGAGTACAGTATTAACAACTTTAACCACTGCAAAGCCTATAAGGAATAAGAATGACAACCCGGAATAAAATCCAATTAAAAGCAATAACTGTTAACTTATCACTGCCCATTTATCAACTAAATCGGGTGAAAGGAGGGAGTGGTGGTTTAACAAAAGATGACCCTAGAGGAACGGGGAGTAGCGCTACAAGCTTCACCCCTACAGTACTCCACTATCGAAAAGGCGAGTAAATGAATAAGTCATTTAGCTTTCTGCTACTTTTAACTTTCATAGCAACAGGCCTAGCTTATATACTTACAGTACTAAATCAGGAAATCTATCTGCCAATGCTTGTTAGTGTTCTGTTAATCGCATTGTGTGTGAAAAACCAGTTGAATATCATCCACCTCTCGACTCTTCTATCTATTTTAATTTTTTTAGAAATTATTACGATATTTTTCATGGATCTTTACGCGTCGGACTTCCCTGCATATAAAGCTAATGCGTACATTTATGCAGTACATTTTTCCTTTGATTTAGCGTCATTTTACGCAATAAAACATAGAGTAAAAATCTCCTTATTAATAGTAAAACGCTTTCAACCGAGTAAAAGGGAATATGTCTATATGACCCATGCAGATATCCTTCTAGTCGGTATATTCTTCCTTTTCATGATCGTAGATATTAGCGCATTCATTGAAAACTTAATTCGCAATATGGACTATATATTTGGTATTGCAGAGGAAACTGCTAAGCCATTTTGGAGTTGGAATTGGGTATATAAAAGTTATCCGTACGCTAAAGCAATTTTGCTTGCAGCAGTTGTTACAGTACTCCTAGCAACGGTTTACGTTGAACGTTTTCGTCCTGCGCCAATTAAAGAAAGTGAAGAAGACTCAACGCTTAAAAAATCCGAGCCATAGCATAGGTCATAGTGACCTGTGCTGCTTTTACCCTAAATCAATTGAAGGAATAAACGATGGATTTAAAACTGAACAAAAAGCAACTGAAGTCATTAGCAGGTAGTAAGCTAATTTTGGATAACAACAAGACCCGTGAAATTGGCGGTGGTTGCTCCTACTATTGTAGTCGCGACTTAAACTGTGACACCGATGGCCCAACGATGGCCTGCCCATCTAAGGCGTTAGCATGTGTTCCTGAGCCAAATACATTACATTGTGATTGCCCAACCAATATGTGCTAGTCACTAACCTGTCGCGACGCTATGTCGCGACAACAACCCTGTTATTCTCCGTTCAACTTATACAATTGTATTAAGCATAGACCTCTGCTTGATACTGCTGAAAACGCATAAAAGCCTGACGAGCGCCGGTGATCAGTGCATTTTCTTGTGCACTAGTTAACTCAACCGTATCGATAAATTGAATTAAGTGACGCCACGCACTGCCGCGCCCGGAACCTGGGCCTGCTAAGTAACGCGCGCCATACTCACCTGTGACGGGCAAACGCGCCTGCACTTGACGCCCAAGCATTGCGGCCCCAACCTTAGAGCCTTCAACGACATAAAGCGCTCCCAAAGCAGTCGCAAACTCGGTTGAAGTTGTGATAGACGGCGACAAAGACGGCACAGGTAATGTGTGCTGTAAGTCAGCAAAGTCCTGCTCCAACAACCCAAGTCGTCGACGCGATTTGAGATCGTCAATATGCATAGAGAGTTCACGGTGCTCATACAATGCAGCGACATCTTTAAGAAACAGGTACTGAAGGGTTAAAAACTGGAGATAACGCTCAATGCTGGCAAACGGGTCTTTTGCCATAATGCTGTTATCTATCCGGTCATGAAGATCAGCAGTACTTGTTTTTAATTTCAATGCACGGCTAGTAAGTGCGCTGGCTGCGGTCATGGGACTTCCTGTAATGTAAAGCGAGGGGAAAATGAATGGACTGACGGTGCTGGCTTTTTGAAAAGCCGCTCCAGCGATTGACACTGGAGCGAAGAGATATATCTAACAATTAGTTAACCTGAGGTTAGTTAGTTGAAGGTAACTCCATAATGCCATCAATCTCAACTTGTGCGCCTTTTGGTAGTTCTTTTACACCAATTGCAGCACGAGCTGGGTATGGCTTTCTAAAATACTGAGCCATGATCTCGTTGACCGTTGCAAAGTTACTCAGATCAGTTAGGAAGATATTAACCTTAACCATATCTTGTAACTCGCCACCAGCCTCTTCACATACCGCGATAAGGTTTTTGAACACTTGGTGCGTTTGCTCTGCAAAATCTTCAGAAATAAATTCCATCGTCTCTGGTACCAATGGAATTTGGCCAGATAAATAGACCGCAGTACCAACTTTTACCGCTTGGTTGTATGTGCCAATTGCTGCTGGCGCTTTATCTGTTGAAATAATAGCTTTGTTCATTAATGTTCCTTTATTTTTTACGATACACGCGTTGTACATCTGGCATCACTCGAATTCGGCGCATAATATCAGCAACATGAATTCGGTTTTTCACGGTAATACCTAAATCAATCACGTATAAATTACTTTCTTTTTCGTCCGTTGCGATTTCGACAATATTAGCTTGAGTCGTCGCAACCACATTGGTTAATTTAGCCAACGCACCTTGGTGGTTAATAATTTCCACACGCAGCGCCGCTATATATTCTTTCTCTGGGTTGTCTTCCCACTTCACGACGAAGTACTTCGAACGCTCGTTGCGCCAACCCTTAATATTTTTACATTCTTGGCGGTGAACCATTAGACCTTTGCCTTGGCTCATATATGCTGTGATAGCGTCACCCGGCACCGGACGACAACATTTAGCATAGGTTACCAACATGCCTTCTGTTCCGATTATCGCGGCTTTGGCACGTTTAGCAATATCTTCTACCGCATTATCATCTTGCAGTAAACGCTTCGCTATCAATACGCTCATGATATTGCCACAGCCAATCTCAACCAGCAGCTCCAACAAGGTATTGAGGTTATGCTCTTCAAGTACGTTGTCGATTTGCTCTTGAGCAATATCATCTAGCTTATACTCACCCAGTGCCGAGTCGAGCAAACGACGGCCTAGTTGGATCGCCTCTTCTTCTTGTTGGCTCTTGAGGTAATTGCGGATCCCAAGGCGTGCTTTACCCGTTACCACAAAGTTCAGCCAAGTAGCGTTAGGGTGTGCACCTGAGCTAGTAATAACCTCGACAGTTTGACCAGTATCCAACGCTTTACTCAATGGATAAGGCTTACGGTTTACACGAGCACCTACACAGGTATTACCCACATCGGTATGCACGGCATAGGCAAAGTCAACCGCCGTCGCCCCCATTGGTAACTCGACAATACGGCCATCTGGCGTAAAGACGTAAATTTCTTCTGGGAATAATTCGGTTTTAACGTTTTCCACAAATTCAAAAGACGAGCCTGCACTTTGCTGTAGCTCAAGCAAGCTTTGCATCCACTGACGCGCACGCTGCTGAGCGGTATGGCCGGCATTATCACCTGACTTTTTATACATCCAGTGCGCTGCTACCCCTTTATCCGCCATATGATCCATATCATGAGTACGAATTTGGATTTCTACCGGAATACCGTGCGGGCCTACCAGCGACGTATGAAGCGACTGGTAACCGTTGGTTTTCGGTACGGCAATATAGTCTTTAAAGCGAGTTTCAATTGGCTTATATAAATTATGTGCAACGCCTAGCACACGGTAGCAAGTATCCAGGTTGTCGACATTGATCCTAAAGGCGTAAATGTCCATCACCTCGTTAAACATCAACTCTTTATTCAGCATCTTGCGGTAAATACTGTATAAGTGCTTTTCACGGCCTTTTACTGAGCCTTGAATACCCGCTTCTTCCAATCTAGATTCAATTTCAGACTGAATATTGCTGATCACTTCTTTACGATTACCACGTGCTTTGGCGACTTCGGAACGTAACGCACGATAGCGCATTGGATATAACGCCTGAAACCCGAGATCTTCTAACTCATTTTTAATATCATGAATACCAAGGCGGTTTGCAATTGGTGCATAAATCTCTAGTGTTTCGCGGGCAATTCGACGACGCTTGTCAGGACGCAAAGCACCTAGCGTTCGCATATTGTGCGTTCTGTCTGCAAGTTTAATAAGGATGACACGAATATCCTGCGTCATCGCCATGATCATCTTACGATAGTTTTCGGCTTGGAACTCTTTTTTATCTTTGAAGCTCAGTTTATCGAGCTTTGACACCCCTTCCACCAACTCAGCGACCGTATCGCCAAAGATCTCTGCTAAGTCGTCTTGGCTAAAGTCAGTGTCTTCAATAACATCGTGCATAAGCGCAGCCATGAGTGTTTCATGATCAAGCCTCATGCTCGCAAGGATCTGGGTTACTTCTACAGGGTGGGTGATATAGGGCTCACCGCTAGAGCGCGTCTGTCCCTCGTGTGCCTCACGGGCCACGACATAGGCTTTTTGCACCAAATCGACGTCTTCTGGTGACAAATATTCTGAGATTTTCTTTTTGAGGCCTTCAAACAGATACATTCACACTCCAATGTTTCAGAGAAGCTATACTCGGCGAGTATAAAACGGGTTACAAGCTAGTTACTTAAGAATATACGATGAAACACCAGCAATGCCAATGAACAATTTATGCTACTTGTTAGGAAATTAAAGGCGTTACGCGTTGTGTAATGTGCTGGCGATTTATACCAATTTGCTTAATTTCAATTGCTATAAAACAATAATGCCAGCAAAAAAGCTGGCATTATTGAATCTAGACAGTGGTTGGATTAGCGATTGCCACCAACGATTGCAGCTACTGCAGCAAGCTCTGCAGCTTCTTGGTGTTGCTGCTCTTCACGGTCGATAATATCAAGCGAGTCAGTGGTTACAAAACCTTGCTCAATTTCACGTAGCGCGATTACGGTTGGCTTGTCGTTTTCAGCATCAACCATAGGATCTTTACCGCCTACAGAAATTTGGCGAGCGCGACGCGCTGCTACTAAAATCAAGTCAAAGCGGTTACCAATTTTATCTACTGCATCTTCTACAGTTACGCGAGCCATCGAAGCACTCCAAATTCAGTTCATTATGCAAAAGGCTAGTTTACTGTATGTCTAGCCTTTCGCCAAGTATTGATGGTTAAAAAGTAATTATTTTAGCAAGTCGGCGATAAGTGCTTGATGACGGATAGACTGTGCTTTTTGCTCAAGTCTTGCGGCAATCACAATATGTTCAAGTTCACCGCGTGTTTGCTCAAAGTCATCATTGACAAGAATATAGTCAAACTCGTTATAGTGTGAGCTTTCTGATTTCGCTTCAGCCATGCGACCTGCGATTACTTCTTGAGAGTCTTGACCACGACCATTTAAGCGCTTTTCTAGCTCCGCAGTTGAAGGAGGTAAAATAAAGATGGTCTTTACTTCAGGCATCAACTCACGCACCTGACGCGCGCCCTGCCAATCGATATCTAAAAACACATCAATACCAGCGGCAAGCTGATCTTCTATCGCTTGTTTTGAAGTGCCGTAGTAATTTTCGAATACTTGCGCCCACTCAAAGAAATCGCCTTTATCGATCAGCTGCTTAAATTCATCAACCGAGACAAAATGGTAATGTACGCCGTTTTCTTCGCCTGGACGAGGAGTACGTGTAGTGTGAGACACCGACACTTTAATATCGTCGTGCTTTTCCAATAACGCTTTGATTAAACTTGATTTACCCGCACCAGAAGGCGCAGAAAGGATAAACAGATTACCGCGTGTAGGTGATGTCATAGTCATTCTCAACAATTAGTACCGGCCGAGTGGTATTGGTTTACTCAAGTCTGCCGCAGAGCTAAAAGCGGGCATTATACCGAGTAACGTATAAGAATACACTAGGGATGAGAATAAGGAAAAGTCGAGGAATAAATTCAGCGTTGTGAGTAACCCAGAAACCTATCACTGTGCTAAATTTATTCCTCTAAAACAGAATGTTATTTTGTCGTGTAAAGCGGCGCCTACCAAGATATTCACCCAGTAGGAGCGAGTTCATCTCGCGATCTCTTAACCGCTCGCCGCGTAAAGCATCTCCTACCAAAGTATTCACCCAGTAGGAATGAGTTCACCTCGTGATCTGTTTAAAGCAAATCAGCTACGCTGCTACGTACTTCTTCAGGCCATACCCCAACTTGTACTTGACCAATGTGCTGCTTTTGCAACAGCAACATCACTAAACGCGATTGGCCAATACCACCCCCAATGGTTTGTGGTAATTCGCCCGCTACTAATTGTTGGTGCCAATCTAAACTCAAGCGTGCTTCGTCATCGGTTAATTTAAGCTGTCTTGCAAGTGAATCTGGACAAACCCGAATACCCATTGACGAGATTTCAAATGCGTCTTCTAGCACCGGGTTCCACACCAAAATATCACCGTTAAGCCCTTGGTATTTGTCGCATGTTGGCGTTGACCAATCGTCATAATCCGGCGCGCGAACGTCGTGAATCTTACCGTCACCAAGCTCTCCACCAATACCAATTAAAAATACCGCGCCATATTCTTGGGCAATCGCTTTTTCACGTTGCTTAGCTGTGAAATCTGGATACATAGTGCGTAATTCTTCGCTGTGCACAAAGGTAATTTTCTCAGGGAGGAATGCCGCAATGCCAAACTCATCCTCAACCACTTTTTCCGTTGCTTTAATTGAGCGATAAAGGGTTTCAACTGTTTCTTTTAGTTTTGCCAGCGAACGCTCACTGTTTTCGCAAATCACCTTTTCCCAGTCCCACTGATCCACATAGACAGAATGGATTGGCGATAACTTATCTTCGTCAGGGCGTAGCGCTTTCATGTGCGTATAGAGGCCTTCGCCTTTAGCAAAACCATAATCGCCTAGTGTTTTACGTTTCCACTTAGCAAGTGAATGCACTACCTCAAACTGCGCATCCGGTAGCGTTTTCACTTTTACCTGCACCGCCTGCTCGTGGCCACTTAGGTTGTCTTGAATACCATCGCCCAAACGCGCCAAAATAGGCGCTTGTACTTCAACTAAACCCAATTGCTCGGTTAGCTGTGCTGAAAATACTTGTTTTACTCGTGCTATCTGTTTTTGTGTCTCTTGATACTTGCTCAACATGGTTAGGTCCTCATTCCCGAATTTGTCGTTTTGTTGAGTCTATATTTAAAGAAACCGACACAAACATCAATAACCTGCAACAAAAACACCTTTACATAATTATTTTCATCAAAAATATGCTATAAATTTTATATAAACGATAATTGTTAATGGATATTTACATGGAAAATTATGAGATCGACAATCTGGATAGATCCATCCTTCACGCTTTAAAAGAGAATGCACGAACGCCCTACGCGGAATTAGCAAAAAGATTTGCTGTTAGCGCCGGTACCATCCATGTTCGGGTCGAAAAAATGAAGCAAGCGGGGATCATTGAGGGGACTCAAGTGAGCATTAATGCCAAACGACTTGGTTATGATGTCTGCTGTTTTATCGGAATAAACTTAAAACATGCTGGCGACTACCCGGGAGCCATTGCACGTTTAAAAGAATTTGAAGAAGTTGTTGAGGCTTACTACACCACAGGCAATTACAGCATTTTTATCAAAGTAATGGCGCGCTCCATCGACCACCTTCAAGATGTGCTTATTAATAAAGTGCAAACCATTGAGTCGATCCAGTCAACCGAAACGCTGATCTCACTGCAAAACCCAATTCAGCGCACCGTTATGCCCTAGCTTCTTTTTTGTTATAATCGCGGGAATTTTTTGATTAGAGTAGTAAGTAGATGGCTGAGAATAGATTCCATCGTGTAAAAAGCGTATTAGATAGACGCCAAACCGACCTCACAGTGTGCCTAGATGAAGTACATAAGCACCATAATCTGTCAGCAATTGTGCGTACCGCAGACGCGGTTGGCTGTCACCACGTACACGCGGTATGGCCACAAGATCAAAGACGGTTAACAAACAATACCTCTGGCGGCAGCAAAAATTGGGTTGAAACCCATATGCATGAGCATATCGACCAAGCTGTTGCGACAATTCGTGAACAAAACCCAGGTGTACAATTATTAGCAACCAACCTTAGCGATAGCGCCGTTGATTTTCGTGAAATTGATTACACCAAACCTACCGCAATTATTGTCGGTCAAGAGCGTTTAGGGATCTCAGAGCGCGCACTTGAGCATGCGGATCAGCACATCGTGATCCCAATGCAAGGTATGGTGCAATCACTCAATGTGTCTGTTGCTGCAGCGCTTATTTTATACGAAGCGCAGCGCCAAAGAGATGCAGCAGGACTGTACAAACGTACAGATATGATGGATCCTGTGGTAAAACATAAGTTACTATTTGAAGGATGTCATCCAATCATTGCAACCCGCTGTCGCGAAAAAGGGCTACCTTACCCGGCACTTGATGAGCACGGTGAAATCGTTGCAGACGACGCTTTTTGGGACATTCTTAAGTTTACGCAGAAGAAATAAATAACGCGGATCGCGCTAGAGGATTAGCATGTCGACACCAAATTTGGCCACTTATCCAATCACCGAATTAAAAGGCGTAGGCCCAAAAGCGGCCGAGCGTTTGGCCAAACTTGGCATTCAATCGGTGCAAGACATGTTATTTCACCTTCCGCTACGCTACGAAGATCGTGCGCGCACCTATCCTATCTGCGAGCTACAAGCGCATAGCCATGTCAGTATTGAAGCCGAGATTGAACGCAGCGAAATCACGCAAGGCAAACGCCGCATGTTGGTGTGTTATGTTAATGATGGGACGGGGCGGATCGCGCTGCGCTTTTTCAACTTTAATGCGGCACAAAAAAATGCCATGCAAGCGGGCAAAGTGATCCGCTGTTTTGGTGAAGTTCGCCGCGGTCATTATGGCTTTGAAATGGCGCATCCAGAATACAGCATCAGAGAGACGCGCTCTGCACCGAGCGATCCGAGCCTTGCGACGCTTACCCCAGTTTATCCTACCACCGAAGGATTAAAGCAACTGAGCATTCGGGCAATTGCCGATCAAGCCGTTGAGTTACTACGCAAATATGATGTACCAGACTATTTACCAGCTCAATATCGGCCATCACAGCAAAGTGTAAAAGAAGCGCTGTTATTACTGCACCGTCCACCACAGGAAGTCGATTTAGCGCAATTAGAGCTCGGGCAACACCCCGCGCAAGCACGATTGGCGTTTGAAGAGTTGTTGGCGCAAAACCTCAGCTTGCTTAAGCTAAGACAAAAAGGCCAAGCGGTAAAAGCGGTTGCACTACCGCCCAGCAATCCACTTGAAGTTCAGTTTTTGTCGGCCTTGCCATTTGCCCCCACCAATGCCCAAAGTCGAGTAGTGGCGGAGATTAAAGGCGACCTACAACATCCCTACCCCATGATGCGATTGGTGCAAGGGGATGTTGGTTCAGGAAAAACGCTTGTGGCAGCGCTTAGCGCGTTAACGGCTATCGCACAGGGTTACCAAGTAGCACTGATGGCACCCACTGAGATCCTATCCGAACAACACGGCATCAACTTCCTTAATTGGTTTGAACCTATGGGCATAGAAACCGTATGGCTGGGTGGTAAAACCAAAGGTAAGGAACGCACTCATGCGCTTGAGCGTATTGCTTCAGGGCAAGCACAGATGGTGGTCGGCACCCATGCGTTATTCCAAGAGCAAGTGCAGTTTTCTAACCTTGCGCTTATCATCATCGACGAACAACATCGTTTTGGTGTGCATCAGCGCCTAGCGCTAAGAGAAAAGGGAAAGTTTGGCGATTGCTATCCGCATCAGTTAGTGATGACCGCAACCCCAATCCCGAGAACCTTGGCAATGACGGCCTATGCAGATCTTGAAACCTCAATTATCGACGAGCTACCACCGGGCAGAACACCAATCACGACCGTCGCCGTGCCAGACACCAGACGCAATGAAGTGATAAAAAAAGTACAAAAGGCCTGTGTTGAAGATAAACGTCAAGTTTACTGGGTATGTACGCTGATAGATGAGTCGGAGGCGTTACAATGCCAAGCCGCAGAAGACACCGCCAAAGCACTTGCCGAAGCCTTGCCTGAACTTAATATTGCGCTGGTACATGGCCGTATGAAAGCCCAAGAAAAACAGGCCATCATGGACGAGTTTAAACAAGGTCATACCCATGTGCTGGTTGCCACTACCGTGATTGAAGTGGGCGTGGATGTACCCAACGCTAGCCTTATCATCATTGAAAACCCTGAGCGTTTGGGTCTTGCACAACTTCACCAATTACGCGGCCGTGTTGGTCGCGGACAAATCGCATCACATTGTTTACTGCTTTATCATGCGCCACTGTCGGTCACTGCGCAAAAGCGTTTGGGAGTGCTTAGAGAAAGTAACGACGGATTTGTCATCGCTGAGCGCGACCTTGAGATCCGCGGCCCGGGTGAAGTACTTGGTACAAAACAAACAGGTTTGGCGGAGCTAAAAATTGCCGATCTTAGCCGTGATAAACATTTATTACCGCAAGTGAGAAGCCTCGCTTTTACCGTGCTTAAAAACCACAGCGATATTGTTGACCCGATTATCTGGCGCTGGATGGGTGATAAGAGTGAACTGGCCATGGCGTAAGCCTTAAACATCAAAGATCGCGAGGTAAACTCGTTCCCACTAGCGCGTTTTGTAGGTCGAGATTTATCTCGACAGCATAAGCTGAAACGTCGGAGCCGCTTCATGCGGCGAGCAGTTAAAAGATCGCGAGGTAAACTCGTTCCCACTAGCGCGTTTTGTAGGTCGAGATTTATCTCGACAGCATAAGCTGAAACGTCGGAGCCGCTTTATGCGGCGAGCTGTAAAAAGATCGCGAGGTGAACTCACTCCCACAACATGAGTCGGATCTCACAAAATAAACTCGTTCTCACAACTCTCTCATACAAAATAACCCGTCGCGCTACGCTTGCTTCTTTTATCAAAGCTTGGCTACCATCTCGCTACATCAACTAAAAAGACTCAAAAAATGAATCATTTACTACGTGCTGTATGCACCTCCTTTGCCGCTTGCGTGGTGTCAATCGCCTCAGCAAAAGCAGTTTACCCAGATGTACCAGAGCAGATTAATCCATCTGCCAAATACGTTTTTTACTCTCATGGCTATATCGTTGAAGGTGATAATGAAACGCCCATTCATAAGCGCTGGGGTAAATATGACTTTCCAGCCATCAAACAAGCATTAAGCGATGATACTTATACGCTAATTGCTGAGCACCGCCCTAAAGGCGTCGCACCAGACGCGTATACAAAAACCTTGGTTAGCAAGGTTCACAAATTACTGGACGCGGGCGTCAGTGCTAGCAACATTACACTCGTGGGGTTTTCTCGCGGTGGCGCATTAACGATAATGGCAAGTGATGCATTAAAAAATGATGCTATTCACTACGTGGTACTAGCTGGCTGCGCTGGGCTTATCAAAAGTAAAACCGAAATTCAGCTCTACGGCAAGGTGTTGTCCGTTTACGAAACCTCAGATCAAGTAGGTTCTTGCGATTTTGTGAAAGCACGCTCTGCAAACCTCAAAAGCTTTACAGAGCTTTCGATTTCAACCGGTAAGGAACACGGCGCTTTTTATCTCCCGAGAGACGAGTGGTTAAAACCCGTTAAAAGCTGGATTTTAAACCACTAAACCATTAGCACGTCGCTATAACAATGACGCGCCGTGCTGAGCCTTCCTTCAAAACCTATCTACACATAAAATTCCTATTTTGAAAACAAAACTCTGTTTACTTATTGCACTTTTAAAAATGCTCTCTATAATTGAACCTTATTCGAACATCATTCGAATAAGATTCAAACCCTAAGGAGAAACGATGGCACCGGCACCTAAATATGATAAAGAAACCCAGCAACGCATGATTTTAAACGCTGCGGAACAATGCATTAATGAGTCTTCAGTCACTGACTTTACAATGGCAAAAGTCTCTTTGCTTGCAGGATTGTCTATGGGCTCAATCTATAAGTTTGTGCAGACCAAAGAAGACCTAGTAATGGCGCTGGCCTATGAGTCTTTTACCCATACATCCAGTGTTTTTAAGCAAGTGTTGTCCTTACCACTTAGCACGCCAGAACGCATGCTCGCAGTGTGTCTTATCTCGCCACAAAAGCTTAAACGCTTCTCTTTTGATTATGAATTACAGTCCTACTCCACCAATGAGGCGGTGATCAAAAGGGCTTCTGAGTTTTGGACCAATAAAATTATCAAATCCTGTGACGGTTGTGAAAACGTGTTTAAACAAGCGCTGATTGATGGCATTGAAGCGGGTGAATTGCAAACTACACCAGACCTACACGACATGGTGGAAGAAATCATCATCACCGGATGGGCGCTTACCGTAGGATATGAACAAGTATTGCGCGTACAACAAACTAAACAAATTGTAGAGGGCACGGCGTCATTGCTCACACCACTAGAGCTTAATGACCCTGTTATTCGCAGCACGGTAAGGCTACTTAACAGTTATCCATGGCAACAGCCTATCACTCAAGATTCGCTGGTACGCATAGAGAAAGAATTGCAAGCGCTCGAGCTTCGTTAACTTAAGGAAATCACAATGAACATCAAACGTTGGCTTATGGCCGTTGTCATCATTCTCATCGTTATTATCAGCCTTGGTTTTGTGAAGTTTACACAAATCCAAGCGGCAATCGCCTTTGGGGAGTCTTTTCCGGAGCCTTCGGCTTCGGTAAAAAGCACATATGTATCAACCACTGAGCATATTAAATCGGTTAAGGTTGTAGGTCAGCTCCATGCCAAGCGCACCGTCACTATTAGTAACGAGTATCCTGGTCTTATCACTTACGTCGGTTTTCAGCCCGGTGAGCAAGTAGCAGCGAACCAAGTATTACTGCGCCTAGATAGCAGCATTGATGAGGCGAATCTATTAGCGGCTAAAGCTCGAGTAAAGCTTGCTAAATCAACCTATCAACGGGTTGCCAAATTACTAGAACAAAAACGGATCAGCCCAGATGAGGTGGACAAAGCCGAAGCCGAGGTGGCAATTAATCAGGCAGACGTAAAACGACTAACCACATTAATCGAGAAAAAAACCATTCGTGCACCTTACCCGGGTCAAACGGGGTTAGAGCAATATCAGGTTGGTCAATTACTTGATGCCAATAGCGAAATCACTTTCTTGGTTGGGTTAGACGACAGCATTTGGGTGGATTTCAAAATTCCACAAACCTTACCACAACCTACCATAGGCGAAGACGTTAGCGTGGCAATTTCTAATGCCAGCAGCCAAAAGCCTGCTCGCGTATCAGCCAAAATGCCAATGGTCGATGTCGCATCGCGTCAACAAAGTTATCGCGCTGAGCTACAAAACAGCGATGGCACACTCAGCCACAATCAAATGGTGTTAGTCAATGTACCAACCGAGATTGTGAGCGCCGCAGTAGTGCCAACCAATGCGATTATGCGCAATCACTTTGGCGAATTTGTTTATGTACTTGAAAAGGACAACAGCCAAAATTGGCGGGCAAAACCGGTAAAAATCACATTAGGCGATAAGGTCAACGATCAGCAACTTGTACTATCTGGCCTGCGTGGTGGTGAATTTATTGCTGCTGAAGGCGCATTTAAGCTACAAGAAAACTTACTGGTTTATACCGATCAGGTTGCCGCTGTTGATGGCAATAACGGAGGCCAGTAATGAGCGCATTACACGAAAATAAGCCGTCTATCATGGATATTTTTGTTAACCGGCCGGTACTAGCGATCGTGGTGTCATTGCTTATTGTACTAGCGGGTTTTAATGCCGCCCGAGATATATCGGTGCAGCAATATCCAAAAATAGAAAGTGCCTCACTGGTGATCAACACTGTCTATACGGGCGCTGCCGCAGACGTCGTAAAAGGCTATGTTACCGAGCCTATCGAGCGAGTGGCCTCTACCGTTCCGGGTGTCGACTATGTAGACTCGATAACTACCTCGGGACTTAGCAAAGTTACCGCTTGGCTTGAACTTAATCACAGTACCACCGACGCCCTGGCTGAGCTGACTACCCGATTAAACCAGATTAAGTTTGAGTTACCCAGCGGAGCGGAAGATCCAGCCATTCAAATCGTACGTGCCGATAGCCCGTATGCGGTATTCTATCTCGATGTGGAATCTCAAGGTCTGCCACGTAATAACGTGAGCGATTATTTGATCCGTAATGTTGTCCCTTCCATGTCTGATATTCCCGGTGTGCAAAAAGTGACACTGGAAGGTGGCCGCGATCCCGCTATGCGAATTTGGCTTGATACCGAAAAACTCGCTATTTATGGCGTAAGTGCTAGCGATGTATTTGCCGCGCTACAAGCAAACAATACCATTGCCACCTTAGGTTACAGTGAAAATAACAGACAACGCATCGACCTGATGGCCAATACCTCGTTAAAAACGGTAACTGATTTTAACAACCTAGTGGTAAAAGAAATCGATGGCACGCAACTCAAGCTTGGTAACATCGCCACGGTAGAACTCGGTGAAGCCGAAGGCATGGTAACCGCACGCCTTGATGACCACGATACAGTATTCTTAGCGGTGTGGGCATTACCAGGTGCCAATGAAATCGATATTGGTGATGCCCTGTATAAAAAGATTGATGAGATTAATACCATCTTACCCGACGGCATGCATCTAAGAATTGGCTACGATGGCACGCTTTATATGCGTGATTCCATAAAAGAAATCTTCACCACGCTTGGGGAAACCGTCCTACTTGTGGGGATTGTTGTACTCGCCATGATGGGCTCGTTTAGAACCGCCATGGTGCCGCTGGTTACCATTCCTATCTCGATTTTAGGCGCAATCGCGGTGATCTCTGCAATGGGCTTTTCACTCAACCTACTGACTATTTTGGCTATCGTGCTTTCTGTTGGTTTAGTGGTGGATGATGCCATCGTGGTAGTTGAAAACGTTGCGCGTCATATGCGCGAAGGCAAACCCAGATTACAAGCGGCGCTTATCAGTTCACGTCAATTACTCGTCCCAATCATTGCCATGACGCTGACCCTTGCCGCGGTCTACGCGCCAATCGGATTTTTAACAGGTTTAACGGGGTTCTTATTCAGAGAGTTCGCGTTCACCTTAGCCATTGCGGTATTAATTTCTGGACTGGTTGCTATTACCTTATCGCCCATCATGAGTGCTTACGTTAATCCCGAAGGCGGTAAAGAAGGTAAATTAACGCAAAAGGTCAATGGCTATTTTGATCGATTACAAGCGTTCTATTTTCGTGCACTCGATACCTTGTTTAAGTGGCGTCCACAGGTCTTTTTTGTCGCTATCGTGTTCTCTTTATTGTCGGTGCCGTTTTACCTGTTATCACAAAAAGAGCTAGCCCCTATCGAAGATCAAAGCAGTATCCAAGTCGTAGTGGAAGCACCACCTGAGTCTTCTCAAGCTTATACGTCAGCGAAAATGAATGACACTGCCGAGGTCATGAACGCCACTGAAGGCGCTGAGTTTACTTGGCAGATTATTACGGCAGCAGCAGGTTTTGGTGGTGTAGAGCTTGCACCATTTGATGAGCGAGAAAACTCAGTACACGACTTGCTATACGATCTATACGGCCGGTTAGGCAGCGTGACTGGGCTAAGTTTATTTCCTATTTTACCAGCATCGCTTCCTACCGCAGGACAGTTTGATGTTGAAGTAGTATTCCGTGCCAGTGACGACCCAACTGCGATGAAGCAGTACGCCGATGAGATTATTCAACGCGCCACCGCCAGTGGCAGCTTTATGTTCGTCAATACCGACCTAAAAATCGACCTGCCGCAAGCCGAGCTTGAAATCGACCGAGAGCTGGTTGCAGACTTAGGTCTCAGTTTGTCGTCGGTAAACGAGCAACTTAGTATTTATATGTCGAATAATTTTGCCAACTACTTCAACAAAGAAGGCAAAGCCTACCGCGTCATTCCCATTGTCGGCGATGGCGAAAGGTACAATCCTGAGAATATTCTTAATATGCAAGTAAGAACGGATGCGGGCGATCTTATTCCGATTTCAGCATTTGCTACCTTGCGCACCTTTACAAGCCCTAGAGTGCTTGGCTCATTCAACCAGCAAAACTCGTTTAGAATATTGGCAGGCACACTACCACACATTACCAAAGAGCAAGCGCTCACACAGGTAGAGGAAATTGCAGCAGACGTTTTACCTAGCCACTACTCAATTGACTACGCTGGCGAATCAAGACAGCTAAGAAAAGAAGGCAATACCATGGTTGGCGTACTTTTGTTTGCCATGATAGTGGTGTTTTTCTTACTGACGATCCAGTTCAACAGCTTTAGAGATCCGCTCGTGGTACTACTCGGCTGCGCACCGCTGGCACTCGCAGGTGCATTGATGCTACCGTTTTTATCACTCACAACAGTCAATATTTACAGTCAAATCGGCCTAATTACGCTCATCGGTTTAATCGCCAAAAATGGCATCTTGATTGTTGAATTTGCGAACCATTTACAGCTTGAAGGTAAATCGAAATTTGAAGCCGTAAAAGGGGCTGCGGCTACACGTCTAAGACCTATACTGATGACTACAGGTGCAACCGTGCTTGGTCACTTCCCGTTGGTCTTAGTAACTGGCGCAGGCGCAGAAGCGCGCAACAGTATAGGTATTATCTTAGTCGCAGGCATGCTCATCGGTACTTTCTTCACTTTGATTGTCTTACCACTGCTTTATGAAAAGCTAGCCAGCGATCACCGTGGCGAAGCCGAAACCATTGAAACCTACCCAGAAGCGCAATTGGTAGGCAAAGTCAGTATGACGTGATAACTGGCTAATAACCAAAAAGACACTAAGTGCCATGCTTAGTGTCCTTTTTAATTGGTAAAACCTTTCTTTTGATAAGCTACAATTTATAGCCGCTTTTGAGCGTGATTTGGGCTAACAAGCCTGCCCGCATGCCCAGCCGGAGCTCCAAGCATATTGAAAATTATAGCCTCCGAGCCATCCGGTGACATCGGTGACTTCGCCGATAAAGTACAGGCCTTTTTGTTTTTTAGCTTCGAAGGTTTTTGAGCTTAGTTCGTCGGTATCTACACCACCTAACGTAACCTCTGCGGTGCGATAGCCCTCTGTGCCATTTGGTTTTATTTTCCAGCAGGTGAGAGTTTCAGTAAGCTTTTCAATCTCAGTGTGGCTGAGTTGGTTGGCGTTTTTATCTGGGATGCTACCGTCGCTGATTAGGGCTTCAATAAAGCGCTTTGGTAAAATGGTCGAAAGCAAGTTCCTCAAGCTCTTTTGCCCTTGTTCACTGCGCCAGTCATGGAGTTGTGCTTGCACATCTAGATCAGGTAGTAAATTGATGCTAACAAACTCGCCTGCTTTCCAAAATGAGCTGATCTGCAAAATTGCAGGGCCAGATAAGCCTCTGTGAGTAAAGAGAATATTTTCTCTAAATTGGATACCGCTTGCGCTGGTCACTAGGCTATCTACGCTAATACCAGACAAACCATCAAAGCGTGCTTTGTCGTGATCATGAAGTGTAAATGGTACAAGCGCTGCCGTGGTTGGTAACACCGTTAAACCGAATTGCTCCGCTATTTTGTAGCCGATTGGCGTAGCGCCAAGTTTTGGCATGGTTAGGCCACCAGCGGCGATCACCACTGACTCGCAGTTAAAGGTTTGAGTTGTGGTTTTGACTAAGTAGCGACCATCAGCTTGATGTTCAACCGCAAGGACTTCTTGACGTAAGTGAAGTGACACGCCCGCCCAGTCACATTCTGTAAGAAGAATGTCGACAATGTCTTGCGCGCTATTGTCACAAAACAACTGCCCAAGTGTTTTGTGGTGGTATGCAAGACCGTGGCGGTCTACCAGTTCAATAAAATCATGTTGGGTATAGCGGCTCAAACACGACTTTACAAAGTGTGGATTTTTACATAGATAGTTAGCAGGTGAAGCATTTTCGTTGGTAAAATTACAGCGGCCACCGCCACTGATCAAAATTTTACGACCAGGCTTTTTTCCCATATCAACCACTGCAACTTGTCGCCCTCGGTATCCAGCCTGTGCAGCACACATCAACCCTGCAGCACCTGCGCCGATAACGACTACCTCTATTTGTTGCATAAATTCACTCAACTTTTTATCTAAGATTTCTACACTTACCGTTTTGCCAACAGTTTAGCTTTAAACGGCAAAATCGCGACCAAGCGAAAATTATACCTAGATTCTTTATCTAATCACAGCTGCGAATATCAATAGCCACTCGCATGCCTTTTAAACACTTGTAAACATTATGTCAGCGCTATCATTTCTTAAACCTTCAAAAATAAGAAAATACAACCATAACAACCAAAAAAAACCAAACTTTAATACTAAACAAGTCTCCACTCTATTGACTACAAATGCTTCACAAAGTTAAAAACACTATTTTGTTTACAGTCATTTACAATGTAACTGAAATTTATTTAATCTCTCACAAAAATGAAAAATATCGATTAAAAACAATACAGTAAGAATTTTTTATAGCCATTTATCCGTCCACATATAACTAAAAAATTAGTGCAAATAACAAAACAGCGCTTTCTTTTTTTTAACTAGGAGTTTACTTTCACTGACCATCAGCTTTTTATTAACAGCTGAACAACAAGTTAGAAACTAGGGAAACATTATGACAATCAATAAAAACTTTAAGCGCGCTGCACTAAGCGTCGCAGTGAGCGCATTATTCACTGCAACAGCAGTTACAGCCGCACCAGCACAATCAATCGGCCAAGATGCAGCGCTTGCAGCAACGGCACAAAAACTATCATCACAAAGCACGCTTGGTACACAGTTCATCATCAAGTACAAAGATGCTGGTTCGCAAATGATGGGCCTTTCAGCTGCGGATCTTGCTCCTGCTAAAATGCAACAACGTGCAGAAAGCTTTGTACAAGGCTTTAAGAGCAGTAAAGCGAGTGCTCGCGCTCAATACGTACGCCCAATGGCACTTAGCAATCACCACGTTATGCGTGCTGACAAAAAACTTTCAGCAAAAGAAGCACAAGCATTCATGAACGAAGTGATGGCTTCTGGTAATGTTGAATACATTGAAATCGACCAGATGTTAAAACCATTCGCAACGCCTAACGATCCTCGTTATAACGATCAATGGCATTACTACGAAGCTGCTGCTGGTATTAATGCCCCAGCTGCGTGGGATAAAGCAACAGGTCAAGGTGTGGTAGTTGCGGTACTAGATACAGGTTATCGCCCACATTTAGACTTAGATGCCAACATTCTGCCTGGCTATGACATGATCTCTAATACCTTTGTTGCTAACGATGGTGGCGCACGTGACAACGATGCTCGTGACCCTGGTGATGCAGTCACTCGCGGTGAATGTGGAACTGACTCTTCAGGTCAACCTGTACCACGCGCGGATCAAGACTCAAGCTGGCATGGTACACACGTAGCGGGAACAGTTGCTGCGGTAACAAATAATGGTGAAGGTGTAGCTGGTGTTGCTTACGACGCTAAGGTAGTGCCTGTACGTGTTCTTGGTAAATGTGGTGGTTTAACGTCTGACATCGCTGACGGCATCATTTGGGCATCTGGCGGCTCTGTATCTGGTGTGCCTGCAAATGCTAACCCTGCTGATGTTATCAACATGAGTTTAGGTGGCGGCGGTGCATGTAGCGCAACCACACAAAATGCAATCAACCAAGCACGTAACAACGGTACAGTCATTGTTATTGCGGCAGGTAACGATAACGATAACTCAGCAAACTACAACCCAGGTAACTGTAATGGCGTAGTAAACGTAGCATCTGTAGGTCGTGATGGTAGCCGTGCTTACTACTCAAACTATGGTGCAAACATCGACGTTGCCGCTCCGGGTGGCGCGCAAAGTTTTGCTGATGATCCAGAAGGTATCTTGTCTACGCATAACTCAGGCTCTGGTGCACCTTCAAATGATAGCTACCATTACTCACAAGGTACGTCGATGGCGGCACCTCACGTTGCGGGTGTTGCTGCGTTAATCAAGCAAGCTAAACCATCTGCTACGCCTGACGAAGTAGAAACTATCTTGAAAAACACTACACGTAGCTTCGCTGGTAGCTGTTCAAACTGTGGTACGGGTGTTGTTGATGCAGCCGCTGCGGTAAATGAAGCTTTAGGCGATGTTGTCACGCCACCTACAGGTAATACACTTGAAGATGGTGTAGCGAAAACAGGCTTAAGTGGTGCAGCTGGTAGTGATCAGTTCTTCACTTTCGACGTACCTGCAGGTAAAACCAATGTTACCTTCACCATGAGCGGTGGTACTGGTGATGCTGACCTTTATGTAAAACTTGGCAGTCAACCAACTTCAAGCAGCTATGATTGTCGTCCTTATGAAGGCGGTAATGCCGAAGTTTGTAGCTTTGACGCACCTCAAGCTGGTACATACCATGTAATGATTAACGGTTATAAAGCTTATTCAGGCGTAAGCTTAGTTGCTGCAACTTCGGGCTCTAGCACAGGTGGTCCACAAGCAGGTGGCGGTACAATTGAAGATATTTCAGCTTCAAGCGGTCAGTGGGTTCACTACACAATCGAAGTACCAGAGGGTATGAGCGACTTCACCGTGAAAACGTTTGGCGGCTCAGGTGACGCTGACTTATTCGTTAAGTTTGGCTCACAACCTACAACAAACAGCTATGACTGTCGTCCATATGAAAATGGTAATACCGAGACTTGTGTAATCACTAATCCGCAAGCGGGTACATGGCACCTAAGCGTTAATGCTTACCGTACGTTCTCTGGCCTAACGTTAGACGCGCAGTACAAGCCATAAGCAAAATTTAGTAGGCTCTGATTGAGTCTTCTTTCCCCAACGAGAGGCTGCATTTGCGGCCTTTTTTAATTATTTTGTAGAGCGGTTCAGCTTACAGTAGTCGAGATAAATCTCGACCTACAACCCTCACTGGTGGGAACGAGTTTACCTCGCGAGATTTTAACTGCTCGCCGCGTGAAGCGGCTCCGATGTTTCAGCTTATGCTGTCGAGATAAATCTCGACCTACAAAACTCGTTGCTGGGAACGAGTTTACCTCGCGGTCTTTTAACTACTCGCCGCGTGAAGCGGCTGCTACGTTTTAGCTTGCAGTAGTCGAGATAAATCTCGACCTACAATACTCGCAGGTAGAACAAGTTTACCCCGCGAGATTTTAACTGCTCGCCGCGTGAAGCGGCTCCGACGTTTCAGCTTATACTGTCGAGATAAATCTCGACCTACGGCACAATCCTGATTACTGCAAACCTAAAGTGCCCCTGATCTCTCGCATTTTCTCTTTAAGGCTTTGTTGAATTTGCTGAACTTGCTCATGTGAGCTATTAACCTGACCTTTCATGCTGTCCATGGCGTGGCCAAAGGTATCTAGTAGATCTGATTGCTGATTGGCAAGATCCATTGCATGGGCGGCAACTTGGTTGGCGCTTTGTGCGCTCTCTGCCACACCTTCTGAATTGCGTTTCAACTCTTGTGCATGGCCTGTTTGCTGCTGTGCCTCATCTGCCAAAGCCGAGATTTGTGTCGATACTTTGTTTGAATTATCACTCAAAACATTTAATTGCTGGTGGATATCTGTCAGTGAGGCTTGTGTTTGCTGTGCAAGCTTTCGTACTTCGTCCGCAACGACCGCAAACCCGCGACCATGTTCACCTGCGCGAGCCGACTCAATCGCCGCGTTGAGCGCGAGTAGGTTCGTTTGTTCTGCGATGGAGCTGATCATATCAATCACTTTACTCACATCCGAAACACCATTAAGTAATTCATTTAAGCTCTCTAATCCCTGCTCTACCCGCTTTTGCGTGGTAGATGAAGCACTCAACATAGCATCCGCATAGGACACACTTTGTGTCATTGCTTCAAAGGTGTTATTTGCATTGTCGGCAACTTGCGCGTTGATTTGATTGGCATCCGCCCCAAGTGCTCTAAGCGAGTCAAGCTGTGCCTGGTTTTGCTCCACCTGCTCAAACGTGTCTCCAGCTTGTGCAGAGATCTGCGCCAAGTTAGTGTTCATCTCCTCCATAAAGGTATTAATCACACTCAGCATTTCTGAGCGTTCGTCCGCTTCTGCTCGCTGCCTATCGATTAACTGATTAAAGTAACTCGCAATTTCGCCAATTTCAGTGTCTTGGTTTTTACTTTCAATATTACGTAATTCATTGCTTTCGATAAGCTGAGCGAAGCCATCGCGAAGTTGTCTTAGCGGAGTTAATACTTGATTGAACTGCACAAAGTAGACACCACCTGCAAGCAGCACGAGTAACCCAATTGCCACACCAAACAGCATAAATACATTGGTTTTTACGTCAGCCTGCTCAGTTTTTAAGTTGGTTTCTGCTTGCAGGATATTCTCTGAGATTGCTTTAATGTCACCTCGCAGTGCCAGCATGCCAGCTTGACGTTGTTTGGACTGCTGTAAGGTATTTTCCAAGTCGCGGGCATAACGTTTAGGCCAGCTCACAAGCTCCGCTTTTATTTCTAGCGCGAGGTCTTCGGCTTCGGCACCTAAAAATAGCTCGTCTTCGTCTACCTCACTCATTACCCCTAAGTTTTCGAGCCGGTCTATTCGCGCAGCAATATCCTGCAAACGGCTTAAGCTCGACATCAAACTCTGCTCGGTCTGCTGTTCGTAAGCCATAACTAATTGGTAGGTATATAAGCTCAAATTCGAGACTTCGCTAAAGTAGTCTGAAGCGAGATTAAAGTAGGATTCTTTGGCGGCACTATCTTGTGCTTTAATTGCGTACTTAACGAGGCTCGATGCTGAACCTGACATTTGTCTGAGCGCATTATCCAACAGCGCAAGTTCATTACCTGAGAGCTTGCCAAGTGCTCGATATTTACCTGCAATATCCTGTTGTAGTTGTGTGAGTTTAGTTTTAAGTTGCTCAGCAAGCGCTGGTGGCAACTGTTCCACACTTTGCTGTAATGCTTTGATTTGTTCATCAGCCTTACTTAAATACTGACTGTCGCCCGCACTCAAGTAATCTTCTACTGTACCCTCAAGCTCGATGATCACCGCATTTTTAACTTGATTGTAAGCGGCGTCTTGCACATCAAGCTCTGTTAATACTTGGCTCGTCCAAAACAGACTCGCCCCAAGTAGAATACTCGCAGTGGTCAATAATATTGCCAATAGCCGAGTAAATGTAGACACGCGCATAGAATCACAACCCCTTTATCAAAATGCTCCGCAAGAGTATTAAGGATTTATGACAACTTAATTAAATCTGGTTACCTTTTCTGTACAATAGTACAAAACCATACTTTTTGCGTATATCCATCTAGATATCTACTGCACAAAATTAAATCAGGTAGTGGTGTGCTATTTCATTGCGGCATTAACATAAACGTCAAAGCGGTTTTTCTTGGTTTTTATTTGCATACTTGGCGTTTTATCATTTAAGAAGCCAGCGTAGTCTGGACGTTTTACCACCACCCTTTTAGCGGCTAACTGCAAAGCAAAAGGTAATAGTGCGTCCGCATCCAAATCATTGCCAACTAAGTCTTGGAATACACGCATTTCTTTTTTCACTTGCGCTGACTTTTCGCGATGTGGAAACATAGGATCAAGATACACTACATCCGGACGCCAACCCGCTTGCTCTAACAAGTCATGGCTGGAGCCAAACTCCAGTCGCATAGTTGACTGCACCCATTCGCCAATTTCAGCATCTTGATAGGCGCGTTGCAAGCCGTCATATAGCAGCGCTGCGACTACCGGGTTACGCTCGTGTAGCACAACTTTGCAACCCATAGACGCAAGCACAAAGGCATCGCGTCCAAGTCCTGCAGTTGCATCCAATACTGTAGGCACAGCACCTTTATTTAGGCCAACCGCTTTTGCAATTGCTTGCCCTTTACCACCACCAAATTTGCGTCGATGAGCAACTGCGCCAGTCACAAAGTCAACTCGGATAGCACCGAGTTTTGGCTCATCTTTTTTGAATAATTGTAAGCCTAGCTCATCATAAACCAATTGAAACTCCGCCTCGTTAATATTAAGCGCGGATAAATTAAACAGCTTAGTTAGCGTATCTAGGTAGGATCTGTTTTCTTCAAAAGGGGTGTGAATGTACAAGCTAAGCTCCCAAGGGTTACCAACCGTGGCAGTATACCCCTTTCCCTTTCTAGTGTCTTTGATTATCCAGTGGCTTAAAACAGTTCAATATCTGCTTGCGACGCCACTTCATCCTCACCCCAAGGTTTCGCTATTTTGTTTAAACTCTCTATAAGCTGCTGGCGTACCTCAGTCACTTCTCCTAACTTATATTTAATTATGGTTAGCTCATCACTTAAATAAGTGAAATGCTCATAGAGCTCTTGCAACCGCTCTCTTTCGCTTGGTTCTAAGACTGCAAGCTTGTCGCTTTCTAGCACCGTCTGAAACTCAGCAACTTTGCCGCTGTAATGATCGCCAACGCCGCTTAAATGATCGCTCAGCTCAGCAAATACCTGCCCGATATGTTCCACTTTATTGAGTGCATCTTCACTGACTTCCATGTCTCTGATTTTGGCATCAGTGGCTTCCAGTATGTGCGGAAACAAATCTTTATAGCGACCATAAACCGCAACATCGTCCACTGGCATGTTTTTAATCAGTAAAGAGACTTTAGGATAGTTAATGATAGTTCTGCGACCAAAATCAACAAAGCGACTGCCATCTTTGTGTTTCTCAAATAACTCTTGCTCTATCGGTTGAATAGCTCCCTCGCTGGAGTAAAACATCGCGTCTTGGTGATACCAAAAAGCCACCGCAACATCGAGCTCCATCGGCATAAAAAACTCTAAAAAATGAGCGCTCAAAGTATTGAGATCATGCGCGTGATACGATTGCCCAACGTAGCGCATTATACGACCCATATCACCAGAGTCAGTCATGGCTATTTCGGCTGTGGTTTGGGCGCGCTGTACGTCTTGTTTGAGCTGCGACGAGGTTTTTCTATAGTCATCAAGAACATTAATACGCGCTAACAACTCTTCGGCGTTAAAAGGTTTAACTATGTAGTCTGCAGCGCCGGCGTTGTAGCCCCGCATCCGCTCTGAAATATCGGCACGAGAAGACAAAAACATAACTGGGATCTCAGTGGTGTCCTCTAGTTTTTTGAGTTGCTCACATACCTCAAAGCCCGACAGTCCAGGCATCTCGACATCAAGCAAAATAATATCCGGACGATATTTTTTAGCTAACCGTAAGCCTTCCTCACCATTTTTCGCATGTAATATTTTGCAAGTGCGCGATAGCGCCTCGTCAACAATGTGATGGACGAGTTTGTCATCATCAATGGCAAGAACCAGTTTCGTCATGTGGCTTTCCCTATTAATTCATATCTTTATAGAATAGTCAGAGATATTGAATTTGCTAACAAAAAGCCACACTTTCTAAGACAAAAAAAACGCCTTCAGAAGAAGGCGCTTGGAGTGGAAATATAACTAGGCGGCGATCCCACTGTGGCGTAATAGCGCATCCACTTTTGGCTCTCGACCACGGAAGCGAGTAAACAGCACCATTGGCGCTTCTGATCCCCCCTTTTCAAGAATGTGATGCATAAATTCACGTCCGGTTTGCGGATTGAATATCCCTTCTTCTTCAAACTTAGAAAACGCATCCGCAGACAGCACTTCTGCCCACTTATAAGAGTAATAGCCTGCACTATAGCCACCAGCAAAAATATGGCTAAAGCTATGCTGGAAGCGATTAAATTCGGGAGCTTTAACAACCGCTGTGCGTTCACGCACCGCATTGAGCATAGCTTGAATTTGGCAATCTATGTTTGGCTCAAAGTCTGCGTGAATATGAAAATCAAACAACGAAAACTCCAACTGACGTAGCATTTGCATGGCTGATTGGAAGTTCTTTGCTGCCAGTAATTTGTCTAACATTTCTTTTGGTAATGGTTCACCCGTTTCATAGTGCCCTGAAATGAAGTTCAGCGCTTCTTCTTCATAGCACCAGTTCTCTAAAAACTGACTTGGCAGCTCAACCGCATCCCATGCCACACCATTAATACCAGCAACCGGCGCTGCATCCACTTGCGTAAGCATGTGATGAATACCGTGACCAAACTCATGGAATAAAGTGGTTACTTCATTATGGGTAAATAGCGCAGGTTTATTGCCAACGGCTTTATTGAAGTTACACACTAAATAAGCGACAGGAGTCTGCAACTCACCATTTGCGCGTACTTTTCGGCCCATGCAGTCATCCATCCAAGCACCACCACGCTTATGTTCACGGGCATATAGGTCGAGATAGAAATGACCACGCAACTCACCTTGATCATCGTGAATAGCAAAAAAACGTACGTCTGGATGATAAGTATCAACGTCTTTGACTTCACTCACACGGATCCCAAACAGGCGATTTACGGTTTCAAACAAACCGGCAAGTACCTTATGCTCAGGGAAGTAAGGACGCAGTGCTTCGTCAGAAATCGCATACTTAGCTTGTTTTAACTTTTCGCCATAATATGCGTAATCCCAAGGTTTTAGCTCACCTACACCGTGCTCTTTATTCGCAAAGTCTCGTAGTTCAGCCACTTCTTGCTCGGCTTGTGGTTTTGACTTAGCGGCAAGGTCGTTTAAAAACTTAAATACTTGCTCTGGCGTCTCAGCCATTTTGGTTGCCAGTGATTTTTCTGCAAAACTAGAAAAGCCAAGTAACTGAGCCAGTTCGTGTCTAAGCGTAAGCGCTTCATGCATAATCGCTGAGTTATCAAACTCGCCAGCATTAGGCCCTTGATCCGAGGCGCGGGTTACAAACGCACGATAAGCCTCTTCACGGAGCGCTTGGCTATCTGCGTAAGTCATCACAGGAAGGTAAGAAGGAATATCTAGCGTAAATACCCAGCCTTCTAATCCTTTGGCTTCGGCAGTATGAGCGGCAAGTGCCAAGGCAGATTCCGGTAGCCCAGTTAAATCAGACTCATCAGTAATATGTTTTTGCCATGCCTGAGTGGCATCCATTACGTTGTTGCCAAACTTTGATGCCAGCTCCGACAGTCGTGCCACAATTTCGCCATAGCGCTTTTGCTTCGCAGCTTCAAGCGCAATGCCAGAAAGTTGAAAATCACGCAGTGCATTATCCACCGACGTTTGCTGAGCAATCGTTAAGCTACCAAACTCAGCTGACTCTTTTACTGCTTTATAGGCTTCATATAGCCCTTGATGTTGGCCACAATAAGTCGAATATTCGGAGATTAATGGCAAACACTCATCATACGCTTTGCGCAGCGCTTCTGAATTGACTACTGAATGCATATGCGATACCGGCGACCACATGCGGCTAAGTTTATCGTCCGCTTCTTCTAGCGGTAGTACAAAGTTGTCCCAGGTATAATTCGACTGCGCTAAAACAGTGTCGATAGTTTCACGGCAGTGCGCGATGGCAGATTTTAATGCTTCAACAATATGTTCAGGCTTAATTTTCGAAAAAGGAGGCAATCCTTCTAGCCCGATTAATGGGTTACTCATGGGCACGCTCTTTATTTTCTAATCTAATATTGAGGTTGAAATAAGGGTGAATGACCGCATTTACAAGTATCTGAACAGATTTTTGCTTAATATCGGTCTTCGGTTGTGCACTTTTGCTATTTACTTAATATAAAGTAGTAGGGTTTAAGCAAAACAAATAATTGGCGAGGAATTTTTATGGCTCAACATTTTGACTATATCGCAATCGGTGGCGGTAGCGGCGGGATCGCATCTGCAAACCGAGCGGCGATGCGAGGTGCCAAGGTGGCATTAATAGAAGCAAAGCACTTAGGCGGTACTTGTGTAAACGTGGGCTGCGTTCCAAAAAAAGCGATGTGGCACGGCGCTCAAGTTGCTGAAGCCATTAAACTATACGCACCAGATTATGGTTTTGATGTTGAACTAAAGAACTTCGATTGGGGTAAGCTGGTAGAAAGCCGCGAAGCCTACATTGGCCGTATTCACCAAGGTTACAACGGCTACCTAGCAAAAAATGGCGTCACCGTGATCAATGGCTTTGCTAAGTTTGTTGATAACAACACCATTGAGGTCAACGGCGAGCACTACACTGCCGATCATATCAACATTACCGTAGGTGGCCGCCCAACGATCCCCAATATTCCAGGCGCTGAGCATGGTATCAATTCAAACGGTTTCTTTGAGCTTAAAGAGCAACCTCGCCGCGTAGCGGTTGTAGGCGCGGGTTATATCGCGGTAGAACTTGCGGGCGTATTGCACAGCTTGGGCACAGAAACCCACCTATTTGTTCGTAAGCACGCTCCACTTCGTAATTTTGATCCTATCTTGGTTGAAACCTTAACTGAGGTAATGGAAAAAGAAGGCCCAACGCTGCACACTCACGCAGTACCACAGTCAGTGACCAAAGAAGAGGATGGCTCAGTCACCTTACATCTTGAAAATGGCGAGTCTTATACCGTAGACAAACTGATCTGGGCAATTGGCCGTGAACCAATGACAGATCTTATCAACCTCGCTGCGACAGATGTAGAGACCACGCCTAGCGGCCATATTAAAGTCGATGAATGGCAAAACACCACAGCCAAAGGTATCTACGCGCTCGGTGATATTATGGATGGTGGCATAGAGCTGACGCCTGTTGCCGTAAAAGCAGGTCGAATGCTAGCCGAGCGCTTATTTAATCCAGAATTACCAAACGCAAAAATGGATTACGACTTAGTCCCTACCGTCGTATTTAGCCACCCACCGATTGGCACCATTGGCCTAACAGAGCCAGAAGCGCAAGAAAAGTACGGTAAAGACAACATCAAGGTCTATACCTCTACCTTTGCTGCAATGTACACCGCGGTCACTCAGCACCGCCAACCATGTCGCATGAAGCTTGTATGCGCAGGCCCAGAAGAAACTGTAGTAGGCCTGCACGGCATCGGCTTTGCCGTAGATGAGATGATCCAAGGGTTCGCCGTCGCAATGAAGATGGGCGCAACCAAAGCAGACTTTGACTCGGTAGTCGCAATACACCCAACCGGCTCCGAGGAATTTGTTACTATGTAAATTTCTCTCTGGAAAAGTGAAACTTTACATTTGCTAACTCTGGAAAACTATCTAAGCTGACCAATTAACATACAGTTATTGGTCAGCTTTTTTATGCTCACAATTGTTCAATCTGATGATTTTGAAACTGAGATCCAAACACCGTTTTGCGAGACAAAATCAAGCTTTCAGCTAAAAGGCTTTCCAACCTTTTATGAAAATGGTGAATACGTCACGCCAATAAACCTTTGGATGAATCACCTCATTAACGTAAAACGCGCAAAAAACATCAATTCAAATGTGCGTGCCATAAGCCGATATTGGCGGTTTTTAAAAAACCATAAACTCTCTTGGAAAGACTTTCCAACCATCAAATCAAATAAGCCAACATACCTTTTTAGAAACCAAGACCTCTTGGTAGCAGTGAAAGCCGGTGAGCTAAATAGTTCGACCGCAGCGGTTTACATGAACCACATTATAAAGTTTTACGAGTGGGCATATTACGAAGGGCTAATTGAGTTTTCGAAAGAAAATAAACCTTTTGAGGTTGAATTTGTTAGCATCAAAACTACTGGAATGTTGGCACATATCAATCGTAATTACGTGGTAAGGAGCTCTGATTTAAGGATCAAAGTGCCAAGGCGAACACCAGAACAAAGCTTAAATCCACTTACCGAAGATGAAGTAAAGCTATATTCTCGAGCACTCAAAGAACAACCTATTGAATTTCAAATCCATCAACTATTGCAACTTATGTGCGGCCTGCGTATTGAAGAGGCCTGCACTTTCCCTGCAAGCCTAGTTAAAAGGTGTAACCCAGATACATATCATGTTCAAGTCAGCATAGGGCCAAACAATGGCGTGCATACTAAATTTGGTTCTGTCAGAACCATCGAAGTGCCAACTGTACTAATGAACAAAATGTACCGTTACCTGATTAGTGAAAGGCGCCAGAAAAGAGAGTGCAAAGCTGAGAAACCAATTGCTGAATTGCTGATTACCAACCGAGGCAAACCATATAATCCCAACGCGATACAGCGTCATTTCAACTTAGCTCGCGGTCATATTAGAAATAAACTCAACGCACATTTTCAGCACAGAACTCATGATTTACGCGCAACCTACGGTACCTTTCGCCTAACGTCACTCTTGGATGAAAACATTGGGTTATCACCCTTTGATGCCATGTCATTAATCATGGGCTGGATGGGACATAAAGACGAAAAAACAACGTGGCGGTACCTAAACTTTATAAATCGAAGCAAAGCATCTATACGCGCTGTTTGTTTTTTAGACCAAGTAATGGACTCGGTTATTAATGAAAATAAGAGCCAAGAATGAAGAGAAATTCAAAGCTAAATATTGATCTCAAACTTAAATTGAACATCTATGGTGAACAATTTATATACCCAGACTTTGAAAGGTTTAGATATAAAGGAGTACCCACGATTTTCAAACTTGGTAAAGGGAATTTACTTAACCGTGATGAACTTGTTATTAAGTGGTATCAGGCATTCAAGGAGAACAGTGAGTACTCTGACACAACTCTACATTCTCTTTATAGAGTACTCACAAAATTCGTGAAAGTCTGCGACAGTATGCTTGTTAACCCAGACTCAAAAGAGGGTGTCAGTGCATTTGAAGCACATCTAGTTCATAGTGTCAGAGTTGGTGATAAGGGCTCAAACTCAGCAAAAGGTGAGCTAAGCAACCTACGCACAATAATGAAGATGCTTGATAACCCTGTTGATGATTGGTTTTCTAAATTCAAACTATTTAGGAGCCAAGTCAATGCCACACAAGCATACTCAGTATCAGAGCTGAAAAAGCTGATTAAAATATTGCAAGAGCTATATTTTCAGCTTTCAAAGCAAATTCAAACCTCACCTAATAAATACATTCGAGCAGGAAGACGTGAACAGCACGCAAGCTTTTCTTTCAACAATATAAATGTTCCTGTATATGGCGCTATTACCAAATGTTACTGCGCAGCCTATTTCTTACTCTCTTACTATACTTGGGCTAACGCCAGTACAATCAGAGATATGGATATACCAAAAGCTTCTCAAAAGAAAGGACAGCAAGGTAAATGGTTTGTGCAAACAGCGCTAAAAAAGAGAGCAAATAAGTTTGTGACCATTGAGATCGGCGATAATCTCAGTACTGACATTCCAAAACACGCGCTTAACTTTATCAATGATCTAATTACCCTAACACGCACATTGTTTCCAACCTCCAACAGATTACTGCATCAATGCGTAGATAGAGTGAATCAACCTCTTTGCCCTACCCATATTCGCTCAAACATGAATTGGCTAATTAATACCTTTGAACTAACTGACGATAATGACCAAGAACTTAGGCCTGAAGCTAAACGCTTTAGGGCAACTGGTGCTGCTAATTACTTAGCATTAACTGGAGACGCACTTACCACGGCACAATTACTTGGAAATACTCCTAATGTTGTGCAAAAACATTACAGTAAAGGGAACGAATCAGAAAACTTAGCTCAGCTACAGGCCACCGCAAATACCTTAGAGAATGCAATAAAATGTGGAGATATTGATGATGCAAGAAAGCTGACTCTTAATCAAATGAAACTTGAAGTGCTACCCTATGAGGAGTTTGTAAATCGATATGCTAAATCAGGTAACGCTCAAAAAACATCTTTAGGCACCGGATGTAAAGATCCTTTTGATAGTCAAGGTAATCGTTTTCGACGAAAGGCGTCTATCGATAACATAGATATGAGCCACCTCGCCTGTGCAGACTTATTAAATTGCTTTTCTTGCCCAAACCAAGTGCTGGTAGAAGAAGTAGATGACATTTGGTGTCTGATGAGTTTCTATGAAGCATTGAAGGATACTCAATCAGATCACCAAAATATTGCCCACTTCCAAAAAAACTTTGAGCCTGTCCTAAAAAAATAAAGCAAGTACTTTTCAGTATAGATCTAAAAGTTCGAAGACAAGCAGAGAAAAAACTCATGACCGAAGGGCGGCACCCTTTTTGGCCCAATACTCTTAACCTAGCCATATAGGAAGTATTTACTATGAAGCCATTACTATCTATACCTGAAAATTTACTTCAAGAAAATAATATATTAATTGAAAGGGTGATTGAGCTTTATGAAAGACAAAATTTTGAAGAGCTAAATAAAGTCCCTGCAATGATAGATCAAGATGGACGTACGATTAGTTTTTTTGGTGACAATACATGGGATCTTAGTTGCTATATTGATGCAAAGGTCATTACAAAGAGAAGTGCGACATTTAACCACCTTGAAAGTAAAAGTCTTCTTTTTGAACAAAAACTACTCGCATTTCTAAGCCTTTATGCTGTTGGTTCTTTCAGAAAAGGGATGATTATAAAGCCAACTACATTTCTAAATAGAAACATGCACTTAACTCAAATATATAAATTTCTTGAGTCAGTCCAAGCTAAATCTATATGTTTTCTTAATCACCCAATTCAATTTTCTAGATATTGTGAACACATAAAATCATTAAAAATGAGTGCATCTTATATATCAAAAATATTCTCTGTCATTAACTGGATTGAAGCCCTTAGTGAAGATTCACCTATAAAACTGCGAATCAACAAAGAACATAATCGGGAAATTGGAAGAAAACTAGGCTGTCCATCGAAGTTAGTGGAAGAGCAATACTACGCTATCCCATCACGTTTAATGCAATTAATTTATTCTAAAGCAATAAAATATATAGAAGACTACCATCCGATAAGACACCTATTATTGGATATAAACACTGAACTATACGAGAATTACCAAGTCGCTAAACTTATCGTTGATAATAAAATAAGTTCAGGACAATGGAATTGGATAACAAAGAGCTCACCACAATATCGAATTGAGGTTTCTAAAGCTACTCCGCAAAAACCTAAAGATATAATTAATAGCTATATAAAAGGAACTCCATATGAACACCTAATTTCGACCGGTAGAGGGATGTTTGCGAACTTATTTACGCACCTTCAGGTCTGTTGTTTTGCTGTATGTGGAGCTTTTACTGGAATGAGAAGGTCTGAAATTTTTGGCATACACGAAAATAGCTTCAAAACTCTTCAGCTAAATGAACAAACATATTATTCTGTTCAGTCTCTACATAGCAAAATGACTCCTGCCGTCGCTGAAAAAGTAGAGTGGCTAACCTCACCAATAACTAAAAAGGCCATAGAATTAGCAGCAACGCTGACACAACATATGCGCACGCAGTTGATGTTGTCAGCGAATAGAGCTGATAACGAGATCGCCTCAAGCATTTGGCTCATTCAAAGACTCAAAAGTAAAATGCCAAATATACTTGGTAGCACAACTATTTTTTTGCACTACAAACAACTAGTCACAGAGTCTAATGCAATTGTAAATGAAGAAGACTATGAGGAGTTTGCAATTATCAACCCCAACTTAAACATACATGCTTACAAACAAAAAATAATGGTTGGTAAACCTTGGGCACTCACAACACACCAGCTCAGAAGAACTTTTGCCGTATTTGGCAAACGTCATAATTTATTGTCTGATGTCGCCATTAAACAGCAATACAAACACCTTTATTTACCAATGGCACAATGGTATGCAGAAGGAGGGATAGCTGCCAAAATTAAACGTGTGAAAGTAGATTCTGAACTCAATAATTTACTTCAAGAAGTGGATAGAGAAGTCACTACACAATTGCTATTTCAGTGGTATAACTCTGATGACAAACTATTTGGCAAAAAAGGCATAGACGTTGTAAAAGACAGACAAAATAACGCTGTTAAATACTCATCTTGGGATGCTTTGTATGCGCAAGTCTCAGCTGGTCGAGTGTCTATCGTTGGCACACTTCATTCATACTGTATGGCTGGCTATGAATGCCGAATGGAAAAGGTTGTATCACCAACCAACTGCTTTAACTGCGAGAATGTCGTTATTGACGAGACTAAAGCGCAAGCTTGGCAAAAAAGGCATCTATGGATTGTTGAAACCATAACCGAAATGGAGGAGCATACTAAACTATCGCAGTCACAGCTAAGCCATTTCATTACCCAGCTTCGTGCAGCTGAAAAAGTTATGGATTACTTTGATATCAGTTACACTCCTTACAAACCTGAAATTGAGATCAGACAGATTTGAGTAAGTCAGAAAATACAAGATTAGAGCTTCTAAACGCCATTGACAGAATACTTTCTGGCAACACTATACGTATTGATGCCAAACGTGGGTTAAGCGCGATTGCGGTGGAAGAGGAAGCTAATCTCGGTAACGGCTCGGCTTACTACTACAAAGACGTCATTGAAAAGATTAAGCAACTCAAGTCAAAAGTCATCACAAAAAAACAAGCACAGCAAAACTCTGATGTCACCAAGCTACGAGAAAAGCTTGCCAATGAAAAGCGATTAAAAGAAAAGTACCGCGATGAAGTTGTTAGTCTCAAAGAACAGATGTCACTAATGGCCGCTACTCACAACGCTCTTGCACTATCGAATCATCAATTTCTAAAAAGAATAAATGACTTAGAGTGTGAACTGCATTTGATGAAGAAGTAACCTGCTCTAAATCAGAAAACTTTAAACTTAAAAGCTAGGAAGCGAATATGCGATTTACAGAAAATGGTCCAAACATTCCTGATACCCTTTTAGAAAAATGTGATCACGGTAAAGTGGTTTTCTTTTGTGGGGCGGGAGTTTCATTTAACTCTAAGCTTCCTGACTTTATTGGATTAACTGAGCAAGTAATGGAGTTCTTCTCCCCTCCTGAAGACTCTGAAGTACACAAAGCGTTTACCCCATGGCTTCAAAGTGATGGGCACCTTTCTCATCCTAAAGTTCCGTTAGATCAAATTTTCCACATGCTATATCAGGACTATGGCCGAGATCAGGTAAATCGTAAAGTTGCAAAGATACTCTCTGAGTTTGAACCTTCTGGTAGTCGAGCTAAAGAACATGGAATAATTAAACG
This sequence comes from Pseudoalteromonas sp. CO342X, assembly GCF_004208915.1. Lineage (NCBI taxonomy): Bacteria > Pseudomonadati > Pseudomonadota > Gammaproteobacteria > Alteromonadales > Pseudoalteromonadaceae > Pseudoalteromonas > Pseudoalteromonas sp. CO342X. Next base: position 196,423 of record NZ_SGPH01000035.1, read on the forward strand.
ACTTTCAAGAAATGTAGATGGCAGTCCGAAAGTAGTAACTACTAACTTTGATAAGTTATTCGAACTAAATGACGATACAGTAACATATTGGGAGCCACCCGTTTTTCCTGATTTAGCATCTGGAGTTAACCTTGAAGGAGTTGTTTATTTACACGGTAGGCTAAAAGATATTTCAGAAAGAACACACCCATATATTTTAAGTAGTGCTGATTTTGGTCGAGCGTACCTAGCCGAAGGATGGGCAACGAAGTTCATTTTACAATTACTAGATACATACACGCTTGTTCTAGTGGGTTATCAAGCCGAAGATCCCCAAGTGAAATACCTTTTACAAGGGTTAAATCACAACGAAGACTTCGATCGTTCAAAGATTTTTGCCTTTGATAAGGGTGATACTGAAAATGTAGAGAGTAAATGGCGCGATCGTGGCGTCACAGGAGTAGCATACTCTGAGCATGCAGACTTATGGGACACACTTTCAGTATGGGCCAACAAAATTGATAATCAACAAAAATGGCGAGATAACACTCTAAAGCTAGCCCAGTCAGACCCAAAGAAGCTATCACCTTTTCAGAGAGGTCAGGTTGCAAATTTGATTTCAACTACGGCAGGGGCAAAGTTGTTCAGTCAAGTAGAACCTGCACCTACAACAGAATGGCTATGTGTATTTGACGCGTATGTCAGAACACGAACGGCTAGTTCTTGCACTGAGTTTTTCGATAGAAAAGCTGAAACCTTTGATCCATTTATTGAATATGGGTTAGATGATGACCCCCCGCGACCTGAAGAAAAAGAAAAGCTAAGTACCCTCTTGCCTCATAAAAATTATTTAGCTTGGTTACCTTTTGACTCTCTAGATCTAGAAAGCCTCAGTTTACATTCAAGTCAGTCATTATTATCTCCCAGACTCTGGTACTTGAAAAATTGGATTGTAAAAAGTTTAAATAATCCAATAGTCGCGTGGTGGGCAGCCCAAAAACATGAGTTAGCAGTGATATTGAGGGAAGAAATAATTGAAAAGCTAGTCAACGACAAACAACTTCCCCCCAAAGCAGTAAAAATACTTAATGTCATAGTCACCCAACATTCTGGAATGCATAGCAGGTTCCACCCCTCCTATTCCCACAACCGATTTGAAGAGGTGTTAAAAGCACAAGGCTGGAGTACAACTACGTTACAATTCTTCGAAGCTGAAATGACCCCCTTTATTTATCTCACCCCTCCTACAGGATTAAGCTCATCAAAGCCACCAATGAAGTCTTGGGAAGATCTGCACACAAGGGATATTTTTGACTATGAAATCAAATTCCCACTTCAACTAGATCACAATATTGAGGTGCCTGCCAAATATCTATATCGTATTTTGCTGGCTACGTTACAACACCTTAGAAATGCCAATGACTTAGCAAAAGCACTAGATAAAGATTATTACTTTATCATTCCAACTTGCTACGCCATTTCAGAAGAGGACGATTACAACTTACAGGAACATAGTGCTTTTTATTTTTTCCTTGAAAAGCTTCAATTGCTTGTAGACTTTGCTCCATTGCAGGCGAAAGCACTGAGTTTAAACTTAACATGTGAGCATTCGATATATTTTACAAAACTGGCCTTATTTTCCTACGGTTACAGTTCGTTATTTTCGTCAAGCGAAGCTATAAACTACTTACTGTCATTAGACCAAGAACATTTTTGGGATGATAACTACCGGCTTGATATTCTTAAACTGCTGCAAAAAAGATGGTCTGATTTACTAGAACCTCACAAGGAGAAGTTAGCAAAGCGAATTCTAGAAGGGCCACCCAAGTCTAATTATGAGACTGATGGTGAGCATGAACATTTTAAATTCAGGCTGATATGTACATTTATCGAATGGCTAAAGTCGAAAAGCCTTGAGCTACCAGAGCCACTTTTAAATGAAATTAATAGGATAGACACACAAGGGGACGAATTAGTAAAAGCCGACTTAGCCGAGCTAGAGCAGACAACATCTAGCAGAATATACAGAGTCACAACTGATGATGACGCAACCCCGTTACGCAATACACCTATTAGTGACATCATTGAACGTTCGAAACAGCTCCTCTATAGAAAACCAGGAAGTCTAGTAGCAGACAAGCCATTCAATGGGCTAGTAAAAAGTAATCCTAGAAGGGCTATTTTAGCTTTATCATATCAGGCTAAAGGAGGATGTTATCCCATAGAGTTTTGGTCTGCTTTATTAGACTATTGGCCAGAAAAAACTAGCAAAAGAGAACGCATTGCCCTACTTAAGGGCCTTCAAAGAATCCCATCTAATCATTTAATTGAATTGCGCTTCTTTTTACATAAATGGCTTGAGAAGTATTTTTCAAGTTACTTAAATGAACTCCCAGCTTTATCTTGGCAGCTAGTTGATCATTGTATTGAAGCAATGCAGTCGGAAAGCTTTGAACAAATAAGTTCAAAAAAGAAACCCGCTAGTGCTTACTTTAAAGAAATAACATTCAAGGATGCATATAGTTCCTTAGCTGGAACATTGATAAATACCTTAATTCATCAACTAGATTCCATGAAGCTAGCTCAAAACAACGGTATTCCAGACGTTTTTTTAAGTAGATTTAACCAACTACTAGCAAGTGGGAACATCGCATGTGCGTACGCCGCAGCCTCACTATGTTATCAAATTAACTTTTTACACTATATTGATTTTAACTGGACTGAGAGAAATCTAATATCTATGCTGAACCTTGAACACAAGCTAGCGGCTCCATCTTGGAGTGGCATTTGTGCAAACAGACTACCTCATGAAAAAGTTAGTTCTGCTTTTAGACCTTTTATAATCAAGCTATTCCCTACTGTATATGAATGGAACTGGGAACGAAACTTACTGAAATTAGCGGCTGACAAACTCATTGAGCTCTCTTTGCCTGATTACAAAGGCATAGATAAAATAAAGCCCTCCGAAGCTCGGAATTGCATTCGAGGTATGAAAGAAAATGAGCGTGCTGCAGCTATTCATTACGTCGGATTAGTATGTCAAAAAGATGAAACTCGGTGGCAAACTTGTGCGATACCACTGATTGAAAAAATCTGGCCTAGAGAGCGAGTATGTATTACGAATATACAGACTTTAGCTTGGGTTAGGCTACTAGAAAACTCAGGAAAACATCTTCCAGAATTGCTAGGGGCAATAGAATGGTGCCTTGCGCCTTTTGATACTCAAAATCATTGGTTATATACATTTACGAAATCAAAACCCAACTCAGAATCTATAGCGTCACAATATCCTGAAGCAACATTAAAGCTTTGCTCCCTGCTAATCCAAGAAAAAACTAAGTACCTTCCGTATAAGTTAAAAGAAGCGTTAGAAATCATAGAGCAAGCAGAGCCGAAGCTTAGTATCGATAAACGATTTATAAAATTGACCAAGCTTCAGGAAGCTATATGATAGAGACAAAGACTATGAATATTTCGCTTTGAACATAACAAGGAAGAATAATGAATACGAACTCTATTGTTCAGATAATAACATCGATAACAGCTATTGGTTTAACTGTCTGACTGGTAAAGCTCGGCGTAAGCTTTACCATGCCTGCTTTATTACGGCCTTAGCTGTTAATACAAACATAATATTTGGACTAGTTTTCCTTATAGAGACCGAGGTTCGTGGTTAGCTTAGCACTAAAAATTCAATTAGATAAATAGACTCTTAGTGAGGAACTTATGGAGCAGTATCCAATGTTATTTGATGCAGCAAAATTTTACGGGAGAATACTTGCTGCAGAGGTATTAGTAACTCGTAAAGACAGCATTATTAAGCTCATAGAAAACAAAATAAATAGAGGCCCTTGGGTCTTTTTTTCCATAATAAAAACTAGGCGTGAGTATCAACACGTAAAGATAAATAAATTAGTTGAGAATGAAAGATCTTTTACTGAGCTCGAAAAAAAAGTAATGTGGGATGGAATTATTGAGTCTCTCCAATCAAGCTTAATAAAGATTGAAAATAGAAATCCTTCCCTAACCGAAAAAAAAATAAAAAAGCAGTTATGTAAAAATACTTCACCTCATCCAATAGGAAAAGGAGGTTTTGGTATTGTAGAGCGAGTAAAATTGCTAGATGGAACTTTTGTCGCTCGAAAAACCCTTCAATTAACAGGTGAGGAAAATAGAGATAAAGACCTTAAAAGGCGCTTTAAAAGAGAAGTTGAGTATCAAAGTAGCTTTGAACACTCGAATATAGTGCAAGTGATAGACTCAGACTTAGAGGGACACTCTCCTTCATTTATGATGCCACTTGCATCATGTCACCTAGGAGGTGAGGGTAAGGCTGGGTTATCTTTTGACTTTGATACAAAAGTAAAAGCGTTTCTAGATACACTGAATGGCCTAGAGGTATTGCATGAAAAAGGCCACACACACCGTGATATTAAGCCAGGAAATATCCTACGATTTGATTATGCCGACAAGCGCTTTGAGTATAAGGTATCTGATTTTGGATTGATTTCACCAGTTGATAGAAACAACACTACTAATATTACATCTACATGGGGTGTTTACGGTACCGAGCACTACATGTCAAGAGAGTGCTTTCTGAATGGGTTTAGGGTGGCTAACGTTCAATCAGATATCTACTCATTAGGCGTGTTACTTTTGTTCTTATTTAAAGAAAGTGGCGAGAATCTCGGCGTACCCTATGACGAGAGAACATCAGCTGGGGTATTTGGAGACATTATATCTAAATGCACAAAAAAAGAGCGAAATGAAAGATATGAATCAATTGCACAACTTAGAACTGCTTTTAATAGTGTAATAGGAGAAAAATAAATGGATCATTATCTTGAACTCGTTGAGGTGGTGGCATTTTCTCACTCGAAGAGCTGCGAGAAGGAAAATGAAGATGCTATTTTACCCGCGGTAGTAACAAAAAATGCAATATTTATTGCTCTTGCCGATGGTGTGGGTGGATCTAATGGTGGCAGTACCGCTTCTAATGTAGCTATATCAACCGTTAGGAGAGAAATATTAGACAACCCAGAAAGCAGCTTAGAAGATATTTTTAATAAAGTATCCAATAACATAAATGCTGAAGCTGAGAAACAAATAAATAAAAAAGATATGGCTACAACACTGGTTATTTGTAAAATTACTACTAACAAAGTGGAGATTGCAAATGTTGGCGACTCAAGGGCTTATATGATTAAAGGGAGATCAGCGGATAAGCTGACAACTGATCACACTAAAAAACAAGAGTTAATTGATTCTGGTGTTTTTAACAGCTCTGAACTAAAAGGCCATCACTCGGGAAATTTACTAACTAATTCATTAAGAGCTAATAAAGCATTTAAACTGGACATTAAAACTTACGAATCTAACGGCGGTTCAATTTTACTCGTTTCAGATGGTGTTTACGATTTCTTTGATGGTAGTAGAATAGTCGGAAATAATACCAAAGAAAACTTACTTCAAGTTTGTAGCAATCTTAAAAAAAGGGTAATAAACAACGTTCCTCAAGATGATTTCTCACTGGTCGCAGTGCGATTTAAAAACCAGAAAAGGAAATCAAACCAATCTAATTGGGAGGGCGTTCAAAATTCTGTGTAAGATGATAACACCTAAATATCCAAATACCCATCAAAGTGGATCGCGAGTTGCGACAGTGTCATGTTCCAATTTTGGATTGGCATTGTCCACTTCTTTGAGGCATTTAATATCCCAGCATAAAGCAGTTTCAGCAAGCTATTTTCGTTTGAGAAGCCACCTTTGGTTTTCGTTAATTTGCGGAACTGACGATGCTCTGCCTCAATCGCATTGGTGGTATAAATCGCCTTGCGAACATACTCAGGGTATTTAAAATAAACAGACAAGTTCTCCCACTTGGCTCGCCACGAGCGCAGCACGATTGGGTATTGTTCCCCCCACTTTTCCTCTAAACGATCTAGTTCCAGCTCAGCCGCTTCTTTACTGACTGCGCGATAGACTGGCTTTAAGTCAACCATAAACTCTTTCTGGTGATTTGAGGCCACGTATTTGATTGAATTACGAATTTGATGGATAACACATTCCTGCACTTCTGTATTCGGGTAGATGCTGGCATACGCTTTTGTTCTAAACGAGTTTGTCCGACCGTCAGCTGCTCTCCGCCAATAGCAGTAGGTTTGGTGTCCATACCTATTTATCAGAACAAATAAATAAAACACGAGCTAATCCGACCCCCATTTGTCTGGAAAATCATTTTCCAGAGCTCAAAAAAGTCCAAATTTCTTTGCTATTTTTCACTTTTTCTGGAAAAGTCTTCTAGACTAGGTAGGGTGTAGATTTCCAGAGAGTTTCCAGATTTGGATGTACAGAGTACACTATTACTATGAGATAACAGACTGATTTAATTATCAAATAATCTTTTAAAAATAAAACGCGAGCGGCAGACAAGCTCGCGTTTTTTATTTATACCCAACACTAGGGTTTTGTGATACCGACGATGGGAATACAAGCTGTGGCTGGCACAGCTTTAAGTAATGGTGGATACGTTAACGATTACAAATGTATTCTTCGCCACCGTTTTGATAGTCACGCTGCCAGTAGCAACTTTTGACTATTTTTTCTTTACAGATATGTGCAAATGTATGGTTAAACTGATGAACGATGGCACCACTAGAATTGGTTAAGAAATAATAATAATCAGCAAGTTCGTAGCTGATATCCCACCAAAGCTCTGGGTTTGTTGGTGTGCCACGATACGTGCGGTTTCTTCTCACAACTGAGTCGGTGCCAGTACAATCAGGTAATGCAACCATTGTTGAAAAACCACCTTGCGCGTCCGTCAAGAGATCCTCACTGCCAATTGTTTGGCCTGTATGAGTAGCTACGCGAAGTGAAACTTGCGCGTAAGGGATTGCATTGCCTGCATCATCAATAACCTTACCTGACATGCCGATCTCTTGGTGTGCTTCTAGCAATGATGGTTCGAGGAGATTAGTTAAATTCTCATTATTCCACGCATTCATACTGGTTAGCTTAGTTGCAGCGTCTACATTAGAGACTGTCAGTGCGTACTGTGCAGCAGTTGGTGGTAAGTTGTTTTGATCACCTCGCGCGCGGAGCGTAACAGAGGAGTTTGGATTAACATTCACATTAAGTAATTGGTTGTTAGTTGCTTTAACCCATGCAGTACCAGTCCAGAGCTCCAAAATAAACTGCTCACTTGCACTAAAGTTAAGTTTTACTTGGCTTTGCGCTGCACCGGTTTGATACGTAAAAAAGTCCAAGTCATTTTGATTATCAATATTGCCCTGCAAGGTCATGGATGAGGACATTGTCGTTGCTAAAGCTGGTTTATCATTTGCCTCTTGAGCATCAAACTCAGGGTGACTAAACCAGCCCATGATCGCCTGCTCGGTTGCAACGCCTTGAGTAGATTCCGCGGCAAGAATATAAATGCCAGGCTCAACTTTATGTACTACTTGTTCAGTGGTTGCTGTAGCTAGGTTTGAATAATCTAGCGCTGTGAAACTATTGTCGTCCTCCAGCTTAAATAGATACAGGTTATAATCAACCCCAGCAGGTATGTTCACAAGCAGACCTTCGACCTTTGTAGCCTCGGTTATTTCAACACTGTAGCACTGAATTTGTCCTTCCGCGCTAAAGTTGGTGTAAACCGCACTATCTAGTGCCAGCTCTGGACAACCGCTGCGCTCAGCAGGGGTTGTCCCAGTATTATTGAGCTGCATGTTCACCATATTTTGCGTCAACTGCTGCGATTTACGGACTTGGAACGGAAAGTTGGTATGCAGCGGCGCACTTGAGTCTTGTAATATTTGGCCGTCTAATTGTGCGCCGGGTAGCGCTTCAATCTGTAACTGCGGTGCAAAGTCAGTTGGGATTTTGTTGTGGTTTGCTGACGCGGCTGAAGACAATACTGCCATCAGAGCAATTGCAACACCGCTTAATGATTTTGTCATTTTTGTCATTTATGAATTCCTTTCAGTAGATACTGTAGTACCAATCCACCTTTGCGCACTAACCACTCCAGATAAGCGAGTTTGGCAAAACTTTACTTAACCATTTGCTTTACAAATAAAAGGTAAGTGTAGTTACCAAGAAACGAATTACTTCAATGTAGCTAGGCATTTGAGTAGAAAGGCAAAATGTTTTTGCTTGCAAACACAAGCGCAAAACACTTTATTTAATAATTACCACCAACTCAATAACAGATTATTAATATTTTATTATTTTTTGACTTACGTCACTTGTGAGTGTAATTCTTTTGGGTTATTTTTAGAGTCTATATACATCGGTTCTGATACTTTTACCTAAGTAGAAGTGCTCAGCTATGTCGATGATCACCACTTTTTGTAAATATACACAAGGATTGAACATATGGTGGAAATTAATCGTGCAAACCAAGTCGTTACACAGCCACAATCCAATCGAGCTGAGCAGCAAACACTAGCCAAAGATATGCAAACACAACGCACAGAAGGGACCAATCCCACAAGTAAAGAGAAGGTTTCGCTAAGTGTTGATCAGGGGATCTCGACTGAACTATCAAAACGTCTTGATGAAGAAGCCTCCCAGCGCACTTTGCAATACATGGAAGATATGAAAAAAACGCAATCCGCATTGAAGACAAGTGTGGATGAATTTGCAGCCTTTAAAGAGGCACAAATGGCTAAAAACCCAGAATTAGATCTGAGCCAGCTAGACTTATATCAGCAAAAAGATGGCTCTTTAAAGCTCACCGGATCAAACCTATCTGCTGCACAACTGTCCGAGTTGGAGCAAGAAATAGCAGGTAATGGGAAGCTAGTGGAAGCATTCTCGCAGCTCCATACTGGTATCGCACAGGGTCTCAAACACAGAGATTCAGTTGGCTATGGCGAGCTTCAAGCTGACGACCTTCGTGGCGCCCTAATGCTTAACGAATTGACCGAACGTTATAGTGACCAATTTCGCTCTGATGGTTTTGGTCAAGACTACAAAACTATGGACGAGCAGTTAAATACCAACACGGGGTTATTTGGTCACTTTTTATTAGAGTCAGTAAATCCAAGAGTCAGCACGCGAGCGTAAGCTCGCAGACCTGAATACCACCTCTAAGTTAATATAGTTCGCTGCCACTTGATATTTAAAGGCCCGCAACAATTGCAATGCTTATTGCTTAAACTCCAAAATATCACCAGGTTGGCAATCGAGATACTGGCAAATATGGGCGAGTGTTTCGAACCGCACTCCCTTCACTTTCCCTCTTTTTAACAGTGATAAATTGGCTTCTGTGATCCCTATTTCTTTAGCGAGTTCCTTGGATGAGACTTTTCGCATTGCCATGACCACATCTAAGTTCACTACTATTTCCATCGCTAAATAAACTCCTTGTTTTCATCACTGATCTCTTGGGCAGCACGTAGCAGATAGGCAACAGTTGCTAAGATACCGAGTGTAACTAGCTCCCCAAACTCTATACCTACAACTAACTCTGTTGTTTCAAAGTAAGAAGCGTGCCAATAAGCGGTGGCAATCCCCAAGCAACCACTGTACAAGATAGAGGCGATTTTAGTGCCGATAAAGTAAATAAAGCAGCTGAAACAGTCCTGCGTAAAAAAGTTCCCGCGTTCAAAATGCACAAGCAGTTTACAGATAAAATAAACTCCTCCGATCGCTAGCAATAGAATCGGCAGAGTCGTTAAAAACAGGCTGATTTTACTTACTTTTCCCGACTGCCATAGTGCATCAAATAATGGCTCGTTATGGTAGCTCAGGCGACCTTGAGTTAGAAATTCATAACCAATAAACGCAAGCACACATCCGGCAAATAATAGGATCACCCAACGGATAGCTTTACTTCTTTTTTGAATCTTATCCAATGTCGTCGACATGCTTTCTCCAATTCAACTTGTAATGCCAGCAATATAACACAACTTTTCCACACATCAAAAAACAGCAATAAATTATCGTTTTACAATAATTAAAGGTTGTGCAATGATATTTTCAACATCAAAAAGGAGTAACCATAATGACAATAAATCTGATGACATTTAAAAAGCCGATGCTTTGCACATTCATACTGGCAAGCCTAACTCTTAGTGGCTGCCAGCTAAACAAGACAACAAAACAAAGCTCTCTTTCAAGCACCAAAGTGCAAACACAGCAGATCGACCTGACAAGTTTATACGGCGAAAGCGCAACTTCTAGTGTTACGCTATCAGCAGACGGTCAGTGGATTGCATTTTTAAAAACTTCGAATGGAGCACAAAATATCCACTTGGTTCAATCAGGGAAACAAGCATCACAAGCAATTCCTTTAACCCATTTATCTGACTCAGTGGATTCCTTTGTATGGTCACACAATAAACATGAAATTTTATTCAGCAAAGATACGGAAGGAAACGAAAACGCCCAAGTGTATAGATTACGCTTTGACCCATCTAACCTAGAGCAAAGTGTCAACGTTGAAAGATTGACGCACAATGATGAGGTCAGCTATCGACTTTTGTCACAATTAAAAGACACACCACACAAAGCAGTCCTCTTTGCAAACCATTTAGATAGTAAAAGGTTAGATTTCTTCGCTTTGGACATGAATACGCAAACGCTTTCACTGCTGCAAAAAAATGACATCGGCTTTTATTCTGCGTTGTTAGATAAAGCAGGCAACCCTACCCTAGCAACCGTATTAAATGGTGATAATTCCACAACCTTATACAAACGAGAAAACCATAGCTGGAAAGCCATCTTGCATACACAACCAAGCGAAGTCATTATGCTACAAAGCTACAATCAAGCGCAGAATACCGCATACATTTCTGGCAGTATTCAAGGTCGTGATAAGCAAGAGCTCATCTTAGTTGACTTAACCTCTGACGAAATGCGCACAATACATAAAGATCCGCTTGGCAATTCAGACCTACACCAAGCGGTCTTCAATGAAAACGGGGAAGCATTACTTGCGTCCTATTATGGAGCAAGATTACGTAATTACCCGCTAACTGCAGCCACAAAAGCGACTTTGGACGCGATTAAGTCCCAATTAGTTGGTGATTTCGACATACATGTAGAAAAAATCAATCAAAGCAAAGATCAGTGGTTTGTAAAAGCAACCTATGCCAACCAGCCTGATAAACGGTTTGTATATAACCCAACAACGCATAAGCTGGTCGACTTGTTGAACCAAGATCCTTCGTTTAACCCCGACAACTTGGGAGTTCGTAAATCGATTACCTACACAGCTAAAGATGGAGTTGAAATCCAAGCTTATTTGACTTTACCTCAAAACAATCAGAAGAACTTGCCAGCCATCATTCTGCCACATGGAGGTCCTTGGGTTAGAGACAATTGGGAGTTCAGTAGTGGTACGTTTGTTCCCGTTGCACACTACTTCGCGAGTCGAGGGTATGCAGTTTTACAACCTAACTTTAGGGGTTCCCTTGGGTTTGGTAAACATTTCACAGAATTGGGAAATAACAACTGGGGAACAGGAACGATGCAGCAGGATCTAACTGATGGTGTCCAGTATTTGATTGATAAGGGTATTGCCGATAAAGCGCGCATAGGTATCATGGGTGGCTCTTATGGGGGTTATGCTGCGCTGTCAGGTGTAACCTTCACACCAGATCTATACCGCGCAGCTGTCTCTTATGTCGGACCGTCAAGCCTTATTGCGATGATTGAATCATTTCCTGACTATTATAGACCTTATCTTGGTTCATTTTTTGCCGCGGTTGGGGACCCTCAAATTGAATCAAATAGAAAAGACATGGAATCGCGCTCTCCAATTAATTTTGTAGAAAACATTAAAGCACCTATCTTACTTATCCAAGGTGCTAACGACCCTAGAGTGCCACAGCCACAATCAGAGATGATAGCCAAGAAGCTTTTCGATACAGGTCGAGAGGTGGAATATGTACTAGCTAAAGATGAAGGCCATGGATTTCTTCAGCATAACAATAAACTAGCAGCCATTATTGCGATGGAAAACTTTTTCGCAAAACACTTGGGAGGTGCTAAATCCAGCGCTGTTGATAGCAAACTAACAGAGCACTTAGCTACATTAACAGTGGATGTCAGTAAGCTTTAAACAATATAGCTTCCAACCTACAAAAAAGCTCAGATAAGGATATCTGAGCTTTTGGGGTTGTAGTGACTGTCCAAGTCAACTAGTAGGGATCGGCTTTGTTATCGACTTGAAAGCTCGATTAAAGCTTGCTTAATGAGCTCAGGATCGGTAAATGGGATCAAGTGCTCCGTTGAGGCAATTGGTAAGTATTGCCCACCACTGGTTTCAGCAACTTCTTGTGACCACTTTCTCCCCTCAGCCTCCCATTTTATTAGATTGGCTTTCGCTTCTTCAGAGTCTGCATTGGCGATATCTAGTTTTTCAAACTCACTGTCTATCACTGAAATCGGAATACTGCTGTCTGGCTGCCAGTTTCTTACTAACTCCAAGTCGTCATGGTAGTTCATCATCTCGTGTACTCGAGTAAGTTGAGCTGCAACACTGTGGCGGGTTTGCATGATGTGATTGAAATATTGCCAATCCATGTAGTCTGCAAACTCGCTTCCTTCAAGCAGTGTTTCAATATGCGCCTGTTCTTCAGCTATTTTTCCATCCATTTTTTCTTGCCAATTACCTGCAGCAACATGATCAATCAAATCTTGTCCGTATTGACGATAAACATCAACTGGGTAACCTTGATACTGAGCAATAGAATGTGGCAGTAAAATATCAGGGTCTAACCACAACATGCTTGCTATCTTTTGTTGAAACTCCTGTGATTTTTGCATCGCAATTAGCGGCACCGAGTTACTATTTGCGTAACTCAACAAATGCACATCACTGAGATTGAGCTTTTCAAATAGTACAGGGAGGTCGTGTGCAAATTTATTCATGGAAGGCGCGTCATCAACACTACTTAATCCCTGCCCTAGCCTATCAATGACGTAAACATTAAAACTCTCTGCCAAGTAAGGCTGTAGTAACGCGAACCAAGCACTGTCACTATGAAAATGCATATTCGCGCCCGAGAGCATGACCACAGTTGGTTTATCAGCGTGCTGTTTTAATTGTCGAACATGGTAATAATCGTTGTTTACTGCGATAAGATCAGAACCTTGGGGCAGTGCATAACGACTTGTCGATTCAAAAAATGTCATTATCGATTCGGTGGTTTGGACAGGTGGTAAATTCCAGCTATGATGAGCCCCGCCTACACTAATTAGCTGCGTTTGAATATTGCGATTAGGATAGTGAGTTAACGTCACGCCTTCCGCTATTTCTTCATCAACAGATAAAGCAGCCTCATAGTTTAGATTAGCAATAATTTTAATCGCTTGAGGTGACGAGAGTAGCCCAAAATTTGCGTGACTTTTGCCATTATAAGGCAATACTGAGTCTGCTTTACCGTGCATAATTCGGTAGTTTGTAGGTGTCGAAAAATTACAGCTATCACCTAATTGGTAGGACATAGGTGCGGCAACCGTTACTATCGCATTAAACGTCTCCGAACGGTTACATAATAGGTTTTGTACAAATAACCCGCCTTGAGAAAAGCCGGTCGCGTAAATTTCACCGTCAATGACATCATATTTGGCTTTTATTTCTGCAATCATCTGATCAACAAAGCCTAAGTCATCTACACCTAAACGATGTGCCTTGTTACAACCACAGCCTTCATTCCACTCTTCATTTTTTGATTTGGGATAAACAACAATATAATCATCGTTTTGCTCATGTAGCTTGGTTAAACTTGCCATACCGTAAGCAGTCCCTCCAGAACCATGAAAAGCCAACATCAGCTTGTACGCTTTATGTGGCTTTTCAATCGGCTTCATATAATAGTAACGCTCATTGAGTTGATGAACCTCAAAACCGTTTACGGGTTTTAACACTCCATCGTCATTGCTTAACGCCTTTTTGCTGTCGCTACTGCTGCCACAACCCGCGACTAAAGCTGCGAGTGTTAAACCTAACGCCTGTTTTAAAAACATTCGACTTGTCATGTTGGCCATTCCTATTTTATTGTTTTCATGTACTCTAAATACTTTGAAAAAGGGCGCGACGAATTTACATGAAATCGTTGTGAGGAATTCCTTACCAATAAATATAAACAATATAATCAAAGGGATAATAAATGCGCTATGAGATTGCAGCCATTCGGTTTGATACGGTTAATCGAACGCTGACGAGTAGCACAGACTCCATCAGACTTGAGCCTAAGCCTTACTTATTGCTACAAACCTTAATTGCAGCAAATGGTAATGTTGTTTCGCGCGATAAGCTCATTGCAGAAGTGTGGCAAGGTCGCGTAGTCACAGAAAGCGCAATCAATAAAGCCGTGTCGACGTTGCGCCAGTATATGAATAAATTAGATGGTAAAACTGAGTATATAGAGACTATCCCTACCCTTGGATACCGACTGATTCCCGCAGTCACAAGTCATACTCCGGCAACAATAAATAAGACCAGCTCCCGGATCGTGCCACTTTTAGGTGCTTCACTACTTATTACCAGCGTATGTGCATTTGTTGCCTATCAGCTCATGCAGCCTGCGCAAAATAACAAACCTCTCGCGCCACAAAAATTAACGAGCCAGAGCGGTATTGAACTGCAGTTAAGTAGCGCGACTCAATATAAAAGCTTTAGTTACCTGCATCCTACGAACACTCAGCAGGCGGAGTTGTGGCTCAATCACAGCGAGCAACATAGAAAGCTGTTTTCAGGCAATATCAGCGCACAAGCCTTAAGCTCAGACGCCAAACACATTGCCTATATCGACGATGATAATGGCTGTACCGTAAAACAGTTTGATATCACGCAGGCACAGCACACGACGCTATTCTCTTGCCAGCCTATCGAAAACATTAAACTAATATGGGGCGCAAATCCGCACGACATCATTTATCGAAAACGCACAAATATACATAGTGGATACGGCCTTTACCGTTTCGACTTGAATACAAAACAACATATCCAGCTAACGCTTCCTCCAACCTCAGGAAACCTCAGAGGCGACCACCTATTTAGTTTATCCACAACTAGAGACCAGCTCGCCGCCGCACGCTACCTTGGAGAAGATAAACACGAACTGACGGTGTACGATTACCCAAGCATGTCAGTAAAGAGCACCGTTAAGTTACCTTATAATCTCACGGCACTAACTTGGTCTGCTAGCGGGCAATCGATTTACTTTAGCGCAGGCAGCAGCATTTATCGCGCCGATATAAAATCGAGCAAAGTAGAACTGCTTCACAAGCTCACAGCTCCAATCGAAAGCCTAGTATTACAAGATAGCAACGAGACCCTGCTCTTTAACCAATATAAGTTAACTAGCCTAATTCACCTTTTCGACGTATCGGAGCAAACCTTTTCACCACTTGTTGATAATCAGGCATTGAATCGCTTACCTCGCGCAAATCAAATGCCGCGAGTTTGGTATATTTCAGATCATGGCGCGCATTCCGCCTTATGGTCTATCGACACTGAAACACAACAACACACTCAAGTTGACTTGGCTCACATTTTTAACTTTCAACGTTATCAACTCAACAATGACGCTTCTAAAATACTTTTTGAATATCAAGACGCCATTTACCAGTTTGCTATCAACAGCCAAAAAACAACACAACTTATAGGTTCTGAGCTTAAGCCTTACGTTGCCAATTACAGCCAAGATAACAATGAAATCATTTACAGCAGTGAACGCTCTGGTAGTTGGCAGTTATGGTCTCTAAATCTAATAACAAACCAACATCAGCAACTTACAACACAAGGTGGCTACAGCGGCTACAAGCTTAATAATGTGTTGTATTTTACCAAGTTTACACAGCCCGGAATTTGGCAGCTGGAAGACGGGCAAGAGTCTGCAGTTGTGACGGATGTACCGGTGAGAAACTGGCTGAATTGGCGACTCAGAGATAATGCGCTTTACTATGAAAAAGACAAAAGTATCTGGCGATTTGACCTGAAGACTAAACAAGAAAAGCTGTATTTCACCCCGCCACAACGATTTATTGGACAGTTTGATATATTGCAAAATGGCGATGTGGTTTTCAGTGAGCTGAAGCAATCAAGTGGTGAGCTTTGGCAATTAACCGTGAAAAATTAAAGTACAAAAACAAAAAACCCAGCCGAAGCTGGGTTTTTATTGATTCTTGAAACGAATTACTTGATTTTCGCTTCTTTGAAGATCACGTGTTTACGAACCTTAGGGTCGAACTTTTTGATCTCCATTTTTTCAGGCATGTTACGCTTGTTCTTGTCGGTAGTGTAGAAATAACCAGTACCAGCAGTTGAAACTAAACGGATCTTATCACGCATGATTCAGCTCCTTAAACTTTTTCGCCGCGAGCACGGATATCTACTAATACCGCGTCGATGCCTTTTTTATCGATAATACGCATACCTTTAGTAGTAGTGCGTAGAGAAACGAAACGCTTTTCGCTTTCAACCCAAAAACGGTGTGTTTGTAGGTTAGGTAGGAAGCGACGCTTAGTAGCGTTGCGCGCGTGCGAACGGTGGTTACCAACCACTGGGCGCTTACCTGTAACTTGACAGACTTTAGACATGTCTATGTATCTCCAATAACTTCGCTCGAGCTTAATTTTCCCTTAAAGGCCTTTTAACTGCGTGCCCTAGGTAAAATCAAAGGGCGCTCTTTATACAGTATCTACAGGCAGAGATCAAGGATCTGATCCTACTGAAATCAGCTCATGGGTAAATTTGATAGCGGCCAATTATAATGATCCGAAGCCCACTAGGAAAGTAAAAACTGCATTTAAATTGAACTAATTTATAAAATTTATACAAATATGCTGATTTAACGAGCAAATTTCTTTTTTGGCCCTTTCTACATCGTAATTTTCACTGTTTAATTTTCGTGCTTATACGTATATTTGGGCAGCAACACTCCACCAGCTACCTCACACTTCGAGTAAAAGCTGAGTGATCAAGCTCCATTCCATTTTGCTCAGTTCAAAAGGACAACTTGAGAAAGCGAAACCCACCTGATAAAACAGCAACTCAGCTTAAATCAGTCCTCGCTCGGCAAACGAAATACAATGACTTCCGGCGACGATTAAATGGTCAAGTACATTAATATCAACCAGTGCCAAGCCTTGCTGCAATTTTTTCGTGATGAGTTTATCCGCTTCGCTGGGCTCTGCCACGCCCGATGGATGGTTATGGGCAAAAATCACGGCTGCACTGTGGTATTTTAGTGCCGCCTTTACTACTTCTCTTGGATAAACCGAAGCCGCGTTAATTGTGCCGTGAAACAACACTTCATCTTTTATCAGGCGATTTTGGTTGTCTAGATACAGCACCATAAACACTTCATGCCCAAGCCCCCGTAGTTGAGCACTCAAATAGTCACGTACCGCTGTCGGGTTTTGAAATACCGTTTCTCTTAAGCACTCTTCTTTTAGATAACGCCGACTTAGCTCCAAAACGGCCTGTAACTGAGTGTATTTAGCAACGCCTAAGCCTTTTAACGCTGAAAACTCTTCTAACGAGGCATTGAATAAACGCTGTAACGTTTGCTGTTCTTGCAACAAGGATTCGGCAAGCTCTATGGCATTTAATCCTTTGATCCCAGTGCGTAAAAAGATAGCCAATAACTCGGCATTGGATAACGCCTCAGGGCCTTGCTCTATTAACTTTTCTCTTGGTCGTGCAGATTTGGGTAAGGCTGATATTTGCATCCTACTATTCCTTATCTTTGTATGTCTCCTTGACTAAATTAAGCTTAGCGGGTGATCACGATTATTCAAAAGCAAACACAGACTGTGATATCTTTAGTTTATTGATACTGTGATCGTATAAAACAAACATGCAAAGAAATAAACGCCTCTTACTTGGGATCAGCGGTGGTATCGCTGCTTACAAATGCGCAGAACTCGTTCGCCGCCTAAAAGAACAGCAAATAGATGTCAAAGTGGTGATGACTGAGTCTGCTAAGCACTTTATCACGCCACTGACAATGCAGGCGGTCTCTGGTGAAATCGTTTCTGACTCTTTGCTTGACCCACAAGCAGAAGCATCAATGGGCCATATCGAATTTGCAAAATGGGCAGACCTAGTGCTGGTTGCTCCAGCGACCTCGAATATCCTCGCCAAAATGGCGGCGGGTATTGCAGATGATTTACTGACCACATTACTGCTCGCAACGCCCGCGCCTGTTGCCGTAGCGCCGGCAATGAATCAACAGATGTATGCGCACCTATCGACTCAAGCAAACCTCAATACCTTAGCTTCACGCCATGTCCAAATCTGGGGACCCGGTAAAGGCGAGCAAGCCTGCGGAGATGTAGGCGCAGGACGCATGCTTGAACCCCATGAGTTGGTGCAACTGTGTTTAGCTGCACTTCGCCCTACTGAGCAAGTATTAACAGGAAAAACGGTAACTATCACTGCAGGACCGACACGCGAAGCATTAGATCCGGTGCGTTTTATTACCAATCACAGTTCAGGAAAAATGGGTTTTAGTCTTGCTGAGGCGGCAAAGGCTCTAGGTGCAAGCGTAAATTTGATCGCAGGCCCGGTTTCACTGAATACCCCCACTGGAATTACTCGAATTGATGTAGAAAGTGCTGAGCAGATGCAACAAGCTGCACTCGAATATGCCGTACAATCGGATATTTTTATCGGCTGCGCGGCGGTCGCTGATTACCGTGCAGCCACCGTTGCCGAGCAAAAGATTAAAAAGCAAGGCGATGAAATCACACTTACACTGGTCAAAAACCCCGATATTATCGCCACTGTCGCAGCACTAAAACAGTCTCGTCCTTATACCGTTGGCTTTGCCGCTGAGACGCAGAATGTCGCCGAATATGCGCAAGGAAAATTGGTCAATAAAGGGTTGGATATGATCTGTGCGAATGATGTGTCGGATAGCACAGGTGGTTTTAATTCTGATAACAACACATTGACCCTATATTGGAAAAAAGACCGACTTGAACTCCCTCACTCTAGCAAAAAAGAGTTAGCACTTACTGTCATGCAAGCTATTGCCGAAAAGATAAAATAACCTTCATGTAAAAGACTGGAAAGAAACTGAATAAAACATTAACATGATACCCCGATAACGTGTAAACGAGTCGGGGTTTGCACTTCTGCGCATCACTCTCTGTGCTTAATAAACCCGGCAAAAACAATATAACAATTAGAAAAATAAGGGAAATTTCATGCCAGCGACAAAACGTAGTAATCGCAAAGAGCAAATTCTTCAATCACTCGCACAAATGCTGGAAACCAGCCCGGGACAGCGTATTACCACAGCTAAACTCGCTGCTGAAGTCGGGGTTTCAGAAGCTGCGCTTTATCGCCACTTTCCAAGTAAAGCGAGAATGTTTGAGGGGCTTATTGAGTTCATCGAAGATACGTTACTGTCACGCATTAATTTAATCCTAGAAAACGAAAAAGAAACCCGTAACCGGATCTACAACATTCTTACTTTACTCCTAGCCTTTGCAGAGAAAAATCCAGGGATCACACGTATTTTAACGGGTGATGCACTACAAGGTGAGCAAGAACGCTTACGTGAACGAGTACAAAGCTTATTTGAAAAGCTTGAGACGCAATTCAAACAAGTATTAAGAGAGCGCAAACTGCGAGAAGGTAAGGCATTCACGAGTGAAGAAAGTGTATTGGCTAACCTATTCTTAGCTTTTGTTGAGGGTAAGATGAATCAGTTTGTCAGAAGTGACTTTAAAGCAAAACCAACCGCGCAATTCGATAAACAGTGGGTTGAGCTTGAGAAAATCTGGCTTTAAACACCTGCGGCTAGCCGCTTAAATACATCCGCACACCGCAGAGCATTTTAGTTTCACCGTTAAAAGTGATAAAAACATCATAAATACATACTAAAATGCTCTAAATATGACTCTAAAACTCTCTCTCTTAAGCGCAGCACTTTTTAGTGTAAGCAGCTTAGCAGCTAAACCCAGCCTTGAATTTAAAGATGTTTTTGATTTTCGTTACCCTCAGGGTACGGTGATCTCCGAACAAGGCACATTCCTCGGCCTAAGTGCAAAGCCTTACCGTGGTGACAGCGAAGGCCAAGTGTATTCTCTCAATAATAAAGCACTGATTGCATCGGTTCCCCGTGGCACGAATCCAGTTATCAATAAAGGCGGTCAATGGGTTGGCTTTACCCAGCGCCCTACCCTACTTGAAAAAGAAACGGCAGATAAAAAGAAGAAAAAAACACTAAAAAACAACTTAGTGTTGGTGAACACCACAACTAAGGCCCAGCAAACCTTTAGCTCGGTTAAAGATTATCAACTTTCAGATGATGGCCTATGGCTGGTGTATCGTGAGGATGCAAAAAAAGGCGACAACAAATCAGACGCAAAAGCGAATACAGACGAGCAAACTAATGAGCTCAAAATCAGTGCAGATAAAGGCGACGAAACCTTAACGCTTGTAGTGCTGAATCTTTCTAACAATGAGAGCACTCGCTATGACGACATCGCAGCATACAAAGTAGCACCAAATAGTAACGCGATACTGGTCAATCAGCGCAGTGAAGATGGCAGTAAAAACCGTGTGGCCGTTATTGACTTAGCAAGCAATCAAATCACAAGTCTTATTGATGAGCCCGGTGTGACTTTAGGAGACATTGCTTGGCAACCCAATTCTCAACATGTCGCTTTTTATTTAGGTAATTATGTCAACGATGACAAGCGCCGCCGCGACTACCAACTCAAATTATGGTCTCCAACAAGCAATAAAATAACCGACATCCACAACCCAAGCGGTTGGTTTTCAGGCAAGACAGCATCAATCAAATGGTCTGAAGATGGCTCACGACTGTTTTTTGAAAATCGTCCACAGCTTGAAGAAAAAGCCAAAGTGCTTAAATACACAGATGAAAGCTCACTTTTTGATTACGATACCATTCGCCAGCAAAAAGGCTTAAAGGTTTGGCACAATGCCGATCCTGAAATCAAAACTCGAGAAATAAAAACATGGAATGAAAGCCGTCGAGATCAACATTATCAAGCGGTTTATCATATTAATGGCGAGCGTGTAGTACAGCTTGAAAACCTTCAAGTGCCTGCTATTTCACTGCGCACAAACGCAAATTTTGTGCTGGGCAGCGACGATACTCCCTACCTAAAGCAGATTATGTACAAAGGCTTTTATCGCGACTACTACAGCGTTGATATCAGCAGTGGTGATAAACAACTCATTGTTAAAGAAAGTTCAAATCGCCCTACCGTCGCGCCTGATGGTAAACATGCGGCCTATTTCGACGGTGAACAAGTCTGGTTGAAATCGCTATCCACACAACAGCTTACCCCAGTAAGCAAAGCGGTTAAAAACGCACTATTTGCTGATGATAAACATGATAAGCCAGAACCAAATGAAGGGTTTGGATTTGCTGGTTGGCAGCTCGATGGTTCGACGCTCTACGCCTACAGTAAATATGATATTTGGGCATTTGATACCAAAACGGCAAAAGCAACTCGACTAACTGACGGCTATAAGACCCAAACACAATACCGCATTGAGTATAAAGATAAGGACAAACTAGGCTTTAACCCAGACGATACCTTACTGTTAAGTGCGCACAACCTCGAAAATAAACAAACGCATATTGCAACGCTTTCTCTACAAGATAACAAGTTGCAAACTGTTTTGTCTGGCGAAGCTAAATATGGTGTGGTGAGAAAAGCCAAAGAGGCGGACACTTATATTTTCACAAGACAGTCTTATCAAGAATTTCCTGATTATTGGGTCTCAGATAGCAGCTTTAATAACCCGACAAAACTCACAGATTTAAATCCACAGCAGCAGACATTTGCTTGGGGCCAAAAACCTGAACTTGTGAAGTACAAAGGCTACGATGGCGAAGATCTTCAAGGCGTGTTAATCAAACCTGCTAATTATAAAGCCGGTGATAAAGTGCCAGTGGTGATTTACTTCTACCGCTATATGAGTCAGCGCATGTATGACTTCCCGAAAATGGAGTTAAATCACAGACCAAACCTGCCAATGTATACCTCAAACGGTTATGCGATATTCTTGCCTGATATTCGTTTTGAAATCGGCCACCCAGGGCGCTCTTCAACACAAACCATGATCAATGCAGCACAAGCGCTGATTGATACAGGTGTTGCGGATCCGGATAAAATTGGCTTACAAGGCCACTCTTGGGCTGGTTACCAAAGTGCATTTATGATCACACAGACAGATATGTTTAAAGCGGTTGTGTCTGGCGCGCCAGTATCTAATATGACCTCTGCGTTCAGTGGGATCCGTTTAGAGTCGGGTCTTGCAAGACAGTTCCAGTACGAAACAGGCCAAAGCCGTATCGGTAAACCGCTAACAGAAGCGCCTGAATTATATATAGAAAACTCTCCAGTGTTTTACGCTGATAAAGTAAACACGCCGATTTTGATCATGTTTGGTGATAACGACGGAGCAGTGCCTTGGCAAGAAGGTATTCAATACTATTTAGCCTTAAGAAGACATGATAAAGACGCTATTTTCTTGCAATACGAAGGTGAACCGCACCATCTGAAAAAGCTGCCAAATCAGCTAGATTATTCAATTCGTATGAAAGAATACTTTGATTATCACCTGAAAGGATTGCCACCAGCAGAGTGGATTCAATCCGGTGAAGCATTTATCACGGAAGAGTAAGCAACTCCACAGGTATTCATCGTCAAGGACACCATCACGGTGTCCTTTTTTTGGCAACAATTTACTCATTCCTTTGTTTTACTTTTATCTAGAAATGTTTTGTTTCAACTTTCATCCGTATAATTTCGTTATAAAAAAGCTCATATCTCCATTACATTTGACGGTTTTACAAACGAACCATTGAACTTTCAGTAGATGCGTTGTAAGTTCTATGTTGCAGGAACATTTTCCTACTCTGCTAATAAATAAATAAATAAGGAAATAAGATGAAACTTTCTAACCTATCAGCAACGATCAGGCTATCTCTACTGGCTTGTTCAACGCTGACTGCAGGCGTATCAGGTATCGCCCACGCTGAAGAAACAGATGCCAACGCTACTAATAGCGTAGAACGAATTGAGGTTACTGGTACTCGTATCAAGCGAGCTGCCATGACCGGTGCGAGCCCTGTAACAAGTGTTACGGCCGAAGACATTAAAGTTGCAGGTATTACTAGGGTAGAAGATCTACTCAACGATATGCCTGCAATCTTTGCTGACCAAACTTCAGGCCAAGCAAATGGAGCTACAGGTACCGCAACAGTAAACCTTCGTAACTTAGGCACAGAACGTACATTGGTACTCGTTAATGGACGTCGCTTGCCTTCTGGTTCTCCTGTTGCTGGTGGTATCGGTGCTGACCTTAACCAAATCCCAGCAGCTTTAGTTGATCGTGTCGATGTGTTAACTGGTGGTTCGTCAGCAACATACGGCTCAGACGCTGTTGCTGGTGTTGTAAACTTTATCATGAAAGACGACTTTGAAGGCTTCCAAGTTGAGTATCAAGGTAGTGTTTATCAACATGATAACGACCACAAAGACATGCAACGAGCACTAAAAGATAGAGGCTTCCCGGTACCTGACGGAAGTCAATGGGATGGCGACACCCATGATATCTCTCTGACTTTTGGTGCAAACTCTGCAGATGGCCGTGCTAACATCACAGGTTACGCGACTTGGCGTGATATCGAAGAGGTGACACAGGATAACCGTGACTACAGTGCTTGTGCTATGAATATAAACGCGACAGGTACACGTGTCTGTGGTGGTTCAGGAACAATTCCAGATGGCCGTATTACCGATTTCGATACCTATGACTACAAAGTATCTGGTACCGATCTAGTTCCTACAGCTGGCACAGTATACAACTACGGCCCACTAAACTATTTCCAACGTCCAGACAAACGTAAAACATTTGGTTTACTAGGTCACTATGATTTTAACGACAGCCATACGTTTTATGCTGAGTTTAACTACATGGACAACCGCACAGTGGCTCAGATCGCACCTTCTGGTTCATTCCTGAATCAAGTTGATATTAGCTGTGATAACCCACTACTTTCAGCTTCACAAAGAAATACGCTTTGCGGACCTGACGGTGTTGCAACAGATGGTGTTGTTAAGGGTGCTTTCATCGGTAAACGTAATGTTGAAGGTGGCCCTCGTCAAGACGATATTCGCCATACCTCAACTCGTTTTGTACTAGGTGTTCGCGGTGAAATCGATGACAACTGGAGTTATGATGCGTATATGAACTTTGGTAACGTATCATATGCTCAGACTTACCAAAACGACATGTCTACAACCAGAATCATTCGTTCATTACAAGCAACAACAGATGATGAAGGTAACGTGGTATGTAAGTCAGTTGTAGATGGTAGCGATCCAACCTGTATTCCTTGGAATATTTTCGATCCAGCGAACATCACTCAAGAGCAAATCGACTATCTAACTATGCCTCTATTTGCTCGTGGTGACACGAGAACAAAACAAATTAGTGGTTATGTTACTGGTGACCTTACTGAGTACGGTGTTGTAGTACCTGGGACTTCCACTGGTGTGGGCGTGGTATTTGGTCTTGAGCACAGAAAAGAGTCGCTAGACTTCAATCCGGATCAAGGCTTCCAGTCGGGTGACGGTGCAGGTCAAGGTGGTCCAGTTCTTGGCGTAAGTGGTGAATTTGACGTCAATGAATTCTTTACTGAATTTAACGTACCTTTAGTTGAAGACTCTGAATTTGCTGATTATATTACTTTAGAGTTAGCTTACCGCTACTCTGATTATTCAACGGATAAAACAACTAACACCTATAAAGGTGCGTTTGATATCCGCGTTAATGACCAACTTGGTTTGAGAACAAGCTTCCAACGCGCAGTGCGTGCTGGTAACGTACGTGACCTATTCAGATCTGCTGGTTTAGGTTTGTTTAACTGGGAAGATCCATGTGGTGGCGCGAATCCAACTTTAACTGTTGAGCAGTGTGCCAGAACAGGTCTTGATCCATCTAAATATGGTTCTAACGCACTAATCAACCCAGCAGGTCAATACAATAGTATCACTGGTGGTAACCCAGACCTAGAGCCTGAGAAATCAGATACTATCTCGTTTGGTATTCTATTATCTCCTGAAGCCATTGAAGGTTTAGACATTGCGATTGACTACTTCGACATTACTGTTGAAGACGCAATTCAAGAAATCCCTGAAGCAACAATCTTCAATCAGTGTGCGATTAATGGTAACGACGAGTTCTGTGGACTGATTAACCGTGGTCCAACAGGCTCATTGTGGCTAGGCCAGGATGCGATCACTGCGATTGATACCAACATTGGTAGCGTAGAAACAAGCGGTATCGATTTTGATGCATCTTACCGTTATAACCTACCTGATGATATGGGTCTTTTACGCTTCAAGCTAATCGGTACATGGCTAGATAAGTTTGCAACGCAAAACTTACCAGGTGGTGATATTGACGATTGTGCTGGTCGTTGGGATAGAGCGGTATGTGAATACCCAGTTCCTGACTTTAAGTCAAACTTCTCAACAACTTGGGTAACACCTTGGGATGCAAACGTTACAGCAACCTACCGTTATGTAAGTGAAGTGAAGGAATTCGCACGAAATGACGACGGTCAAGTAATCGATGGACCAGTTCCAATGACTGCGCGTGACTACGTTGATATTGCAGTAACATGGAATGCTTCTGATAACCTGCAATTCCGCGGTGGTGTAAATAATATCTTTGATAATACCGCTCCACTAGTACCAAATGGTCCTGCAGGCCCAGCAAATGGTAACACTTACCCTGGTTTCTATGATTCTTTGGGTCGCTATATCTTCGCAGGTTTCACATTTAGACTGTAGTCTAAAGCCCGCAAGATTTAGTCGTAACTATGAGCCCCCGCAAGTTTAAAGCTGCGGGGGCTTTTTTAGTTTAACGTCACTCTCACACCACTGCTTAATCATGATGCCTAGAGGGCAAATATCTATTAACTACTCATCTGACATCAAAGCTTTTTAATAAGGTGAGCTATTTTTGAGGTTAGAAAGTCTTGTCGCTTGCTCCGCATCCAGCTAGCAGCAAGGCACCTAGTTGTTCTAAAAAAGAAGTTTTTAACGCAGTTAGCGTCAGATTTTTCTCTCACATCGAGTGGGTATTAAGACTATTTGGTATTAAAACATGAGATACCATGCACACAATAATATCTATCACCGCTAACGTTCATACATCGTAATCACAATTAAATAACCTGAGCTTCGGATAATTAATGCCTTTCTAGCAGCCAGTTTTAGCGCTAACTGCGTTGAATTCACTTCCAATAGCCAGCTATTGGTGCATAAATTCGCCTTGTTATCCCTAAAACTGTCTGGCTAGATAAGGGGGATAATTTAATGTGTTATTAAAAACAATGAGTTAGCTCATTCCTTATCCAAACCTCAGGTTAAATAAGTGGAGATAGTCAGGAAAGATAAAGCGTAATTTAAACTTGAGAGAAAGAAAGGTAATTGCTCTAAAAGAGGAGTTTTCAGCGCAATTCGCAACCGTTTCCTCAATTAGAGCAAATAATTAGACTGCTCGTGCTAGTCTAACAAAGCGAAATTTACTGACCGCCCTGAACGCCAACAGTACTCTGCTGTCGGTTAAGCATGTCTTTCGCCGCACGTCGATCATGCTCGATCTGGTCTTTAGTACGACATCTTCGTTTTGTAAACTTACTACCAGTGATGATATCTTGCTTACAGTATAAATCATCTTGATTCTTAGCTATCGTGCTCTCATTATTGTTTTTTGCCGACTCGGTCGTTGAATTACAACCCGTCAGAAGCACCAATAGGACAACACAAACTCCTGCGATTTTCATAGCAAATCCTTTATTATTGATAATACAAAGTACCTAAGTACATTTAAGAACGGAGTGTTCAAACTTTAGTCTAATCAACATTACAAAGAAAAGCAATTGCACCGATTTTAACAACACAATTGTCTAATTTGACTCTAAAAATTCAAGCAAGTCTCGCTCAGGCATTGGCTTTGCTAATAAAAATCCCTGTACCTCATCGCAGCCAAGCTTTTGTAGCACCGTCATTTGCTCTTCTGTCTCAACACCTTCCGCAATTGTTTTTAGGCCAAGATGCTGACCTAAAGAGATGACAAGATCGGCAATTGCACCGCTGTCATCATGAGGAATATCTTTGACAAAAGCACGGTCGATTTTAAGCCGTGCTAAAGGAAGTTTTTGCAAATAGCTCAAAGAAGAAAATCCAGTACCAAAGTCATCAATGGCCACCTCAACACCAAATTCTTGTAACTCTTGGAGTGTATTGATCACTGAATTTACCTCATCCATGACTACACTTTCTGTCACTTCAAGCTCAATATGCTTAGGCTCCACATTAAACGACAAAATCGTATCTTTAACCTGCTGTGCATAGTTTGGCACCTTAAACTGCGGCACAGAGACGTTAACAGCAATACTAAGCTCACCGAATCCCTGTTGCTGCAACGTTGCCTGCAACTGACAGGCTTGTTCTAGTACCCATTGGCCAATTTCGACAATAAGCCCCGCATTTTCCGCAAGCGGAACAAAAATCGCAGGGGAAATATAATTCCCGTTTCCTGAAGGCCAACGCAACAAAGCCTCACACCCAATCACCTTGCGATCAGCAATAGAAAACTGAGGCTGATACCAGACCTCGAGTTTTTTCATCTCAAAATCTTGCCTGAGCTGTCTTATTAACCCCAGCTTCCAAGCCATTTTTTCTTCTAAATCTGGGGTATACCAATCCAGTGGAATACTCGACTGTTTTGCTTGGTTAAGCGCAATATACGCAAGTTTTAAGGTCTCTATTCCTTGCGGTTGAAAGTCTTCTTGACGGCACACTCCAATATGAAAGTGCATAGTCAACAAATGCTCCCCGACATGGTAGGGCACGCACAAGTTATCAATAAAAGACTCTTCATCAAACTGCGACTCTGGCATTAAAAAGCCAAACACATCCGCACCTATACGTGAAATTAACTGGGCCTCAGGAAACTCAATACTAATTCGCTCAGCAACTCCTAATAACAACAAGTTCCCAACTTCTTGGCCTAAACCGTTATTGATGTCAGAAAATTGAGCAATATCAACAAGAATAAAAACGAGCGACTGTTGTTGGTTAAAGTACGACTCTATTTTCTCGATAAAATTAGCGCGATTAGGCAGTTTGGTGAGATTATCTTTGTAAGCAACCTCACGTAATTCATTGAATAGCTTAATATTATCAAGACCAACACCAACGTTCGTTAGGAATATCTCAGCAAACTTCAATTGCGCTTCCGATGGCTCAGCCTCTAGCTCTAAATAAATGGCTGCTTTTTTGTTTTTGCTTTCAAGTAAGAAGGTAATGTCATGTGCGGTAGATTGGTGGGATTCGGTATCAATACAGTTTTGTACTTGCATGATGACACGACCATTATCAAGCTGCTCTATACCATGACCAAAGAATTCACGGTACTGCTCACTACCGCCAAACACCCTTAAATGCATATCATCATCTAGGTAACCACTCACTAAGCCTTCGCCTGACGCGTCTAAAATATTTGCCAATTGGGCAACGACCGCTGCTGCAAAGGAGCCCATATCGGTATGACCGAGTATGGCGCGAGAAGCTGAAAGGATCTGCTCTAGTGCGTGGCTTTGCGCTTCGAGCTCACAAATTTGTTGATAAGAACGGATAGCGGTAAGTAAAGAAGTAACCAGTTTGCTGCGGGTGAGTTCTGTCTTCATTTTATAATCGTTAATGTCGAACTCACGAATGATCTTTTCTTCCGGTGCATAACCCGGTTGACCTGTACGCATAATAATACGTACTGCCATATTTTTGATCTCTTCGCGCACTCGACGCACGACATTAAGACCAGCATCATCGGTTTCCATCACCACATCGAGTAAAAGGATACTGATATTATTTTGTTCTTTTAAAATCTCAATGGCTTCTTTGCCAGAATAGGCATGAAAAAACCTGAGCTTTTTGCCCCAAAACTCTAAATTAGACAGCGCAAGTTTAGTAACAGAATGGATCTCTGGATCATCATCAACGACTAAGACATCCCAAAAAGCACTTGTCGTTTCTTCTTCTTGAGTAACTTCTTCGTGCTCTGCAAACAAATAATCTTCTTGCTCAGGTGCCATGTTTTACCCTTTAAATCCGCACTACTCTTTAATTATAGGCACTGATTCACTCCAGTGTTTACCATCTTACAAAATATGGTACATTTTTACTATTACAGTTCTGTTTGATTAACATACATGAAATATTATAGTCGAGCATAGAACAAAATAGATGATTTAGCATACTTTTTACCAAAGAGGATTCTGTATCAAACGTTTATCTACTCCTATTAGAATGCTGATGATTTTGGCACTTGTCATTGTGATTGCTGGTTTAGCGATGCCACACCATTATAAAGTGGTAAAAAGCACCGATATTTCTGCAAATAACACAACACTCTCTCCATTGGTATTATCCCATTGGCCAGCATTATTTAATTGGCAAGCAACCGAAGACATCCACTTTCGTATTTTGCCAAAAAAGCAACGAGTGGGTGGTTCAGCAGTGTTAGTGCATCCTTGGGGAGAAGCAGAAATGACCATCACCAAAATCAACGAACAGAGTTTAGAGCTGTCATTACATGTAGACGATGAACATTTAGCCAAAATTAGCCTTAATTTGTTGACTGCTCAGGCCGATAAACAACTGACCATCACGATTGAAGGAAGAGCTAATACGCCGTTTATTGGCAGTTTTATCGCACTTTTTATGCAGCAGTATTTACAGCAACTAACTAACTCTGCAGTGAACCATATGCACACACTGTATAAACTACGAGCTTGATATGGCAGTCAAAAATGCACAAGTAAAGTCGGCTTTAGCGCTTTCGATTGAAGAAAAGCTCGGCTACCCCATGGTGAAACGGATCACACCGCTTGTCACTCAAAATGACCGTTATCAGTCTGATAAAAATAAAGACAACCAGTACACGGTGCGAACTCAACATGGCACACTAAAACGTGCTCTAAAGCGCCAACAATTAATCAAAATCCAGCGCCAGCAAAACCTTGAGGCCATTATGGGCATGGCGCTTACATTATGCCCCGAGGTTACTGCCCGAGGTCGCCCCGATCCCGATTGGTTGGAGCACTTCATCACCCTTGCAGAAGACATTGCCAATCACTCTATGCAAAAGTTGTGGGCAAAGATATTAGTGGGTGAAAGTATTACACCCGGCACTTTTTCAATTAAAAGTTTGCAAACCCTAAAAATGATGACCCAACGTGAAGCAACCGCGTTACAAAGATGTGCTCCACTGTGCGGCTACTTAGAAAAAGAAGACAGCTACCTTATTCTTCATGGCTACTATAAAAAGCCATCTATTTTTGATTTGTTACGTAAAGGCAGCACTGAATCCATCAACTTAAGCCAAGCTGGGCTGAACTTCCCAAATATACTTACGCTGATGGATATTAATATCCTTTACCGGCAAGAAATTGAGTCCGCATCGCTACAAAAAGGACAGTCAATGCAGCTGGTGTATCTGCGTAAAAAAATGACCTTAACGGCCAAATCCAATGACTTGGTGCTGAGTTATTACAAGCTGACGCAAACCGGAGACGAGCTAAAAAAATTACTCCAAAGCCCGATAAATAAACAATACAAACAACTTGTAGAAAAGGCCTTTGAAAGCGAGTTTTCTCTCGAGTGGGAAGAGAGATAAAGAAACTATTCTATTTACCAAACAAAAACAGCTTGGTCGATCACTCGTACCAAGCCGCTAAAGGAGTAAACTAGACTATCTTAGAAGTGTAGTTGGATCCCTGCAAATGGACCAGAGACATCCAGATCTGTGTAGATATCGTCAATATCATCTAGCTCAAGTACCATAGAGCGGTAACCCACTTTTACCGCAACATCAACAGCCATATTGTCGATAAACTCATAAGCGATACCAATTTGATAATCTTGGATTTTGCTGTCATCAATTGCAAGCATGCTGCCTTCGGCAAAAACACTTAGCCCTGTAAGTGGTAAACCCACTTCACCGCGCAAATAACCTAGAGGAACAAAGCCTGAGAATTCAACTTCTTCTGTGCGAGTTTGGCCATTTGCAGTACCAGTTACCATGATAGAACCGTCAAACTGCTTAAAGTTCACACCAAAGTCTAACGTCAACAAGTCATTGTCTAGCACTTCATAATACAATGTGTAGTCAATGTGGTTTAGATCTGCGTTTGTTGTCGCATCAGTACCTACCGTATAAACTTGGCCACCAAAGTCAAAAGACTCTGTTAACGTCGTTTGACCATTTAGCTCAAGCTCGGTATAGCGTAACTTGATATTTGGTACTAGCGGCACGGGATGCTCAAGTGCAGCATAGAAACTCGTAAAAGTTTCATCGTCAAAGTTAAAGGTTTGCATATTGCCTTTTTCAGCAAAGCTACCTTCGGTTTCGGTATCCCACCCTTCTGCACCGACATAAAGCCCGAGTACCGTATCTGCGTGTGCAGCAGGTGCTAAGCAAGCGAGAGATAATGCCGCTGCTAAAAAGTGTTTTTTCATGATGTTATCCTTGCGCTAAAAGTTCACTAAGTTCGATGAGAGCCGCATTGGCTCGCGAAATATAATTTGCCATGACCAGAGAATGGTTCGCTACCAAGCCAAAGCCACTGCCATTTAATACCATAGGGCTCCACACCGTCTCTTGAGTCGCCTCTAACTCTCTGATGATCTGCTGTAGGCTGACAAGTGCATTTTTCTTTTCAAGCACAGGTCTAAAGTCATGCTCTACCGCTTTCATATAGTGTAGTAACGCCCACGTGGCGCCTCTGGCTTCATAAAATACATCATCAATCAGCCACCAAGAGGTTTTCACCATATTATGGCTTGGCGTCATGGTTGCTTGATCGGCTGCCGAATCTCCAGCTAAATCGGTGTTTAATCTATCTTGCCCTACGCTTGCGCTTAATCTTTGACTTAAGCTACCCATGCGCTTTTCAGCCTCTTTTAGCCAAGCTCTCAAGTTATCAGCACGCGCATAAAACTGGCTGTCGCGGTTACTATTATCAGAGATTTGAGTCAAATACTGACGTAGTAAATCATTGCCTTTTTGATATTCACCTTCAGCACTTGGCCACATCCACGCTGTTGAACTGATATTAAACTGTGGTTGGGCTAGCTTTAAACTTGGGTGTTCAGTCGATTGAGATTGTGAACGACTAAAATCTTTACGCATCGAAAGTGTAAGATCTCGTGTCATCTCAAGCACACCGTACTCCCAAGCAAGCATGTTATCCATCATTACGCTTGGTGGCATCATGTCGTTCGACAAGTAACCACCTGGCTTATTTAAAAGCGTATCCGTCACTTTAATCAAGGTATGTGTCGTCACGTACCCAGTGACTAATGTATTGCCATTTTTCTGCGCATCCGCTTTTGCTGCCGCGACGACGTCAAATTGCTCTGGTTCCACACTCCAATACACGGCTATAACATAACCCAGAAGTATGACAGCGATAATGCCAGAGATGATTTTTCCCGTATGATTTCCCATTTAATACCTCACTGTTTTTAGTGATGAGAGTGATGTCCGGCGTTTGATTTTTCTTTGC
Organism: Pseudoalteromonas sp. CO342X; assembly: GCF_004208915.1. Lineage (NCBI taxonomy): Bacteria > Pseudomonadati > Pseudomonadota > Gammaproteobacteria > Alteromonadales > Pseudoalteromonadaceae > Pseudoalteromonas > Pseudoalteromonas sp. CO342X. The sequence goes on from NZ_SGPH01000035.1 coordinate 229,008, forward strand.
CACCAAACATGTCTGCAAGTGCGATGACTTCCGCCATGGTGAAGATCCTATCGCCATCAGCAAAATATAGCGTAAGCTTACGCTTCTCACCGACTTTTAATGTTTCTACTGGTTCAAACACCATTAAGTGATAACCACCAGGCTGGAATGTCACTGATTTACCCGCAGGAATAGCTAGCTCGTCAACACGTTGCATTTTCATCATGTCTTCTTTATGAACATGCTCGTGAATTTCAACACGCTTAACGCCTTCAAGCGAAGCCTTAATCAACACTTTATTTTGCTGCGTTGGATTTTCAATAACGAGATAACCTGCAGTTGAAGGTGCTGCCGGTAAAAAAGTACGCACGGTTGCGTTGTGAACAGAAAGTTGCTCCGAACCATGATGATGTTCACCATGTTCATGCCCTTGATGAGCTGAAGCGTTAAAGCCGATAAAAGTTGATAAAGCAAAAATTAAGGTTTTGATTACACTTGATTTCATGTTGGCTTTCCTTGGATTTATAACTGCAAATAACTATATCACAGATCCCAATTTAGCGTGTTTTTTATCTCCTATCGCCAACAAAAACCCACTGCTCAAACTTTTGCTTGAGCAGATTTGTCTACCACTAACCACACAATTGCAATAATACAGATGAGTGGAAATAGCACTATCAGCGAATTAAATAGCAATGTCATTACTAGCCCAATGAACACAATAAGGAGCAACCCTAAAATACCTGCGCTCAAGAGTGCTCCTAGCACCGCCAGCGCTACAATTGCAAATAACAACGTGAGTATTTCAAAGCCAAACCAACCTAGGTCAAATCCCATATCGAGTTGCAGATCGCTGATGTCTAACCATATTAGTGGCAGCGACACCCAAGATAGCGCCAATAAAAATACCAGCGCTAATAATATACCGGCCACGACTTTCATAGTGCCTACCTCGTCGCCGTTACTTAGTTTTCGTATTGCGCTTTTGGCATTGCAAACCAAGCGACGCCATACGCCAATAACACTAACATTGGAAACTTAAAAAACAGCAATACCGTTAGTAAACGCGTTAACCAAATTGGCATATCAAAACGTTGTGCTAGTTGCGCACATACGCCACCAATTTTCTTTGAACTATTCATTTGAGACAGTGTTGATTGATATCTATTTTTCATCTTTATCCCCTTTCGCTTTGATTGCTCAGTTCGTTGCAGTGGGCGAGCCTAGCTCGCCATTTTTTGCTTCAGTTGGGCTAATTCATCGTCAATTTGTTGTTGCTTTTGTTCATCTTCAAAGCGCTGCCATACATCAGGCTGCCCTAAGTCATAGGATTCGACTTCAGCTTCAAGGCGCGCCACCTTACGCTCTAACTCGTCGAACTTGCGCGTTGCAGAGCGCATCTCGTCACTATTCAGCGTTTGTTTGATGGTTAACCTTGCCTTACCAGCTTCCAAGCGGCGCAACATGGCCTTTTCTTTTGCCTTTAATTGCTGAATTTTGCTTTGCAACTTGTCCGCATCTGCGCTGAGTTTTTCAAGAGCAGGCGTTAGATCATCAATTTTTTGCTGTGCTTCTTGCGCTTTTTCGGTTTCTCGCTGCTTTTGCTCAAGGGCTGAGCGGGCAAGATCTTCACGACCTTTTTCAAGGGCATGTTCGGCTTTACTTTGCCACGTTGTCGCAGCTTTATTTGCTTGCTCAACTTGGCGCTGCGCTACTTTTTGTTGGCAAATAAGCTCTGCTGCCGTTGCACGACAATCAGATAGCGCTTCTTCTAAATCACGCACTAACTGAGTTGCCATTTTTTGTGGGTCTTCGGCTTTGTCTAGTAACGCGTTAAGTTCTGCTTTGATAAGATCTTCAATTCTGTTGATGATGGTCATTGTTCGGCTCCTTTTATAATATAGTTAGACTATTCCAAGAGCCGTGCCAAAAATAAAAACAAAATTAAATCATTGAGTTAAGGTTTTTTGAAAAGAAAAATAAATTTATTGAGATACATTAAATAGTGAAAAAGACGATAAAATCGTCTTTTTCACACACAGGATTGGAGCAATATATTTTACGCTTCAGGTACAAAAGACAGCGCCTTTTCCATCACCTCTATGCCAGCCTCTTTTTTGTGACCATTTTCTGATAAGTGACGACGGAATCCTCTCGCTCCGGGCTGATTTTGAAAAATACCCAACATGTGACGCGCAATATGCCAAAAGTTTGCACCATTCGACATTTCACTTTCAAAGTAGTCATACATGCTTCTTACGACTTGATGGCGAGTTTGCGTAAACGCAGCTTCGCCATACAATAGCTCATCAACCTGCGACAACATAAACGGGTTGCTGTAGGCTTCACGGCCAACCATTACGCCGTCAAGGTGAGCCAAATGATGCTGGCATTCCTCAAGAGTTTTAACACCACCATTAATACTGATATGCAGATCTGGATAGTCTTTCTTTAATTGATAAACGCGAGGATAATCTAATGGTGGGATCTCACGATTTTCTTTCGGGCTTAAGCCTTGCAACCATGCTTTACGGGCATGAATGATAAAGTCATCACAGCCCACCGCCTGCGAGGCTTCAATCAACGCTGTAAGAAACTCATAGGAATCTTGTTCATCAATACCAATGCGCGTTTTTACCGTTACCGGAATATTCACTTCTGCCTTCATCGCCGCCACACAATCAGCAACGAGCTGAGGCTCAGCCATTAAACACGCACCAAAGCGCCCATTTTGCACGCGATCTGACGGGCAACCCACGTTTAGGTTTACCTCACTGTAGCCATATTGCTCAGCACGCTTAGCACACTCTGCCAACGCCTTAGGATCAGAGCCCCCCAACTGCAACGCCACTGGTAACTCATGCGCACCAAATGCCAAATAATCCCCTTTACCAAAAATAATCGCACCTGTAGTGATCATCTCAGTATAAAGCACCGCATGTTTAGTCAGCTTACGGTGAAAGGTTCTGCAATGTCGATCCGTCCAATCTAACATGGGTGCAACGCTAAAGCGGCGAAAGGCATCAACGCAGTGGTTCGGTGTTTGTGGCTCTAAGGGTGGAGTAGGTTGTTGGCTCATGGTATGACTTTCTCAATCAGGTTTACTATCAATGACCTGTACTAGTTATGTCCATAGCAGTACATAGCTCAAATAGGTGATTGCGTAGTATACCGTAGCTTCTAATACTTCGTTAAGTATAGACAGCAATTTATTGCCAATAGTAAATAACCTGAGGTTTGGATAATTTCTTATCCAAACCTCAGGTTATTTACTAAAAAGCCGCAAGTAATTGAACTTGCGGCTTTCGATTTGCTTAGACTGCCTTCACAGTCTTATGGTAAGTTAAAGATACTCCTTCACTACCGCTACTTTATTTTTTGCGAACTGACTGTTTGGGTTTATCGCAAGTAACTGCTGATAATGCTCAAGTGCTTGTGCATACTGCTTATTTAACTCATACGCTTGCGCGATGCTGTTATGGTAATATGGCTGCTCGTTATTTTGTGTCAGCGCAAATTTAAAGATTTCGATACCATTATTAACTTGACCATCTTCAACAAGCTTATTGCCCCACTCCACCAAGATCTCTAAGTCATACATTACACCGATATCTTGCTGCGCTTTTGCAAACGTAGTCGCAAAGTCGGTAAAGCCATGTTTATCTGTAAACTGCTTTAAGTACACCATCGGCTGATAGGTCTTTTGCTTACTAGCGTCGTTAAAGTTGGGAATATAATACGCGGCAATGTCATCAACAAACTCAATGGGTAACCCGCCTAAAAGGTTGGTGAGTACAACCACAGAAAGCTTGTCTTCAGGGTAAGTGATCACTGTAGTCGCATTCCCACCACTTGCGCTAATTGCTGGGTGATATTTACGTTGGATCACTTGCCAGCCCATAGCATAGCCGTTTTCTTTGTTGTTAAAGGCTTCAGTACGGCCATTGTTAAGCTTTACTGGCGTCCATAGCATATCTAACTCTTTAACCAACTCGCCTTGTTGTAGTGATACAACATAGTTAGCTAGTTCCGTTGCGGTTGAACTCATTCCCGCTGCGGTTCTCAACATATAAGGGAATTCGCCGTAAAAGTTTTTGTAATTCCCCTCACCTAAATGAATATATTGGCGAGCCTGATTTGGCACCATAAGTTCAAGATAATCAAAACCTGCCTGCGCAGTTTGCGGCATGTTAGCACGTGCTAACTGCATCTTGGTGATAAAAGCAGGAAACCCTTCAGGTGCATATTTATCAATGACTTTACCCAAAATCACATAGCCGGTTTGGTTATAACTAAAACGCGAGTTAGGTGTAAATTGAAGAGGCTGCTTTTGCACAGCTTGCCATGAGGCTTCCGCATCATTCGGTACAATGGTTTCTAGGGCATAATTTGATGCCAGGATCGGCGGCAGACCTGTGGTGTGACCCATTAATTGATTAATTTTGAGTTGCAGCCAAGCTTTAGGTAAATCAGGTAAGTGTTTACCAATTTCATCGTCAATGTTTAGATAACCTTGCTCAGCTAACTGTACAATCGCAACACCGGTAAACGCCTTTGTCATCGAATTAATCGGAAATAACGTCTGCTCAGTCACAGGCACTTGATGCTGTAAGTCTGCAAAACCATAACTTCCTTGCTTAATAATTTTATCGTCTTTAACTACGGCTAACTGTAATCCGGGAATATGCCTTTCTTTCATGAGGGTTTTGATCAGCTTGTCTACCGACTCAGCCTTCACCAAGGATGAAAATAATGCCGACCATAAAAGCGTGCCAAACCATAACACGGTTGATAGTAAAACTTTGTTGTTCTTGTACATGATTGTTCCATCGTTCATTTACATTAAGAGATGGTTAGTTATTTTCAAGTCTTATGCCAAAACAGAATTCACTTTATTTTCAATAGTTTAATTAAAAATTATTGCTTCCAGTTAAGCCTACATAAAAACAAAATAGTGAAAAAGATAAAGAAATAGTGAATTTGACGAACACATCAGGGGATTTCGGTGAACAGTTGAATAATGAGGCATACAGCACGATCATTCTCTTTCAACGGCAAGGTATTGTTGCTGTATTTGTTTAAACGCTGCTGTTTGTTTAAAAGAGAGCATCGCGGCATCAAACTCATTTGCTCGTTCGGCCAAACGCCCAAACTTGGGTAACGTGATATAGGGCTTTTAACTCCATAATTGCAGTTAAATCATTTTCAAATACAGCATCAACCCGCCCTAATAGCAACATTTGCAAACTACTTTGGGACGTATTGGTTAATTGGATATGCTTCGCTAAGTGTTGACGCGTACGCTGATACTCGTCATCAATCGCTTTGTTTCCGTCAAATGTGATGGTGCTATCTTTTCTGACTATGATCACGTTTTTTGATTTAGGATGGGCTGATTTTGAAAAACCATATAACTTGCGTAACCTCGCCGCATAAGTACCGTCAAGACAATATTACACAGCCCTTTTGCGCCATGTATGACACTCTGGGCCACGGAAAATATTCAATCTTTATCGGCCAATCAAGTCGCTGAACTAATGTTTGCAACACCTTTACCGCATAGCCATCCGGCTCACCGCCAGTATTAAGCATTGTTTTAGGGGCCAGTGTTAGACTCCAGATAAGGTGCTAATGGCTTATCTGACGCGCGCGCTTTTGCACTACCAAGAGTACAAGCTAAAACACTGAATAAATATAAGATAAAGCAAAGTCTCAAACTCAAAATCTCATTAGTTGGCACTGCAATGACACATACTACTATTTGCTATCACTTATTATTGTGTCGTTAGTTATATAACTATTTTTAGCAGATAGCCGCTAAAACTCTATTGTTTCCCCCAATACGGGAATTTCAGCCTGAATGTTATGTTGCAGCTTAAGCGCTTCTGCTAGTCCTTCCAATGCGTCGGGTTCACCGTGAACAAGTATCACTTTAGGACAACTTTTAAAATGGCTAACCCATTCAATCAATGCCGCTTGCCCGGCATGTGCTGAAAAGCCGTTTAGTGTTTCGATATTTGCTTTCACTATAATATCATCGCCAAATAATTTGATGTGTTGGGCGCCGTCAACCAATATCCTTCCTAAGGTGCCTTTGGCCTGATATCCGACAAAGATGATGGTATTGCGACTATCCCAAATGCGATGTTTAAAATGATGCGTGATCCGCCCACCTGTGCACATTCCACTACCCGCGATGATTAATGCCCCGCCGCTTATTTTGTTGATTGCCATTGAGTCTTCGGCATCTACCATCAAATGCAATGTAGATAAGAAATTCTTGAGTAAGCTTTGCTCTCCGGTATGAAGTTTTTTAACGCCTTCACAATCCAAAGTCGGGAGCCACTGATCGTATACTTCAGTGACCTTAATAGCCATTGGACTATCGAGAAAAACTTGCCAATTATCAAGCTCACCGGCGTGCTGTAACTTACCTAGATAAAGCAATAGTTCCTGCGCTCTGCCCACTGCAAACGCGGGGATCATCACATTACCACCGCGTGCAAACGCATCGTCCAAAATGCCTTTTAGTTGAGTTTGTGTATCACCTAAAGACTTATGTTCACGGTCCCCATAGGTACCTTCCATTAATACAATATCAGCTTGTTCTAGCAACGTAGGATCATTCATCAACAGTGTATCTTTATTACCAAGATCACCCGAAAAAACCACCTTTTTCTGTTTCCCTTGCTCATCAAAGGTTAGCTCTGTGATTGCCGAGCCAAGAATGTGCCCAGCATCGTGAAAGCGCACACTCGCGACTTTTGCAATTTTTACTTCTTGCTGATAAGCAATAGGCTTGAGACAGTCCAATACATCCAGTACATCTTCTTTCGTGTACTGTGCGGGAATATCATCGAGCCCCTTACGCGCACGCTTTCTGTTTTCTCTACGCAAATCATTTTCGTATAAACTTAACGCATCAAATAGCATAATGGGCAACAATTGCGACGTCGCCTCTGTGCAATAGATTGGGCCTGTAAAGCCATCATGTAATAAGTAAGGCAGCCTACCCGAATGGTCCAAGTGCGCATGGGAGAGAATAACCATATCAATACTATTTGGATTAAATTCAAATTGCTCACGCGAGATAAGGTGCTTTGCTCTCATCCCTTGATGCATACCGCAATCAAGTAGTACATCACCTAATGAAGGCGAGCTAATAAGGTGGCAAGACCCTGTAACTTCTTGCGCAGCCCCATGGAAGGTAATTGTTGCCATCGCTTTTACTCATTTCTTCGCTCGGGGTAGTTCCCCTTGGGTTTATGTAAGTTTAGTTACAAAAATCCGAGTTGCTTATGTGCTGCATCAAAAGAGTTACAGATGTGAGTTTTATAGTTTTAGCTGGTATAACCAATTAAAGTAGATACTCAATGTCATTGTCATTAGCTATCACGGTTAGCTTTGGCATTTTCCCTTCTAAAGCCTGTAGACGAGATATGTTTTGCTGAGGGTGGCCATAACTATTGTCGCCAACAGATATAGGGCACTCAATATTTGGAAAAGCAGTTTGCCACCTAGAGACACTTAAATAACCCGCTTCACCACCATGGTGAGGGGTCACTAGGATCACTCCCCTATCACTAAATGAGGAGGTGCTTACCGCGTCCAATATCTTCGGATAATGATGATCCCCTGTAAGTAGAGCCACTTTATTTTTACCTTTGATCGCTAACATGATACCAGTTTGATTTCTTGAGCTGCCGGCGCTAGCTCTGTAGACATCTATCGTTGCTGAAGAGTAAATCGAGCTGAGCGTGATTTCTCTTCCTTTTCGCGAAATTGTTGAACGTAAACATACAATAGCAACATTATTACTCTCTAAGTGCTCTATGGTATCTCTGTAAACTAAAGTATCGGGAATATTATCTGGACCAAATACAGCGTCACAATCAGCGAGCTGTGTGGGGCTGCAAAACTTTAACGCTTGAAAATGATCCATATCCCAGTGACTGATGATAACGGTATAGCGACGACCATTCATTGCACGCATTCTTCTAGAAATGAGATCTTTCACTTGCCTGTCACTATATCGTTGAGATGCTCCAAAATCATAAACTAAGACATGCTCGGAGCTGTGCACTTCATTCCAATTACCTTGGCCACAATTAACAACGGTCAAACTATTCCACTGACGCTCTAACTTAATAAACGGGAGAGTAGGAGTAGAGGGAGAAATAAATTGCGTATCGGTGAGATACTGACTGACTGAATGAAAAATGAGAGCGTGTGCGTAGTGAGTATGCGACAAAAGCACTTCCCTCACCGTCTTCTAATTCAAACTCCTCATTTTCTAATTCAAACTCCTCAAAAAAGGTATACGGCATGCTATAGAAAGAACCAGCAGCTAGACGGCTATGTCTCATATGTGGAGTAGTCAGCCGGTAAAACCTTGCCACTTCAGGTATCAACTCTTGCCCAAACAACCGAGCTACCGCCTGAGCATCTTGATAGCAACAAAAGTCGATAATATACTCTACTTTGTCACCTTCACCCGGCCTGCTATAGCTCTCTATATAAATCACAATATTTCGGGCTGATTGTTTAGTTTGGTTGCTGCTCACAACTTCTCTCTCTTATTCCATTTTATTGAGCAAGCCTACTTTATAAAATTGAGCTAACTTACTCGACTCAATAGCCTATGCAAAATCTAACGCTGCTATTACTATGATTACATACTAGCAAAATAGTGCATTGGCGCAAAAATCAAAAAGTTAGATGAAAGTGATTAAGTTTAAAGATACAAAGTCAGTTAGGAAGTTAATACTAAAAGTTGGTAGTTTGAGAGAACCACTCGATTTACTTCAGCAAATCAAGCGGTTCTCTTGAATAGGGTGAGTCAGCCTATAAGCCGGGTTCTGTTCACTCCCGAAGGAGATCGATAATCATTCGTCTAGGCCTAGGATCGCTCCTAGGCTCGAGCAACCTACCCGGTTCCGATGCGGGCCACACCATAAGGAACCCTATTTGGTCTTGCTCCGGGTGGAGTTTACCTTGCAACCAACTGTTACCAGTGGTCCGGTGCGCTCTTACCGCACCCTTTCACCCTTACCGGTCCCGAAGGACTTAGGCGGTCTTCTCTCTGCTGCACTTGTCGTAGGCTCACGCCCCCCAGCCGTTAGCTGGCACCCTGCCCATTGGAGCCCGGACTTTCCTCCCCCTGATCATTTTCGTCACAGGCAGCGATTATCCGGCTGACTCAGGCGGGCGATTATACGCACTTTAATGCAATAACGCACGCGATAAATTGCGTGTATTACGCTTCTCGTTCAGCAATGATAGCCTTATACAAAGCATTCTTTTTTAGCCCTAAATATTCAGCTGCTACGCCGCAGGCCTTTTTCAATGGCATTTCTGGCTCTAGTAACTCAATCAGCTTTTTCGCTTCTGGCGTTAATGCTTGTTCATCTCTTTGTTCACCAGATAGCATCAACACCAGTTCACCTTTTTGCTTTTCAGGCGTTGCGGTTAAAAACTCAATGAGCTCGGTAACCGTGCCACTGAAAAAGGTTTCATAGGTTTTGGTCAGTTCTTTAGCAAAAACAACTTGTTGTGTTTCGCCCAGCGCGATTTTCATATCTTCTAGACTTGCCATAATGCGGTGGGTGCTTTCGTACAAGATACTAGTGATGCCAGACGCGACTGCATCTTTAAAAAATTGCTGACGTGCTTGGCTTTTTGCAGGTGAAAATCCCACGAATTGGAATTTATCTGTTGGTAAGCCAGAACAACTCACCGCAGCAATGGCGGCACACGCGCCAGGAACGGGAGTCACTGTGGCACCTGCTTCACGGCACAGGTTTACCACGGCATAGCCTGGATCGCTGATAAGCGGCGTCCCCGCATCAGACACTAGCGCGATGTCTTTACCTTCGTTTAACCAATCTAAAATTTGCTGCGCTTTTTGCTTCTCGTTGTGATCATGCAGTGCAAAAGTTTTTGCTTTAATGCTAAAGTGGCTCAATAATTTACCGGTGTGGCGCGTATCTTCGGCAGCGATTAAATCGACCTGACTTAACACTTTCAGTGCACGTTCACTGATGTCATCTAAATTACCTATTGGTGTCGCTACAATATGTAGGGTGCCGATTTTGTTTTCGTTGTGAAGATTAGCCATTGAGCTCTCCAATATCAGTCAGTAAGATATCCACTCAGTCGTGAAAAAGAAGGTTTGCCTGTGCAGTTTAAAAAGATAGCGCTTTTAGTTGCCATATTGTCGGGGTTATCCGCTTGTAGTACAAGCACAAATGTCACCAAATCCGCCCAAGAAACTAAAACAACTAAAGCCGTTAGCCAATCGGATGACAATGCCGCGTCGTTATTTGCAAAGGCGCAGACTAAAGAAGGCGTTGCCAAAATCCAATTGCTATATGCAGCCAGAGACGCTGCTATCTTAGAAAAAGACTGGCAAATGTTAGAGCAAATTGGTTTAGCGATGGAAGCAAAAGCCAGTGTTGATCATATTCAAAACAAATTATACATCGCACTTGCTCGCAAAGAATTGTCGCAGTATGCCAATGCGTTAGCCATCCTGAACACACTAGAGGGTAGGCTCAACACCCCTGAACACCAAGCTTGGTATGAGTATTTACTGGGTAGTATTTATGCCTCTCAGCAACTACCAAAAAAAGCATTGGTTGAATACTTTAAAGCGGCCGATATTGCCAATGAACATAACTTAGCGGTGGCGGGGCTAAACGAAGAGATTTGGCTCGCGCTACAGCAGCTATCAAGTTACGCCCTAGAGCGCTTTGATTCTGGCTCGGTTTTACAACGTGGTTGGGTAACACTGGCTAAATATCAACAAATTTATTTGGGTTCGAGCGTCCAGCTCGACCAAGCCATGAATAATTGGCGTCGTCGTTTTACTAATCACCCTGCGGTTGCTTTGCTGCCTAAAGATTTACAAGGCGCGGTTGCGCTTGAACCTTACCAAGTTAAAAGACTTGCGGTGTTGTTACCACAATCAGGTGCGAGCGAGCGACTCGGTACAGCGCTTAAAAATGGTTTCTTGGCTGCTACTGACGAAGGGACGATTGAAGAGGTCTTCTTCATTGATGAAATGGCATCCGAGTCTGAAATAGTAACGCAACTTGCTGAGGCAAATGTCGATTTTGTCATTGGTCCATTATTAAAATCCAACGTTGAAAAACTACTCGCAGATAAAGGTTTTGCGGCTTACCCAACTTTGTTTTTAAATGCACGCGAAACGCTTACGCCTAGCAGTAGTGAACAGTACTTTTTTGCGCTTAACCCTGAGCATGAAGTCGAGCAAGCAATGAAGCACTTTCTTGCTAAAGGCTATAAAAAACCCATGTTACTGGCTCCAGCGAATGCCTCTGGTAAGCGTTTAATTGAGTATTTTGATCAAGGTTGGAAACGCTACAGTGAGACCGCACCAGAAGTGGGTTATTATACCAATAGTACCAACATGGCGGATGTCATCACGGATATTTTAGAGGTCGATGCATCCAAAGCACGCACTAGCGTCATCAAAAGTCTATTTCGCAAAGAGGTCAAAAGCGAAACACGCTCTAGACGCGACATTGATGCCATCTATATTTTAGGTGATACAATGGAAACTAGACTGCTCAAACCTTATTTAGACGTCAATGTCAGTACATTCGCCGATAGGATCCCTTTATATGCAAGCTCTCGCAGTTATAGTAAACAAATTGATGTTACTGATAAGGGCGATTTAGAAGGGCTTTATTTTACCGAGCAGCCTTGGATGCTACCGGGTGCTGTTGAAAAAGCACCGCTTCGAGATGCCTATCAATCTTTATGGCCTGAGCAGGCCGACTTAGAGCAGCGCTTGTTTGCAATGGCATATGACGCCACGAATTTAGTCCCCGAGCTGCGCCAACTGGCTTGGCTCTCGGGTAAAAGTTTTGATGGCTTAACCGGCCAACTCAGCATCCGTGGTGGCAGTGATGTTGTGCGAAAGCTCAGTTGGGCACAGTATCATAATAAACAAATTCGTTTAGTGAGCTTAGATGAACAGCCTCCACTACCATTATTTATGCAACAAGAGAAACCTGCGGGAGACTCTTTGATCAGATAGGATATCTGGATGTTTAAAGGACTATTTAGCAACACACGGAGTAAGGGCGAGCATTTTGAGGTGATTGCGGAGCAATTCTTGGTAAAACAAGGATTAACCCCCGTCACCAGAAACTATCTCTGTAAATACGGAGAGATAGATCTCATTATGCGAGAGTCGCAAACCTTAGTGTTTATTGAAGTAAAGTATCGCGATAGCAGCCACTTTGGTGGCGCAATTAACGCACTATCAAAAACTAAGCTTCAAAGATTAAAGCGTAGTATTTATAATTATTTAGCACAGCAAAATTTGCATAACACGCAACTTAGAGTCGACTTTGTTGCCATTCAAGGGGCCGATCCCCCTGAAATAAACTGGATTAGAAATATTTTTTAGCATGCAAGAATCTATAAAATCTATATTTACAGAGTCAATTCAAGCGCAGATAGCGGCAGGCGAAGTATTGCCTAAAGCGCTAGAAACCGCAGCTATGACCATGGCTCAGAGCCTGATCAATGGCAATAAAATCATCTGCTGCGGCGCGCCAAGTAATCATATGTTGGCGCACCACTTCGCAACCATCTTAAGCAACTTTTACGAAACCGAACGCCCGTGTCTGCCCGCAATTGCACTAACGAATGAGCAATATAATTTGGCGTCACCAGAAAATGGCAAAGCCAGAGAGCGCTTTGCCAAGCAAATACGCGCATTCGCGCAGCAAGGAGACTTGCTGGTGGCGTATGCCATAAACGGGCAAGAAAAGGCGGTTATTGGCGCAGTGGAAGCGGCTCTTACGAGAGATATGAAAGTCATCGCGCTAGTTGGCGATGATGGTGGTGAAATTACCGGCCTGTTGGGCCCTCAGGATGTAGAGATCCGGATCCCAAGTAAACGCCCAAGCCGGATAATCGAGTCACAACTATTCAATACTCACTGTTTAAGTGAGCTAATCGACGCAATTTTATTCCCTCAGGACGAAGTATGATGATGAGAATAACCTCTTTACTTGCCGCCATCTTGTTACTACAAGGGTGTGCTGCTGCGGTAGTTGCTGGTACAGCCGGTGCGGTGTCTGCAGCAAATGATAGACGCACTATCGGTGCACAAATTGACGATAACAATATCGAGATCAAAGGTACACTTGCTATCAAAGAGATTAAGCGCCTTGCTGATCATGCCAATATCACGCTTGTAAGTGTTAATGGCGTAGTATTAATGATTGGTCAGGTCACTAATCAAGAAATGAAAACGGAAGCTGAGCGTGCGCTACAGAACGTTGCAGGGATTAAGCAAGTACATAATCAGTTGAGAATAAGCTCAAACATCGGCATCACGACGCAAACACATGATACTTGGCTGACCTCCAAAGTTAAAACCAAACTGCTGGCGGCCGACGAAGTCAATGGCGCAAATATTAAGGTAGTTACCGAGAATGCCGAAGTGTTCTTGATGGGCTTAGTCTCTAAGCAAGAAGCAAACTCAGCGGTAGAAATCGCCAGAAATATTAATGGTGTAAAACGTGTGATCAAAGCCTTTGAGTACATCTAAACAATAACGTATAGCCATAAAAAAACCTGCATCCGCAGGTTTTTTTATTTTATCACTCGAAGGTGAGAACCTTTTTTCTTTTCAGGTTCTGGCTTAGTCTCTGGCGATTGTGAGACTTCCGTCTCTTCTACCAAATCAAGCTCTTCATCTTCAAAGATTTCTTCTTCAGGTGTAAATACCGTGCCTTCACCATTTTCTCTTGCATAAATAGCCAATACTGCACCATTAGGCACGTATACCTGCATTGGTTGGCCACCAAACCGGGCGTTAAAGCTCAGCGCTTGATTGTCCATTGAGAAGTTCGTCACAGCAGACGGGCTTACGTTCAACACAATTTGCCCTTCCTGCACAAATTGTGTTGGAACCTGTACCGAGGGAAAGTCTGCGTTCACCACTAAATGGGGCGTACATTCGTTATCGACAATCCACTCGTAAAATGCGCGTAGTAAGTAAGGACGATTAGACGTCATTACGATCTGATCTCACGCTCTGCATCCGTTAGCGATGCTTGGAATGAGTCACGCTCAAATAAACGCAGCATATATTCTTTTAGCTCTTTGCTACCAGCGCCATTCAGCTCAATACCAAGCTGTGGTAAACGCCAAAGTAGTGGAGCTAAATAACAATCAACTAGGCTGAACTCTTCACTCATGAAGTAAGGTGCTTCATTGAAGATAGGTGCTACAGCTAGCAGCGCTTCAGTTAACTCTTTACGAGCTTGAGCCGCTTCATCACCACCCGCAGTGATCTTTTCAGCAAGCGAGTACCAGTCAGTTTCAATGCGATGCATCATTAAACGACTACGACCACGCATTACTGGATACACAGGCATCAGAGGAGGATGCGGGAAGCGCTCGTCTAGATACTCCATAATGATATTCGCTTGGTACAAGCCAAGCTCACGATCGATTAGCGTAGGAACAGTGCCATACGGGTTAATCTCGTGTAGAGCTTCTGGTAAGTTGTCCTTTTCAGCCTGATGAATATCAACACTTACACCTTTCTCAGCAAGTACAATACGTACCTGGTGACTGTACATACAGTTTGACCCAGAAAAAAGTGTCATTACAGGGCGCTTATTGGCAGCAACGGCCATGCCTACCTCCATTAAAAAACTAAAAGTAATTAAATCACTTTAAACAGCAAAAGGGGCGAACGCCCCTATTGCAAAAATTACCTTTGAATATTCAAATTAATGAACATCTCTCCAGTATTCTTTCTTCAAGAAGAATGCCAGGATGAAGAAGATAACTAAGAAACCAATAACCTTAATACCAATAGCTTCTGATTCTAGGCGAGAAGGCTCACCTACATAAGCTAAGAAGTTTGTAAGGTCACGTGCTGCTTGGTCATATTCATCAACACTCATCTCACCGGTACCATCTGTTTCAGTGCCGACAACTTTAGTCACTGTGTGACCATGTTCTTCCACTTCTTCAGTGATCGGTGTTGGCAAGCCTTGTAACTCTTGTAGTACGTGAGGCATACCGACCAATGGGAAAACAACGTTGTTCACACCAAATGGGCGAGACTCATCTTTATAGAATGACTTCAAGTAAGTATAGATGTAGTCCGGAGACTTAACACGAGAGATAAGTGTTAAGTCAGGTGGCGCAGCACCAAACCATTTTGCTGCATCATCTTTAGCCATAGAGTTTTTAATATGACTACCTACTTTTGAACCATCGAAAATAAGCGTTTCTTGACCAATTTCAGTTGGAATACCGATGTCACGGAAAGTACGCTCATAACGCTGATATTGCATTTGGTGACAGCCAAGGCAGTAGTTCATAAATAACTTAGCGCCACGCTGTAGAGATGCTTTATCAGTTAAGTCATTGTTTGCTTCCATCAAAGGCACTGATGGGCCCGCTGCCATCGATAACGTTGGCAACAATGCGAATAAACCGATTACTAGCTTTTTCATCATTTCGTCAACCTCGTTGGTAGTGGCTTCGTCTTCTCGTTTTTACTGTAGAAGAATAGCAACACGAAGAACATAAAATAAGTTACTGTCGTGATTTGCGACAATAGCGTTTTAAAGTCAGTTTGCGGTGTTGCACCAATCCAGCCAAGGATAACGAATGTGACAACAAACTGAGCAATGTTCAACTTATGGAAACCACAACGGTAGCGAATTGAACGAACCGAACCACGGTCAATCCAAGGCAGTAGTGCCAATGCTACGATTGAAGCGCCCATTGCAATTACACCAATCAACTTATCAGGGATAGCACGAAGGATCGCATAGAATGGCGTAAAGTACCAAACTGGGAAAATGTGCTCTGGTGTTTTAAGCGGGTTTGCCGCTTCAAAGTTTGGTGCTTCAAGGAAGAAACCATTCATTTCCGGTGCAAAGAACACAATGGCACAGAAGAAAATTAAGAAGCCAGCAACACCTAAGACATCTTTTACTGTGTAGTAAGGGTGGAATGGAATTGCATCCACAATGTCTTTTTTATCAGTGTAGTATTCATGGAATTTAAACTTAGGTTTGTCTTCCTCAGCTACAGAGCCTTTCTTGCGCTTGATCTCAACACCGTCAGGGTTGTTTGAGCCTACTTCGTGCAGTGCAACAATATGAAGGAATACTAAGATAACCAGTACTAATGGTAGTGCAATAACGTGTAGTGCAAAGAAGCGGTTAAGCGTCGCACCAGAAATAACGTAGTCACCACGGATCCAAAGCGTTAAGTCATCACCAATTACAGGGATTGCACCGAATAATGAAATGATTACCTGAGCACCCCAGAAAGACATCTGACCCCATGGTAATAAGTAGCCCATGAAAGCTTCAGCCATTAGTGCTAGGAAGATAAACATACCGAACAACCACAGTAATTCACGTGGCTTTTGATAAGAACCGTAGATCATACCGCGGAACATGTGAAGATAGACCACGATAAAGAATGCGGATGCGCCGGTAGAGTGTAGGTATCGCAATAACCAACCATATTCAACATCACGCATGATGTATTCTACTGATGCAAATGCACCTTCAGCAGAAGGCACAAAGTTCATGGTTAGCCAGATACCCGTTACAATCTGGTTTACCAGTACTAGAATGGCGAGTGAACCAAACAAATACCAGAAGTTAAAGTTTTTTGGCGCTGGGTATTGAGCAATGTGCATATTCCAGACGCGAGTCATCGGAATACGAGCATCAATCCAATCAACAACTTTACCCACAACGCCCGTATTTGCTGCTTTATCTACATTAACAGACATTATGCAACCCCTTCTTCTTCACCTACCAAAATGGTAGTGTCGTCAATAAAGGTATACGGAGGGATCTCTAAGTTTAGTGGTGCAGGTACGTTTTGGAATACGCGCCCCGCCATATCAAACTTCGAACCGTGACAAGGACAGAAGAAACCACTATCAGTGCCTTCTACTTTTTCACCAAAGCTTCCGTTAAGGAAAGATGGTGAACACCCTAAGTGAGTACAAATCCCAACCGCGACGAAAAGCTCAGGTCGCTTAGAACGGTAACCGTTCTGCGCTGATGCCAACTGCTGTGGCTCTTCAGAGTTAGGATCACGAAGTTTGTCTT
Source organism: Pseudoalteromonas sp. CO342X (assembly GCF_004208915.1). Lineage (NCBI taxonomy): Bacteria > Pseudomonadati > Pseudomonadota > Gammaproteobacteria > Alteromonadales > Pseudoalteromonadaceae > Pseudoalteromonas > Pseudoalteromonas sp. CO342X. Next base: position 246,131 of record NZ_SGPH01000035.1, read on the forward strand.
CGTGTTGCTTCATTTGTTCTAGCATTTTTGGTGTACGATTAACAATCCAAACTGGTTTGCCTCGCCACTCAACACGAATAAGTTGTCCAGACTCAAGCTTGCTGATATCTACTTCTACAGGCGCACCTGCAGATTTAGCTCGCTCACTTGGATTCCAGGACGCAATAAAAGGAACAGCAGCTCCAACCGCACCAACGCCACCTACAACAGAGGTAGCGATAGTTAAAAAGCGACGTCGGCTGTTGTCTACAGGCGCATTGCTCATCCACTTATCTCCACTTGATTCCCAACACTTGCTATATTGAGAACATCAGTTACAGCAGGTTAATTTAAGAAATTACAAAATAGACGCGATCATAAATAAATACCTTGATTAAAACAAGGTTATTCCAGATCCATGCCCGAATAAACCCGCAGAAAATCATCTATGATTACTTCGAGCATGAAACCGAGTATTTATGATATCGCATCTGACACAACAATATACTGACTAAGATCAACCCCCCGACTAAGGATACGCACCAAATCGCGTGACTGGATCTCAGGTCTTTCTACTTGCTTCGCCAATTGTAGCAAAAAAAACCGCCAAGTTACCGCTCGATTTGCACTAATTATTATATTTATTGAACTTTTTTAACTCGACGCGATATTTTTGAGCAAATAAGCAGGATAAAACGAACGAGATGCCTCGTTAACTCGAGAGATGGATGTGCATAGGAGATGCTAAAAACAAAAAACCCAGCATAAGCTGGGTTTTTGAATTCTTGAAACGTAATAAATTAACGCTTAGAGAACTGTGTCTTCTTACGTGCTTTCTTAAGACCAACTTTCTTACGCTCAACTTTACGAGCATCGCGAGTAACAAAGCCAGCTTTACGTAGAGCTGGACGTAGAGACTCGTCAAACTCCATTAGTGCACGTGTGATACCGTGACGGATAGCACCCGCTTGACCAGTTGTACCACCACCTGCAACAGTGATGTATAGGTCAAACTTTTCTGTCATTTCAACTAGCTCTAAAGGCTGACGAACAACCATGCGAGAAGTTTCACGACCGAAGAACTCTTCTAAAGAGCGCTTATTGATTACGATGTTGCCAGTGCCTGGGCGTAGGAATACGCGAGCACTTGAACTTTTACGACGACCTGTACCGTAGTATTGATTTGCCATGATAGTGCTCCTTAAATGTCTAGAACCTGAGGCTGCTGTGCAGCGTGGTTGTGCTCGTTACCAGCGTAAACTTTAAGTTTACGGAACATTTCACGACCTAGAGGACCGCGAGGTAACATGCCTTTAACCGCTTTCTCGATGATCATTTCAGGCTTTTTAGCTTGAAGTTTCTCAAAGTTGATAGACTTAAGGCCACCTGGGTAACCAGAGTGAGCATAATACATTTTGTCCTGAGTTTTGTTACCAGTTACAGTAACTTTCTCAGCGTTGATTACGATGATGTAGTCACCAGTGTCAACGTGTGGAGTATACTCAGCTTTGTGCTTACCGCGAAGGCGACGAGCGATTTCAGTAGCGATGCGACCTAAAGTTTTACCTTCAGCGTCAACTACGTACCAGTCACGTTTTACAGTTTCTGGTTTAGCAACAAACGTTTTCATTATAAAAATCCAAAGTTTTCAATTTTAAAACCACAGGCAGTCCTTGGACTACCGCTCTACTTGTATTTGCTTTAACCCCTTCGAGTTTAAGACTTTTATGCCGCTCAAGTCAGTGGCTAAGCCGACGAGGGCAATAGAACGCAACGTGGCAGGCCGCGGATTATAGCAAGCCTTCTGGGTGAAAACCAGCGCTTGGTGCTTTTTTCTACAAGAAAATCGGAAGAATTTCGAAAAAAATAGAAAAGGCAAAAAATCCAACGAAATGACGACGTGTGCGTGACAAGGACTCGTTCAAATAGGATATTTACAAACACCCACACTGAACAAGTCCTCTTAACAAAAAAGTAATTGCCGTTAGGCTAAATGCTCTCTTGCTAAATACTCATGGGATTGCATTTCTTGCAAGCGGCTAATGCAGCGTTTGAACTCAAAATTCAATGTACCTTCAGTATAAAGTTCAGTAATAGGCACTGCAGCCGAGATAATAAGCGTTACATTACGCTCATAAAACTCATCGACGAGCGCAATAAAACGCCTTGCTGCATCATCGTTTTGCTGACCCATTTGCTTCACATTAGATAGAATCACGGTGTTATATAAGCGACTGATCTCCATGTAATCCACTTGCGAACGAGCGGTTTCACATAGCGCAGGGAAATCAAACATAACAATACAATCAGACACCATCCGAGTGTGGATCATCCGACCTTCAATCTCAATCGCCTGTCCGGCTTTACCTGGCTCCGGAGAGAGTTTGTTAAAGTAGTCGAATAAGTTTTCATCCGCTTGTTTATCAAGTGGGCTGTGAAAAATTTCCGCTTGCTCCAACGTGCGCAAGCGATAGTCAATACCCGAGTCCACATTGACTACCTCAGTATTGGCTTTTACCAACTCAATGGCTGGTAAGAATCGCGCACGCTGCAAGCCATTTTTATACAAATCATCAGGCACAATATTCGATGTGGCCACTAACACGATACCGCGCGCAAACAGCGCCTGCATTAATCCACCCAGTAACATGGCATCAGTGATGTCTTGCACGAAAAATTCATCGAAGCAGATAATGTCAGTTTCAGATTTGAAGGTATCAGCGATGCTTTCTAGAGGATTTTTCACTTCATTAAGCTTTTTCAGCTCTGCGTGAACACGATGCATAAAGCGGTGAAAATGCACTCGCATTTTACGCTCCGTCGGCAACGCATCGTAGAAAGTATCAACTAAATAAGTTTTACCACGCCCTACTCCACCCCAAAAGTACAACCCTTTCACTTTTGGCGGCTCAGCTTTACCAAACAAACGCGAGAAAAAGTTTTGTTTAACCGGGGGCTGATTGATAAGGTCGTCATACAGTCGCTGTAAATGCTTTACGGCATTTTCTTGCGCGCTGTCATATTGAAAATCATCACGTTGTAGATCTTGCTGATATTTTTCCCAAGGCGTCATCGACTTAAATATTTTTTTACGATTTGTTTGTAGGTTATATTAACACGACTGTATTCACAGCGTATATTTAACTCTAACTGAGTTTTAATTTTATTTGCCGTTTAGGCACACAGGGAGAAACCTATGACTACCGTTACTTGGCTTGGATTACTGATCATTGTTGCCATTGCTGCATTCTTTTTAGGTGGCTTTGTAACGAAAAAGCAGTTCAAACATGACGAACTGGAAGTGCAAGCACAACAAGCTAAACACGACCTTGAGCAATATCGTCAAGACGTATCAGATCACCTAGCTAGCACCAAAAAACTAGTAAATAAAATGCAGGATAGCTATCAGCAACTGCTTACCCATGTAGAAGAAACCAATCAACTACTGACACAGGATCGTCCATCTCATCCTGCGGATCCTTTTTTCTCGAAAGAAACCACAGAACAACTACAAGCTTCTCTTCAAGCACGCCCAGAGAGAAGACGTAAGCAAGACCCAAGTTTTGAGGCTCCACCGAGTGACTATGCCGAAGGTGAAACTGGGTTATTTTCTGGTCAAAAAAAAGAAAGTGAGCAAATTAAAGCCTCTTGATGAAACTTTTTGTTGACCCCATAGTCTTTAAAAGAAGTTATTGATTACTCATAAGGGGCTAATTATCAGCCCCTTATGACTTATATTAACGCTAATAGCGGAGTACTTCACGACTATGAAATTTAAACTATCTTTGTTATCGGCCGCTTTACTTTCTTCTAGCTTATTGCTGTTACCGCAGCAAAGCATGGCCAAACTTCCTGTTGCCGTAGACGGCCAACAACTACCAACGCTAGCACCTATGCTCGAAAAGGTCGCTCCGGGCGTTGTTAGTATCCAAGTAAAAGGCGCTAAAGAAGTGCGTCGCCGTGTCGACCCTTTCGACTTTTTCTTTGGACAACCGCAGCCTCGTAGCCAAAAGCGCCCTTTTAGTGGCCTCGGCTCAGGTGTCATCATCGATGCAGATAAAGGCTATGTCGTTACAAATAATCACGTTATTGATGATGCAGACGAAATGCTGGTCACTTTAAAGGATGGCAGAGAGTTTGAGGCCAAATTAATCGGTAGCGACGCCGAATCCGATATCGCATTGCTACAAATCGACGGCGAAGACCTAACAGAAATCAAACTCGCTAATTCAGACAAGTTGAGAGTGGGTGATTTTTCCGTTGCTATTGGTAACCCATTTGGATTAAGTCATACAGTCACCTCAGGAATAATCAGTGCACTAGGCCGTAGCGGCTTAAATATCGAAGGCTATGAAGACTTTATCCAAACAGATGCGGCAATCAACCAAGGTAACTCAGGTGGTGCGCTAGTTAACTTAAACGGCGAACTCATTGGTATCAACACTGCTATTTTAGGCGCGTCTGGCGGTAATGTCGGGATCGGCTTTGCTATTCCATCAAACATGATGAAAAACCTAGTGGATCAAATTGTTGAGTACGGAGAAGTTCGTCGCGGTTCACTGGGCATATTGGGTCGTACCTTAGATGCTGGTCTTGCTAAAGCACAAGGCTTTGATGTTAAGCGCGGTGCTTATGTCATGCGCGTAGTGGAAGATTCAGCAGCGGACAAAGCGGGTCTGAAAGCCAATGATGTCATTGTCAGCCTCAACGGCGACGACATTGAAAGCTTTAATGAACTCCACGGTAAAGTGGCTACGATGGGTGAAGGTCGTGAAGTACGACTTGGTGTCTACCGTGATGGCAAAACCAAGTTTATCGACGTAGAGCTTGGTGGTAAGCAAGAAGAACAAGCGAATGCAGAGGATGTACATCCAAACCTACGAGGCGCGGTACTAGAGAGTGGCGAGCGCAATGGCAATGAAGGTGTCGTCATTACCTCAGTAGAACCTCGCTCACCAGCTGCACGTGTTGGCCTTGAAGAAGGCGATGTGATCATGCAAGTGAATCGTCAACGTGTCACTAGTGTTAAAGATATGTCTAAACTAATTAATGGTATTAAAGGTAATATCGTACTTGGGATTAAACGCGATCGCGAGACGGTTTTCTACCTCATTCAGTAACGAAATAGACAAATATTAAAAATGAAACACAGCGAAACTTGTCGCTGTGTTTTTTTTTGTGTCATTATTAGCAGTATTAGATAACGATAAATATAAGCTCTTGTGTTCAAATTAATTAAATTCATTTTTCCACCGCTGCTTGCCGGACTTGGGATCGCTTTTATCATCATTTGGTTTAATCCTGAGCTGAGGGATAACTTGCCAAAACTTGAGGCCCCACATATTCAGGCCCATCATATGAGTTTTGCTGATGCTGTAGAAAAAACGGCTCCAGCGGTCGTAACGATTTTTTCCGAGGGCTTTAGCAGTCAGCCAAGATATCAGCGCCAAAGCACGGTTAGAGAACTTGGCTCTGGCGTAATCATGAGCCGAGATGGCTACATACTGACAAACTATCATGTGGTGAACAATGCCGACCAAATCATTGTGCTTCTTCCTGATGGCCGCCAGTATAGCGATACGCAACTGATAGGCTTTGACACGATTACGGACTTAGCTTTATTAAAAATTCCAGCTGAGAATTTGCCTGTCATTCCTATCGATCATGACTACTCACCACGTGTTGGGGATGTGGTGCTCGCAATTGGTAACCCATTGAACATTGGACAAACCATTACGCAAGGCATTATCAGTGCAACTGGCAAACAGACTCTCACAGAAAGCCAGTTCAATAATTTGCTGCAAATGGATGCCGCGATTAATGTTGGTAATTCAGGTGGTGCCGTTGTCAATTCTAATGGCGCACTAGTTGGCATTACCTCTGCACAATTTCGCACGCGTTTGAATATTGATATCCAAGGTATCTCTTTTGCGATCCCTTATGATCTTGCAATGGACGTCATGCATAAACTCATTATGGATGGCAGAGTGATCCGGGGCTATCTCGGCTTTAGAGGCACGCCAGTTGACAATACAGGTAAAAGCGTAACGGATCTCTACACACCAATTGTCGGCCTTGCTGTGAGCGAATTAGACCCGCTAGGTCCCGCATGGCAAGCTGGCATGAAAGAGCATGATATTGTGGTTAAAGTAGGTGGAGAACCTGTGACTAATCCGCAAAGGACACTGAAGACGATTGGCAATACCGCGCCGGGTACTAAACTCGAGTTTGAAGTACTCAGAGGTGGTCAGCGCCTCACCATTACGGTGGAAGTCGCTGAACTCGAAACAGGGTTATATTAGGCAAAAAGGTTAAGCAAAAAGCGTCCAAAGGGACGCTTTTTCGTTTTTATACCAATTTGCTTAATTGAGCTCAGGTTTTACGGCGTTTTATATTTGCACCTAAACGACTTAGCTTATCTTCTATCTTCTGATAGCCCCTATCAACGTGATAGATGCGATCGACTATGGTTTCGCCTGTTGCCACAATACCCGTTAGGATAAGACTCGCTGAAGCGCGTAAATCGGTTGCCATTACCTGCGCACCAGATAACGACTCAGTCTCACCACAGATTGCAGTGTTGCCTTCTAAACGAATATTCGCGCCCATACGCTGTAGCTCTGGTACGTGCATAAAACGGTTTTCAAAGATAGTTTCTGTGATTGTCGCGCTCCCTTCAGCCACCACATTTAATGCGGTAAACTGAGCTTGCATGTCTGTTGGAAAACCAGGATGTGGCATAGTTTTGATATTAACGGCTTTCAAAGCGCGTTGACGCATATCCACGTAAATACTGTCTTCACTTACCTCCACAATCGCATTGGCGGCGCGTAGCTTTTCAAGCACAGGTTCAAGGCTATGATAATCCGTGTTTTTACACAGCACTTCGCCTTTTGCCATTGCCGCAGCAACCAAAAAGGTCCCTGTTTCGATGCGATCAGGAAGGATTTTATGCTCACAACCATTAAGACGCTCAACGCCTTCTATCTCAATTCGGCTCGAACCTGCACCGCAGATCTTAGCACCCATCGCAACTAAGCATTCAGCTAAGTTAATAATCTCTGGCTCTCGCGCAGCATTATCTATCACAGTTTTACCATCGGCGAGGGTTGCAGCCATCAGTAAGTTTTCAGTAGCACCAACGCTGACGGTTTCCATAAAGATCTCAGCGCCACGAAGACGACCTTCGGTTACCGCATGGATATAACCATTTTCAACTTTGATCTTGGCACCCATTTTCTCAAGGCCTGAAATATGCAGATCGACTGGACGAGCACCAATCGCACAGCCTCCCGGTAAGGATACTTGCGCTTGACCGAATCTTGCGACTAATGGGCCTAACGCCAGTACCGACGCACGCATTTGCTTAACGAGTTCATAAGGTGCAAGCACGCTATTTACCGTTGCTCCGTTGATTTCTAAGATATCGCCGTCCCACTCAACTTCAGCGCCCAGTGTTTTTAATAAGGCTTCAGTGGTACCTATATCGCGTAAGTGCGGTACATTAGAAAAACGACTTTTACCATCGCCAAGCAGAGCGGCGAATAAAATAGGTAGGGCTGCGTTTTTAGCCCCTGAAATAGTGACTTCACCGGCTAAAGTGGTGCCACCTTGGATAACAAACTGATCCATTGCGGCACTCCGTTATTGTGGAAGAATAAATTTGCGCTCTTTTTGCCATTCATCAGGTGTGAATGCACGAATACTAACAGCATGGATGGTGCCGTCTTTAATAGTATCCATCAGTGGGCCGTAGATTAGCTGTTCTCTTTTCAGCCTTCTTAATCCGTCAAAACACGTTCCAACAGCAATGACTTCGTAGTGACTACCATTAGCTTTAACGATGATCTCGTCAAGCGATAGTACATCTCTCAATAAAGTTTCGACTTGATTTGTTTCCATTAGACTCACTCAAATAGGGTTGTCACCTGCCCCAACTCCATTAAATTTTGCAGTTGCTCAGGCGTATTTTTCAGCTCGAGACGAATGTCGCGCTGTTTCAATTGACCTAAAGAGTGAATTAACCAAGCTAAGCCCGCGGTGTCAACCCTTGTCACCTCAGAAAGGTTAAAATAGACGGTTGATTGTGCATTTTTCAACACTTGAACGATGGTCGACTGTTTCAGTGCGCTTGGTAAACTCGCTCTCGTAAGTTCACCAGTTAACACGATTTCACCTTTACTTTCGGTGAATGAAATACTAGGCGTCACCATCATCTCCTCTAAATTGCACCGGAAGCTTGCTCTTCTTATCTAACAGTTGGATCACATGCTCAATACCCTGCTGGCGTAAAATACCATGTAGCTCCGATTGTTTGGCATCGAGTAAACTAATGCCTTCCGCCATCATGTCAAAAGCACGCCAGTCACCGTCTTGACCGCGTCTAACTTTGAAATCAATTTTGATATCAGGCTTACCAGGCTCTACAATTTTGGTCTTAACAACCACCACACCTTCATTTTCAAATGGGCGATGCTCACCAAACTCTACCTTTTGGTCTTTATATTGAGTAAATACACCAGCATAAGTCGCTACCAAGTAATTTTTGAATACCTCAATAAACTCTCTAATATGCTCGACAGCAGCAGCTTTCTCCTCTTTACTTTCGATGTTGCGAACCTTTTGAATATAAGAACCTAATACACGATACGCAGCATATTTGTAATCAATGTAAGGCAAGAGCTCTTCTTCTACGATAACGCGTAAGTGTTCTTTGTCTTCTTCAATGATGTTTTGCTCTTTCGTAACACGCTGAAAAGTTTGCGCCGCAACTTGCTCAACCATTTTATAAGGATCACTTGAGTCCACTTCTTTCGCCTGAACCAATGCGGTAGCCATCAATGCTACAAGCAAAGTCAGACATTTTGCATAGATGTTTTTTAACATATTTACTCGCTCCCTTGATTAAATAGGAACTGACCAATTAGCTCTTCTAATACCAGTGCCGATTTTGTATCTGTGATCATGTCACCGTCTTTTAGCGCTTTTGTTTCCACACCAAAAAGAGACTCAAGATCAACGCTATCTTCACTCGTTACCTCCTGACCAAGACATTTTTGCTTCGCAGATTCAGCAGCAATAACGGGAGAAATACCTAAGTATTGCTCTCCCAAAATGCCCGAAGTCAAAATCGAAACCGACGACGTATCGGAAAACTGACACTCGTAGTTTTTATCTAAACTCATTGAAACTACCGGCACGAACTCTTGTGGATGGATGTGAATTCCATCAACACGACCAATCACAACCCCACCCACCTTAATTGGGGCGCGGGTTTTCAACGAGCCTATATTTTCGAACTTAGCATGCAAAGTGTAAGTTTCACCATTGCCGCTTAAGCCTGAATTAGCTACCTTTAGCGCCAACATAACAAATGCAGCAATGCCCAATGCCACGAACAACCCAACTAAAATTTCTATTTTCCGTGTATTCATTTTTAAAACCTTTTAACTTGAGAACATAACCGCTGTTAATACAAAGTCAAAGCCAAGTACAGCCAGTGAAGAATGTACTACCGTCTCTGTCGTCGCTTTACTTATTCCTTCAGAAGTGGGAATACAGTCATAGCCTTTGTATAGCGCGATCCAAGTTACTAATAGTGCAAATACGAAACTCTTAATAAGACCATTTAAGATGTCTTGTTGAAACGACACTTGCGATTGCATAATTGACCAGAAGCTACCTGAATCTACGCCTAACCAATCAACCCCCACCAAGTGTGCGCCTAAAATAGCGATCGCAGAGAATATCAATGCGAGTAACGGCATACTAATAAAACCGGCCCAGAAACGAGGAGCAACCACGCGTTTAAGCGGGTCTATCGCCATCATTTCTAAACTAGATAATTGTTCCGTAGCCTTCATCAAACCGATTTCGGCAGTTAACGCACTGCCTGCACGTCCTGCAAATAAGAGTGCAGTTACCACAGGGCCCAGCTCTCTAAGTAAACTCAAAGCAACCAAAGGTCCAAGGCTATCTTCAGCGCCATACCCAACTAACACGGTATAGCCTTGTAATGCCAATACCATGCCGATAAATAAACCAGACACCATGATAATCAACAATGATTGATGACCAACCATGTAAAGTTGCTTTATCAACAGCGGCGTGCCTTTTCGGAAATTAGGTAAGCTACATAGCGCACCAAAAAGCATTGTTGTGGCACGGCCAAGTGCAGCAAAACGGCTGAGGGTTTTGTGGCCTAGTTTTTGTAAAAAGTCGACCATACTCACTCTCCTTGCAACAGCGCTTGCTGATAATCAGGCGCTCTAAAGTGGAATGGCACCGGCCCATCCGCAAGGCCCTGTAAGAACTGCTGCACTAATGGCGATTCATGTTCAAGCATCTGCTCAGGGGTTCCTGTACCAATCACACCTTGCTCAGCAATAATAACGACGTGGTCGGCAATGCTCAGTACTTCAGTAACGTCATGAGTGACTATCAGCGACGATAATCCCAATACTTCATTAAGGGACTTAATCAAGCGAACTAGAACCCCCATGGAGATCGGATCCTGACCTGCAAACGGTTCATCGTACATAATTAATTCAGGATCAAGCGCGATAGAACGTGCTAAAGCTGCGCGTCTTGCCATACCGCCAGAGAGCTCTGCCGGCATTAAATCTTTTGCACCACGAAGACCAACCGCTTGAAGCTTCATTAGCACCACTAAACGGATTAGTTCTTCAGATAACTCGGTATGCTCGCGTAGAGGAAATGCCACATTGTCAAACACGCTCATATCGGTAAACAAAGCACCGCTCTGAAATAACATACTCATGCGCGTTCGAGCTTGATACAAAGCTGCTCGTGACATGTTAGGGATACTGTTTCCAGCAAAAAGAATATCACCGCTATCAGGCTTAAGCTGACCACCGATTAAACGCAGCATGGTGGTTTTACCAATGCCACTCGGTCCCATTATTGCGGTAATTTTGCCCTTTGGTACAGAAAAGCTCATGTTTTTGTAGATGATCCTTTCACCCCGAGAGAAGGTTACATCCTTGATTTCTACAATTGACTGCGACAAGTCGCTCTCCAGATCCAGACTATATTCATCCAAGTATGATACTTTTTTTTCAAACAAGATGGAAAATCGTTTTGGTAAAATTTTGTAAGTAGTGAAATGTAACGGTTTGCTTATACTTTCCAGAGCGCTTTTGGTAGTATCTATCGAAATTTTAATCCTATTGGCTAGAGGTTCATGGTTTTATCGTTTGTTATTCTCATTCTTGGCTTTATTGCACTGGTTTGGAGTGCTGACCGCTTTGTTTTTGGTGCGGCCGCTCTTGCACGAAACTTTGGTGTGCCAACATTAATTGTTGGTTTAACTATCGTGGCCATGGGTTCTTCAGCACCAGAAATGATGGTTGCTGCGCAAGCCGCTCTTGCAGATAAAACAGACACCGCCGTAGGCAATGCCATAGGTTCTAACATCGCTAATATCTTACTCGTTTTGGGTCTCACTGCGTTATTAAGGCCACTCTCCGTAGGCTCTGGTATTTTGCGCCGCGAAATGCCGCTGTTAGTCATCGTTTCATTGGCTGCTTGGTATATCGTTAGTGATAACCACTTTAGTTTCGTAGAAGGTGTTTTGTTATTAGTCGGTTTCGCCGCTTTTCTTCTTGCACTTATCATTATCACCAAGCGTGGTGGTGGAGATAATGATGACCCATTTGTCAGTGAAGCCTGTGAAGAAGTGCCAAATAATATTCCAACTCAAAAAGCCGTTTTCTGGTTAATCGTGGGTATGATTTTACTGCCTATTAGCGCGGACTATCTCGTTGGCGCTGCGGTTGACATCGCCAAATATTTTGGCATGAGTGACCTGCTAATAGGATTAACCATTATCGCCGTTGGTACTAGTTTACCCGAGCTTGCGGCATGTGTTGCTGGCGTACTTAAAAAAGAAGACGATCTAGCGCTTGGCAATATTATTGGCTCGAACATCTTTAATATATTGGCAGTGCTATCTATTGCTGGGATTATCAACCCATCTGTCCTCGACGCCAATATTGCGTCACGTGATATCTTTATTATGCTTGGCGCGACACTGCTGCTTATCCTAATGAGCCTCAGCTTAACAGGCCAGCGCCGCATCAACCGCTTGGAAGGTGGCATACTTGTCGCAAGCTTCGTCGGTTATATTTACTACATCATTTAAGGAAGCCTTGTGACAACGAACCCATTTATTGATTCTGCAAATCAAGTTTTTGCTACCGAACTTGCAGCAATAGAAGAAGTGCAACAGTTTGTTGATCAACAATTTGTAAAAGCCTGTGAAATTATGTTTGGCTGCCAAGGCCGGATCATCGTGATTGGCATGGGTAAATCAGGCCACATCGGTAATAAAATTGCAGCGACACTCGCAAGTACTGGCAGCCCCGCATTTTTTGTTCATCCAGGTGAAGCAAGTCACGGCGACTTAGGTATGATCACCAAAGATGATGTGGTTTTGATGATCTCCAACTCAGGGGAAACCCAAGAGGTGATCTCTATCCTACCTGTGATTAAGCGTTTAGGTGCCCCGGTAATCTCTATGACGGGCAACCCGAGCTCTACAATGGCTCGTAATGCGACAGTTCACCTTTGTGTTAGAGTATCGAAAGAAGCCTGCCCATTAGGACTTGCACCCACGGCCAGCACCACAGCTACGCTAGTGATGGGTGATGCACTCGCAGTTGCGCTACTTGAAGCCAGAGGTTTTACGGCAGATGATTTTGCACTTTCCCACCCTGGTGGTAGTTTGGGAAGACGTCTACTACTAACCGTTGCTGATGTCATGCATCAAGGAGATGCAATCCCTATGGTCAATAGTCATTGCACAGTTAAAGAAGCTTTATTTGAAATGTCCGCTAAAAGTTTAGGTATGACGGCAATCGTAGATGAAAGCTCGCAATTACAGGGTATTTTTACCGATGGTGACTTGCGCCGTATTATCGAACAAAAGGTCGATATTCACACCACCCCAATCACGCAAGTAATGACGGCTAAAAGTACGACTGCACGCGCCGATATGCTCGCAGCTGAGGTACTCAATATCATGGAAACCAAACGAATTAATGGCTTGATTGTGGTAAACGAAAACAACATACCGGTTGGCGCCTTGAATACGCAAGATTTACTTAGAGCGGGGGTGCTGTAATGCAATTTGAAGATTTATATCAGACGATTTCACCTGAAGCTTGGGAAAAAGCAAAACAAATCAAATTATTGATTTGCGATATTGATGGCGTATTCTCAGATGGACGTATATACCTTGGTAATAATGGAGAAGAACTGAAAGCATTTAATACCAAAGATGGGTTTGGTATTAAGGCCTTGATTGATAGTGGTATCGAAGTCGCCGTTATCACAGGTAGGCATTCACAAATAGTTCAGCAACGCATGACTAGTTTAAATGTAACTTATATTTACCAAGGCCAAGAAAACAAGTTAGTGGCATATGATGAACTGAAGACTAAGCTCAGCCTTAGTGATGACGAAATTGCATATATTGGTGATGATGGCCCAGATCTACCCGTAATGGAGCAAGTCGGTTTTGCCGTTGCCGTCAATGATGCACACCCTCTTGTTAAACATATCGCCCATTACACGACCTTGATGCCTGGTGGTTTTGGTGCCGTGAGAGAACTGACTGATCTTCTAATGCTCAGCCAAAATCACTTATTGACTTCCAAAGGATCAAGTACATGACCGTATTACGTGTCATCTTACTCATTGTTTTCGCTTCTCTAATGGTATGGATGTGGTCGCCCATGTTTAATCCATCAGAGGCGGACTCAGCAAAAGAAGATGAACCGTTAGCTAAGCCCGATTATGTTGCAACCACGCTTCAGCAAACGACCTATAGTGAAAATGGCTTATTAAACTATCAGGTAACTGCTGATAAGATGGAGTTGTATCAAGATCTTGGCTTTAGTCACTTTGAAAAGCCTATTTTCACCTTATATAACGGTGAGCAGAATTGGCAAATAAGTGCATTAGAAGCAACACTGTACGAAAACAATACCTTGATATTAGAAGGCAATGTGCTGGCAAAGAATTTAACGCCTAACGCCATGATCACCGATATCAATGCCGATAATGTAAGAGTTGAAATTAAGCAAAAATTGATGAAATCGGAACACCCTGTCGTTATCACAGGTCCTAGTCTTAGGATCACGGGTAAAGGGCTGCATGCAGATCTACAAAAGCAAGTGATCGAACTCATCAACCACACAAAGACAATTTATTATGACCAGTAAAATCATTAACAAACTAATTTTCATCGGCTTGCTTGCAAGTTCTACTTTAGCAATTGCTGCAGAACAAAATGAAGTCATTATTGATGCTGGCCGTCAGCAAGCTCAACTGCAAAGCAACATCGGTATTTTTGAACAGAATGTTGTTATTATTCATGGCAACAGAAAAATAAATGCCGATCGCCTAGAAGTCCACCGCCGCGCGGAGCTTGGTACTAACAAGCAACTGCTTGTTGCTACTGGCAGCCCAGCTATTTTCAGTGAACGTCAACCTGATGGTAATTTGCTAGAAGCCAAAGCAAACGAAATTCGTTACGACGTTGCGAAAGGCACCTTAGTCATTTCTGGCGATGCGGAAATCAATCAAACTGGGCAAAAAATCAATGCGCAAGTCATCACCTATGACATTGAAAAGCAATTGATCAGTGCTGAGCGCTCAGACCAAGAAGATTCTCGGGTAAGAACCATCCTTGTTCCTGTTGATGACAAAAAAGACGCAAAAGATAAAAAAGCGCAGGAAGAAGGTAACAATTAATGAGCGAGCTCAAAGCAACTGGTCTAGCAAAGAGTTATAAAGGTCGTCAGGTCGTCAAAAATGTTGGTTTAAGTGTTCAGGCTGGCAGCATTGTAGGCTTATTAGGACCAAATGGAGCGGGTAAAACCACTACGTTCTACATGATTGTAGGGTTAGTACCAAGCGACAAAGGTTTTATTCAGATTGATGATGAAGATATCACTTTGCTACCAATGCACAGCCGCGCGCGACTTGGTATTGGCTATCTACCACAAGAGTCTTCAATCTTTAGAAAACTCACGGTCTATCAAAATTTGATGGCGATTTTAGAAACTCGAAAAGACTTATCTAAAGTTGAGAGAGAAGCTGAACTAAACGAGTTACTGGACGAATTTAATATTCAACACATTCGTGACTCACAGGGCATGGCATTGTCGGGAGGCGAAAGAAGACGCGTAGAGATTGCTCGCGCTTTAGCCGCTAATCCTAAGTTTATCCTGTTAGATGAACCTTTTGCTGGTGTTGATCCTATTTCGGTGTTAGATATAAAGACAATCATAGAGCACCTAAAAAACCGCGGTATCGGTGTGCTAATCACCGATCATAACGTTAGAGAAACACTGGACGTATGTGAAAAAGCCTACATCGTTTCACATGGTGAGTTAATCGCTGCAGGCACGCCAGAACATGTTTTGGCAGATCAAACCGTAAGAGATGTCTACCTAGGCGAACAATTCAAGCTATAGTTAAGACGTAGTATTAATAACTGTTAAAAAGGATTGTTAGAGATACATGAGGCAATCATTACAGCTGCGCATGGGGCAGCAACTTACAATGACTCCACAACTGCAACAAGCCATTCGCTTGCTGCAGCTTAGTACATTGGATCTGCAACAAGAAATACAAGAAGCATTAGACAGCAATCCATTGTTGGAAGTGGAAGAAGGTGATAATACTGACGGCGAAAACGCTGACCAACACAGCCAAGAAAAGAGCAGTGCTGACGACAATCAAGATTCAAGCGATGAAGCGCAGGTTAGTGACTATGAAATAGACTCAGATACCGCCATGAGCAAAGACACTGTCAGTGATGACCTTGCCATGGATGTCACTTGGGACGAATATATGAGTGCAGCACCCGCTGCAAGCTCAGGCCCACTTCCCGATGACGATAATGTTTATCAAGGGGAAACCTCTGAATCTCTCCACGACTATCTCATGTGGCAACTTGAGCTGACACCATTTAGTCCAACAGATAGAGCGATTGCGATTGCGATTATTGAAGCGGTCGACCTGTCAGGCATTTTAACACTGTCTTGCGAAGACATTTTAGAAAGCATTAATGATGAGAGTAGCGAAGAGCCTATTGAGCTGGATGAAGTCGAAGCCGTGCTCAAACGTATTCAGCTTTTCGATCCTGTCGGTATCGCAGCGCGCAGTTTACAAGAATGCTTGTGTATTCAGCTAAATCAATTCGCCCCAGATACACCATGGATTGCCGAAACGAAAATGATCCTGACAGAGCATATCGACTTGCTTGCCAGCCGTGACTATCGAACTTTGGCAAAGAAAACGCGCCTTAAAGAAGCCGATCTCAAAGAGGTCATGACGTTAATTCATAGCCTTAACCCAAAACCAGCGGCAAGCATTATTCATGAAGAGCCTGAATATGTGATCCCTGACGTATCAGTGAAAAAAGTAAAAGGTCGCTGGGTCGTAGAGCTAAATCCTGATGCTATGCCTAAAATAAGAGTAAACGACCATTACGCTGCGATGTCTAGAACGGCAAAATCCAGTACGGATAGTCAGTTTATTCGCTCACATTTACAAGAAGCAAAGTGGTTTATTAAAAGCTTAGAAAGCCGAAATGATACTTTATTAAAAGTTACCAATTGCATTGTGCAACAACAACAGGCATTCTTTGAACATGGCCCCGAAGCAATGCGCCCTATGGTGCTAAATGATGTTGCTGAAATGGTTGAGATGCATGAGTCCACAATTTCCCGTGTGACAACACAAAAATACATGCATACACCTCGGGGAATATTTGAGCTGAAGTATTTCTTCTCTAGCCATGTAAGTACAGAAAATGGAGGTGAGTGCTCCTCTACAGCAATTAGAGCACTTATCAAAAAGCTGATAGCTGCAGAAAATACCGCGAAGCCATTGAGTGACAGCAAAATTGCAGATATCTTAGCTGAGCAAGGAATTAAGGTAGCGAGACGCACGATTGCAAAATATCGTGAATCCCTAGCCATTCCACCGTCAAATCAGCGTAAAAGCTTGATATAAGACGTAAAACCCAAGAAGGAAAAATGCTTATGCAACTAAATCTAACTGGTCGCCATGTAGAAATTACTGACTCATTAAGAGACTATGTCACCAACAAGTTTGCGAAGCTAGAAAGGCACTTTGATCATATCAATAACGTGCATGTGATCCTTGATGTCGAGAAGCTAGTACAAAAAGCAGAAGCAACATTACACGTAAACGGCGGCGAGCTATTTGCATCAACAGAGCATCAAGATATGTATGCCGCAATTGATGGCCTTATCGACAAGCTAGATCGTCAAGTTATTAAACACAAAGAGAAGCTCACTCGACACTAAGATGAAATTAAGTGAATTAGTGAACAAGGACTGCAGTAAAGCTGCGGTCCTTTTTAATAGCAAAAAACGTATTTTAGAATACATCAGCGAACTGGCTCATAGCCAAATTCCAAATACCAGTCAGCATGCTATCTTGGACGCCTTAATGGCGCGAGAGAAATTAGGCAGCACAGGGATCGGTAAAGGCATTGCCATTCCCCATGGTCGACTTGAAGGTTTGGATAAAATCCTTGCAATGGTGCTTGTCAGCGAGCAAGGGATCCAGTTTGAAGCCATAGATAAGCAGCCTGTCGATATTTTTGTCGCGTTCATCGTACCCGAAGGTGATAATCAACAGCACCTGAAGACCTTAGCGGCGATTGCTGATACACTCAAAGACAAGTCTTTTTGCAAAATGCTTAGGCAAGCAAAAAGTGACGATGAGTTATATGCAGTGATCCAAGGTGAACTTGATGAGTGATGAAGAAAAAGGACTCGAGCTTATCATTATCAGTGGCCGCTCAGGCTCTGGTAAATCTGTAGCGCTTCGAGTATTGGAAGACTTAGGCTACTATTGTGTAGATAACATTCCGGTCAATTTGCTGCCGTCTTTAGTCCGCAGCGTTTCGGACAATTATAATAAAATAGCAGTCAGTATTGATGTCAGAAACTTACCTAAAGAACAGGACGAGTTTAATGACATTCTTGAATACTTACCAGGCTTTGCCAAACCTACCCTGTTTTATTTAGACAGTGACGATCAAACCCTGATAAAACGCTTCTCAGAAACACGCCGTTTGCACCCTCTTTCACTGCATAATCTTCCACTAGATGTTGCAATAAAGAAAGAACGGGAATTGTTAGACGTATTGATCACTCGCGCCGATTTTCTCATTGATACTACAGGCCTGAGCGTTCATCAACTTGCAGAAGATATCCGCGAAAAAATCTTAGGTAAAAAAGACAAACAACTCATTATTACCTTTGAATCTTTCGGCTTTAAACACGGTATCCCAAAACAAGCGGATTACGTTTTTGATGCGCGCTTTTTGCCCAACCCACATTGGGAGCCTGAGCTTAAGCCGCTAACTGGCCTAGATCAGCCAGTCAAAGACTATTTGTCGAGTCACAGCATCGTGCAAAAGTTTACTTGGCAGATCCAAACCTTTGTACAAACTTGGTTACCACACTTAGAGCGTAACAATCGCAGTTATCTAACGATTGCAATAGGATGTACAGGTGGGCAACATCGCTCGGTATATTTAGCGCAAACCATTGGTGAGCGTTTTGCTAAAACCCATCCCAACGTCAAAATTCGCCACCGTGAGCAAGAGGGTTAAATGCTAGAAGATACGTTTTTAATCCAGAACAAGCTTGGTCTGCACGCTAGAGCAGCGACGGTTCTTGCACAATTAGCAACCCAATTTGATGCCGAAGTGACCTTATATCAAGGAGACAAAAGTGCAGCTGCTGACAGCGTACTAGCGCTGTTGTTACTTGAAAGCAGCCAAGGGAAAGAAGTCCGAGTGGTTTGTGAAGGTCCTGATGCTCAGTATGCACTAGACGCCATTGGCGGACTAATAGAAAATAAATTTAATGAATCCGAGTAACTTGGGCTACTAGCACCAAAATAGCACTAAGGTCTGATTCATTTAGTCCGTGCTAATCTCCCCCTCCGTAACCAGACTGGTCTAATACCAATTAGTCTTAATACTTACTCAATTTGAAGGAGCAAACCTGACGCTAACTGTGTTAAAAATTTCTCATTTAGAACAACTAAATAGCAAAATTTTCGCCGTGTTATCAACAAGGTTTTCTCGCTTAAAAATAGATCACTTAATTAAGCGAATTGGTATAATAAGTCTCTCATAATTAAGCGTAAACCTTGGTAGTTCCCAATAAACTGAGTTACACTGTAATACCAATTTAGGTTTCTCTCGTGCAGTAAAGCGAGTTGCCGAGAAAATCCTACTTTATCGTTGCGTACACCTTTAACGTGTATTAACGATAACAACCCACCAGCAGAAACAACACGAATAAAATTCAAATTAAGAAATTGATTTCTGCGATAAAATAAATGAATAGGGTTAACTTAATCACGTTAGCCACCATTATTATCAAAAAGGATGCCTATGCCTGAAGTATTTGAACAAGACTACACACTGGAACAACTCCAAAAGGTAACTAAAGCCTTAAACAGTGGTCAGTTTGTTCAAGTTAGGCGTATGCTCGCAGAAACAGCTCCTTGTGATACAGCACTGCTTTTAGAATCATCCCCTCATAAAGTTCGCTCTATGCTGTGGCAGCTCGTTGACCCAGATATCCAAGGGGATGTCTTAGAGGAACTGTCAGAGGACGTAAGACTTGGGATCATCGCCCAGATGGAGCCGGAGCTAATTGCTGCCGCTACAGAAGACATGGACGACGATGACCTTGGTGATGTTCTGAGAAGCCTGCCTGATACCGTCTACCAAGACGTTATCGGTGCGATGGATAGCCAAGATAGAGAACGTGCGACACAAGCATTGTCCTACAAGGAACACTCGGCCGGTGCGCTAATGAGCACTGACACGGTCACTATTCGACCCGATGTTACCTTAGAAGTTGTATTTAGATATCTACGTCTTAAAGGCGAATTGCCAGACGGTACGGACGAGTTGTATGTAGTTGATAAAGACAACTGCTTTTTAGGCACGCTGCCTGTCAATACCTTATTAACTAAGTCTCCTGACAGTATGGTTCGAGACTTGATGGATGAAGATAAGGAAACGATCCCTATCTCCATGGATGAGTCTGAAGTGGCGCAGCTTTTTGAGCGTCACAACTGGATCTCGGCTCCTGTAGTTGACGATAACGCCCATTTGCTTGGTCGTGTCACCATTGATGACGTTGTTGACGTCATCCGTGAAGATGCTGAGCACAGCTTGTTAAGTATGGCAGGTCTTGAAGATGAAGAAGACACCTTTGCGCCAGTTCTAAAAAGTAGCCAGCGCCGCTCTATTTGGCTTGGAATTAACCTGCTAACCGCCTTAATGGCAGCGTTTGTTGCAAGCTTCTTCGAAGGTACTCTGGATATTTTACCTATTCTCGCGGTGTTAAATGGCATAGTACCAAGTATGGGCGGCGTTGCCGGTAGCCAAACGCTAACCCTAGTGATTCGTGGTATTGCCCTTGGCCATATTAACCAGACTAACCAAAAGTTTTTAATGGGTAAAGAGCTGGCGATCGGCGCCTTAAACGGCGTGCTGTGGTCAGTATTGATCGCTGGGGTTATTGCTGTATGGCAATGGGACTTCACACTCGGTGCAGTTATTGCCTTCGCAATGTTTATGAACTTAGTCGCAGCAGGTATCGCGGGTGCCAGTATTCCAATTATGCTAAAGAGAATGAATATCGACCCAGCACTAGCTGGTAGTGTGGTACTAACAACGGTTACCGATATTGTCGGGATCTTTGCATTCCTTGGCACCGCAACTTGGTTATTAGTGTAACAGTAAGAGTGTCGAAATGGCGGGAAATGCTGGTCAAAACCAGCATTTCTTGAGCTGATGAAGGGAGTTATTCGCCCGCTATTTGCATATTATTGAGTAGTATAGAGCCGGTTTGTACTGCGCCTCGGCATTCAATATCACCACCAACGCCTTCAATCCCCATAAACATATCTTTTAAATTACCAGCGATAGTAATTTCACTTACAGGATATTGAAGCTCACCATTTTCAACCCAAAAACCAGCAGCTCCCCTTGAGTAATCACCAGTTACCGTATTAACACCTTGTCCCATTAGTTCAGTGACTAACAAGCCAGTGCCCATCGACGCAAGTAGGCTGGTTAAATCGTCGTGTGTTGGTTTTACTAACCAGTTATGGATCCCACCTGCGTGACCTGTCGCTTGCATATTCATTCTGCGTGCGGCATAGCTTGCCAATAAGTAAGTATTAAGCACGCCATCTGTGATAATTTCACGGTCGATGGTTTTTACACCTTCGCTATCGAAAGGACTCGAAGCAAGCCCTCTTAGTAAATGTGGCTTCTCTTCAATATTTACGCAGCGATTAAAAATTTGTGTGTCTAAAGAATCCAACAAGAAGCTAGACTTACGATATAGCGCGCCGCCGCCAATACCTGACACTAAGTGCCCAAATAAGCTGTTCGCGATATCCGCTCGAAAAATAACTGGTACTTTACGCGTCGATAATTTGCGACTGCCTAATTTTGCTAGCGTAGATTGCGCAGCTTCTAAACCAACTTCTTCAGGGGATTTTAGCTCTGTGTGTACGCGAGATAAGGCATATGCAGAGTCCCGCTGCATTTGCTCACTTTCTTTACCGATCACCATGGTGCTCAGGCTGTGTCTGGTACGTGGGAACCCTGCTATTAAGCCATGGCTATTGCCATATACACGGATCCCTTGGTGACTCGATAAGCTCGCGCCATCAGAATTGACGATTCGAGGGTCGAATTCTAACGCGGCTTTTTCCGCAGCAATACATTGCTCAATGGCTTCATCGGGAGAAACTTGCCAAGGATGGAAAAGATCTAAATCTGCTGGTGACATCTCTAGCAAGGCTTTATCCGCCACACCATTACAGGGGTCATCCGAGGTAAATCGAGCAATATCTACGGCTTTTTCAACCACTGAGCGCAAGGCTTCAGGACTCAGATCCGCTGTTGATGCTGAGCCTTTATGATTACCCACATACACGCTGATACCAAGACCACCATCTTGATTAAACTCAATGGTTTCAACCTCTCCCATTCGTGTACTTACAGACAGACCAGAGGTGCTAGACATCGCTGCTTCTGCCGAGGTTGCACCTAGTTTTTTAGCATGCGCTAACACATCGGCAACTGCATTTTTCACATCATCAATTTGATTATATATAGGGTGTTGTTGAGGTTGAGTCATAGATACCTTATCCGCTCGCTCGTCTAACTAAAACATATTAGTTAATATGCTATCACAGCTACTAACTATTGTAGTGATCAATTGTGGTATACTCTAATGTTAGAGACCTTAATATTTACTAGTATAGACAAGAACAATGGCTAAACACGAGCAAACGACCGAAGAAGAGATTATTTACGTTTCAAAAAGCGAGCTAAAGCGCGAGGCGCTAGAGTTGCATGAACTAGGCTGTGAAATTGCAGGGCTTGCCAAGAAGCAGCGTGAGAAGTTACCTCTAACGGACGAGCTTAAAGAGGCCATGACTGTTGCGGATAGGATCCGTGCTAAAACAGATGCTTACCGTCGTCATATGAACTACATTGCCAAGACATTGCGTAGTACTCCAAATGTCGAAGATATTCAGGCTGCGATGGATTTGATGCTAAATAAGAACAATAAAGCAGACGTATTGCTGAATAAGATTGAGCTTATTCGCGATGAAGTGATTGCCAAAGGAGATAGCAAGATTAATGAGCTATTGGATAAGTATCCTGAACTTGAGCGTCAAAAAATGCGCCAGATGGCGCGCCAAGCAAGTAAAGAAGTAAAAGCTGAGAAGCCAGGCAAAGCCTACAAAGAGCTGTTCCAATATTTAAAAGAAGCAATTATGCCGTAACGCTATATTGTGCTTTGATACAATACAAAAAGGCGCTGATGCGCCTTTTTGCTTATTAACCTAAGCTTCGGATAATTAATGCCTTTCTAGCAGCCAGTTTTTGCGCTAACTGCGTTGAATTCACTTCCAATAGCCAGCTATTGGTGCGTAAATTCGTCTAGTTATCCCTAAAACTCTCTGGCTAGATAAGGAAATAATTTAATGTATGTTTAAAAACAATTAGTTAGCTCATTCCTTATCCAAACCTCAGGTTTATTAATAATTATCGTAGGTAGTATTACGCCGTACCACCGACAGTAATTTCGTCAATCTTCAAACTCGGTTGGCCGACTCCCACAGGGACGCTTTGACCATCTTTACCACATACTCCAACGCCTTTATCAAGCGCAAGGTCATTACCTACCATAGAGACCTTTTTCATCACCTCTGGGCCATTGCCAATAAGCGTTGCGCCTTTAATGGGTTGGGTTATCTTGCCATTCTCAATTAAGTAGGCTTCAGATGCTGAGAATACAAATTTGCCGGAGGTAATATCCACTTGACCACCGCCAAAGTTACTCGCAAAAATACCTTTATCTACGCTACGAATGATCTCTTCTTGACTGTGCTCACCCGCAAGCATGTAGGTATTTGTCATTCTCGGCATCGGTAAATGGGCATAAGACTCACGACGCGCATTACCTGTAGGCGCCACGCCCATTAAGCTCGCGTTTTGCTTGTCTTGCATATAGCCTTTCAAAATACCGTTTTCAATCAGTACATTGTATGCCGCTGGCGTACCTTCATCGTCCACATTCAAAGAGCCGCGACGGTCGGCTATCGTGCCATCATCCACCACAGTACAAAGACTCGAAGCGACTTGTTCACCTATTTTGCCACTGAATGCAGAGGCTCCTTTACGATTAAAATCACCTTCTAGGCCATGTCCAACAGCTTCGTGTAACAAAACGCCCGGCCAACCAGAACCAAGCACCACAGGCATCGCACCTGCTGGTGCATCAATGGCTTCAAGATTCACACGTGCTTGGCGCACAGCTTCTTTGGCAAACTGCATCCATCTCGGTGCACCGTCTACTAATTCTTTAAAGTAACCATAGTCTAAACGCGCACCACCACCGGCACTGCCACGCTCTCTGCGACCATTTTTCTCAAGCAGTACCGAGCAATTTAAACGTATTAACGGGCGAATGTCGGTTGCAAATGTGCCGTCGCTTGCGGCAATTAACACTTCTTCATATACCGCAGACAGCGAACTGACCACTTGCTGCGCCTCAGGTGCTAAATCGCGAATGCACTGTTCAATCTCTCTTAGTAAAGCCACTTTATCCGCATCACTCATGCTGGTAATTGGCTGTGCTGGTTGAAATTGAATGGGTGCTTTTACATCGCTAAATACTTGGACTTTACTGCTTTCGCCAGCTTGCGCAATGCTACGTGCAGCTTCTGCAGCTTTGGTTAAGGCTTCAATATTGATGGCATCAGAATAACTAAAGCCAGTCTTCTCACCACTCACTGCACGCACACCAACACCACGTTCGATGTTGTAGCTGCCGTCTTTGACTATGCCGTCTTCCAGCACCCAAGTTTCGTGGTAGCTTGATTGAAAGTACAGATCGGCATAATTTACTTTGTGCTGATGAATATACTCGAGAGTTTGTGATAATTGCTCACGTGTCAGCTGGCTATTGGTCAGTAAATTCTGCTCTACATTACTCATAAAAACTCACTTTTAAATCGGTTATGATCCACAATCGGCATTTTTTGCCGGATCGAATCAAGAAACGCGCTATCTAGCTGCTGTGAAATGGGTTCTAAACTCTCATCAGAGTCAATTAAGACTTCACCCCAAGGCGATACAATTAAACTGTGTCCATAGGTTTCTCGGCCATTTTCATGACAACCTACTTGCGCGGCTGCAACTACATAGCATTGGTTTTCTATCGCCCTCGCCTGTAATAATGGCTGCCAGTGTGCCTTGCCCGTTGCACAGGTAAAAGCACTCGGGACTAAAAATAGCTCAGCTCCCTTCGCTCTCATCATTTGGAACAAACCGGGAAAACGCAGATCATAACACACGCTTAATCCAATTCTGCCAAATGGACTATCCACTACCACGACATCCTGTCCACGCTCTGTTCGCTCAGACTCTCGGTATTGTTTAGTTTTATCACTCACATCGGCGTCAAACAGATGGATCTTATTATAGTGTGCTACGATTTCGCCACTCGCATTAAATAAGTAACTCGCAGCCAGATATTTATCGTTCTGACTTGGTATCGCGATGGTACCTGCCGCCAACCAAATGTTATGTTGTTGACACAACGCTGAGAGCTCTCCAAGCAGCGCTTCATTATACTGCGCGTATTCCCAAGTCTGTTGCGCATTGTCGCAAAATGCCAGCCAAGTTTCAGGCAAACAGACTAAGGTTGGCTCTTCAATCACTAACTTAGCCAGCTGGTTTTTAAGGTACTCTATATTTGCTTGGGGTGCTTTAGCCGAGCACATTGGCAATGCAATCACCTTAGTCATTACCACTTTCCTTATTTTGCGACACAAGAGGTTGTTCACTTTGCTTAAGTGTAGCACTTGGATGTGATTCTGAATTTAATGCTGGCTCTTCTTTACTTGTATTCTTATCAGCTCCATCTGGCGTCGCTTCTTCACTAGGAGGCACAACCGGTTTGGGTAACTCAATTTCTTTACTCTTACGATCAACCTCGGTAACCACTGGCTCTTGCATCGTTCCGGTGATTTTAAAATTAATCTCAGAGATCACTCGCGCGGAGTGGATAACCTTATCTAATGCTAGCGCAGCTAACCCCGTCACAGGGTTCACCGCCCATGCCATAATCACAGGTAAACTCGACGTGACTTGTGGTGCGACGGCCAAATCATAATTAATTTCGTGAGTATTGAGGTCAGCATAGCCACGTATCGTTAGATCTGCAGGCACGCCATCGAGCTTTGAATCTTCAGTGATCGCAATACCATTCGTTAGTTGTACCGAACCACTCATACTGTTATAGAAAAAGCCTTTAGAAAACACATCTCTAAAGTCCAAGCGTAGCTTTCTGATCAAAGAGTCCAAACTCAGTAGAGAAAAGACGCGTGCCCCTTTATCACTTATTTCTGCCAAATGACCTTCACCTAAGCGCCAAGTCAACTCGCCTCCTAGGCTAGGTAAATCCATTTCGTACGGTGCGCCTTGCCAATTGAGGGCAAAATTAATATTGGCGCGGGAATCTTTGATAGTCGAAGTAATATCAAACTCATCCGTTAGTTCACCAAAATCATCGCTGTTTAACGCGCCACTTAGCGTCGTTTTACCTTGCTCAAAGCGGCCACTGGCATTGAGTTTATGATCTTTTTTGTCAATCACTAACTCAGAGATATTGAGTCTATTACCATCTCCAAACAACGACATATTGACCTGATCTAACTGATATTCACCGACTTTACAGTCACTGCATACAAATTCGGTTGCAGGTAAGCTCAACAACCAATCTAATGAGTGAACGTCTTTTTCCACTGTCTCTTGCGCTTGCGGTTCTGCCTTAGGTAAATTTAGACGTAAATAATCACTATTAATGTGAATAGGCCGACTTGAGTTTGACGCTGGAATAGCCACTTGTGAGCGCATTTCTTTACTATTGATTTTAAGCTGCATCGCGCCGTCAATCGCGGCCATAGTAAAGTCAACATCATGGAAAGGGATCTCTGAGAACGTTACTTTTGAGAAAGAGCCATTTACCTGATTCAGTGCTGGTAGAAATGTAGGGTTGGAACCTGAACTTGGCGCTTTGATAATGCGGTTGATCAGTGGCAACCAAGGCAGCAGCTCGACTTCTTGTTGTTTGATTGTGATATCAAAACCGGATGTATTTAAGCCTTCATCTTTACTGCCAATTATCAGGTGTGCATTACGCATCGCACCGGATCCATTATCAATGATGCCATTAAAATACAATTGATTATCTAGGCTTGCCGTAACAAGATTCGAAATATCATCCCCTAATACAGTGCCACTTAGCAGTTTAGCTTGTTCAGCGGGTTTAGCGAATTGATCGGGTAAGTGACTTGCAATCCCCCGTAAATCACTCGCAAATTTGGCTTTATAGTTAAATCCAGCATCGGAAAAATTAAGGATAAGCTCAGTGCTCAGCACGCTATTGCCTTCAAAGTAGCCGTCAATAATTCCATTTGCGTGCGGTTGCAGTTGCTCAATCCCTGCTTCAAGACTGACCTTGGTCGTTACTTGATAATTTTGCTTATCTCCGCTCCCTGATAAGTCTAACGAAAGGGGCATGTCCAGCCACTTAGCAGACAAATTATTCACTTTGATAGTGTCATCATCGAAGCTAACCACACCTTTCACTTGCTGTAATTGCATCCCAGGCTTTGCCAAAAAAACAGGATTGTTGTCTAGGTAGATGTCACCTTTAGCATGTACGGCACCTGAGTGCAGGTCGACGGCCAATTGCACATCCCCTTTTGCATCACCTTTACCTTGAACAATATCTAATATATTCGCGAGCGGATCTGCGAGCGGTGTTGCCGCAAAGAAAGGCTGTAACGTGCTCGCTTCTGTGGTGTGATTAATATCAACAGTCAGCACATCAGCGTGATTTAAATCCGCAATACTCACAATGACACCCTCATCAATACTTTGATTAACAAGTTCCCCACGGTGTGCGTAGATATCCATTCTTTCGTTTTCGAAGTGTAGTGTGACATCACCTGAAGTAACGCTAGGCCAATCCGGCGCAAAACCAAAAGTAACCTCATTCAAACGTGATTTAACTTCAAACTGACCTTGCTTATCAGCGAATGGAAATTGTGAAAGCGCCCCACTCAGTAAGACTTGAGTTTGCAAGTGCTGACCACCTTGGATCCCTGCTTCTAAATAATCGACTAAGCTTTTACGCATAATACTGACAGGAAAGTACTGTGAAGCGATTTCACCACGCCCACCGAGTAGCTCCGCATATAAATCAAGCCGAGGGTCATCTGATAACTGCAAGGAAAATTCTGTGGCTAACGCTACGTCTTGATTACTAAGCCAAAAGTTGGGACTGGAAACTTGCCAGCCTTGCGTTTGTTGATTGCGAATATAGACATCACCACTGAGCTGTTGGAGCTTAATATTATCTTTGAAAGTCTCTTTTGATAGTAATTCAGTTTGTTCAGCACTTAAATTGAGCCTAATTTGCTCATCAGTCGCACTCACCTCTAATCTGGTACCATAAATTCCAGGGATCCCATGAAATGGCTCAAAAGCTATCTCCTCAATGACCCCCCATGCCGCAAAAGCATTATTAGTACCTAGGCTGAATTTCGCTGCGCTCAATTGACCATTAGGATTCATACCATACAGCAAATCTCGCCCAGGGAATTTAGCAAGTTGTGCTAACTCAGCTAAAAAGTTGGCGTTAATATCTTTTAGCCAAAAGGTCTTGTTATCTTTATGCCATTTCGCTTCAAATAAAATAGGAGCAAGCGCTTCTTGATTGCGACTAAACTGGATACCGCTACTTTGCACCCACCAACCTTGCTGATCTGGCTTTAACAGAAATTGCGCATCGTCTAATGCTAACGTGCGCTGATTTTCATCTTCTTGCCAAGTCAACGTACTGGGTTTGATATCCACTGTGATATCTTGCAATATACCTTGCTCAAAGCCTAACCAT
Organism: Pseudoalteromonas sp. CO342X; assembly: GCF_004208915.1. Taxonomy (NCBI): domain Bacteria; kingdom Pseudomonadati; phylum Pseudomonadota; class Gammaproteobacteria; order Alteromonadales; family Pseudoalteromonadaceae; genus Pseudoalteromonas; species Pseudoalteromonas sp. CO342X. The sequence continues at coordinate 274,705 of NZ_SGPH01000035.1, forward strand.
AGCTGAGCATTGATGTCTGCTTTTAGGTCTGGATGCGCTAAGGTGATAAGCTCTTCTAGCCAATCAACCGGATTAACCTTATCCGCAGATACATAGATATTCCCCGCCAATTCACGTAGCTTTCGCCCTGATAAAGAAAGACGAGCGTTAAACTGACCTTGAGAAAACCCGGGTAATGCGATTTCTCCCGCCCCCTCATGTAATGCGCTAGAATTTTGCCACACTAAATCTTTCAATAGTAAACTGTGGGTCTTACCACTAGAAAAGGTGATATTTAGACGACTGTTTTGCACCGCAAAATGCCCAACATCGCCTAAGAAAAGGCTTTCAATTAATGCTTGCTGCTCAAAAGCCCCTTGATCTTGAGCCGCGTTTAATTTGCTCAGATCTATATCGGCTTCAAACCCTTCCAGTACAAAATAGTTAGATGCGATCTGCATTTGCCGTACAGACTCAAATACATTGAGCTGCAACGAGGTTTTGGCAATATTAATGGAAATTGGCGAGTCTTTATTATCTTTAAAAGAGAGCGATTCCAACACTATGGCAGGCCCATTGCCCTCCCAACTCGCACTGATCTGGCCAATACTAATATCAACATTCAGTTGCTTTTGGATCAGCGCTTCGATGTTACTTCTATAATCATTTGCATAGGGTAAGGCATACTTTAGCGCAGACACCAGCACCGCGAGTGTCACTAAAGTGATCGCAAAAACTTGCCACGCTTTACGCAGACAGAAAAAACAGACGGTCTTAGCCTGCATGTACAGCTACCCTTTACATCATTACTACGTCAAACTGCTCTTGGCTATATAAGCTCTCAGTTTGAATGCTAACCTGCTTACCAATAAATAATTCAAGCTCAGCTAAATTATGATACTCATCGTTGATCAAGGCTTCGCTCACCGCTGGCGAGGCATAAACCATAAACTTGTCGGCATCATAAGCACGATTCACACGCACGATCTCCCGTAGGATCTCATAGCAAACGGTTTCGACCGTTTTTAGTGAGCCACGACCGGAGCAAGATGGACACACATCACAAAGAATATGTTCTAGGCTCTCGCGCGTGCGCTTACGGGTCATTTCTACAAGCCCAAGTGCAGAGAGTCCATTGATATTGGCTTTCGCTCGGTCTTTAGACAACGCGGTTTCTAAAGAGTGCAATACTCGGCGTTTATGCTCGTCAGATATCATGTCAATAAAGTCGATAATAATGATACCACCAAGGTTTCGTAACCTTAGTTGCCTCGCAATTGCAGACGTCGCCTCAACATTGGTATTAAAAATCGTCTCTTCGAGATTACGATGGCCAACAAACGCGCCGGTATTAACATCAACCGTTGTCATTGCTTCCGTTTGGTCAATGATAAGGTAGCCACCAGACTTTAACTCAACCTTTCGATGTAGTGCTTTTTGGATCTCAGTCTCAACATCAAACAAGTCAAAAATAGGGCGTTCACCGGGGTAATACTCAAGTGCACTTGCGAGTTGGGGAACAAACTCTTCAGTGAAAAGCTTTAGCTCTTGGTAAGTTAACTTTGAGTCAACACGGATACGTTCCATGTCCTCACCAACATAATCACGCAAGGTGCGAAATGCTAAGGTAAGATCCTCGTGCAAAATTTTTGCTTTGCTCGTTTTACGGCGGCGAGTCACAATTTTTTGCCAAAGCTTTTTCAAAAACTCCGCATCATGCTGTAACTCTGCTTCCGAAGCGCCTTCAGCAGCGGTACGAACGATAAAACCACCGTTTTCGTCATTATATTGTGCGACAATTTCTTTTAATCGGTCGCGCTCTTGTTCGGTTTCAATACGCTGACTCACACCCACATGCGTCGCGTCAGGCATAAACACCAAATAACGTGAAGGAATAGTGATGTCCGTTGTCAGTCTAGCGCCTTTTGTGCCAAGCGGATCTTTGACCACTTGTACCATAATGAACTGGCCTTGTTTAACCAGCTCACGAATATCCTGCACTTTCTTAACTGGGGACTCGGCCACCCCCTCTTCGATGGAAGCACTGTTCACGATATCTGACGCATGTAGAAACGCCGCTTTTTCCAAGCCGATATCCACAAAAGCAGCCTGCATACCAGGAAGAACTCGGCTTACTTTGCCAAGATAAATATTACCGACGATGCCGAGGTTACCGATCCGTTCAACTTGAACTTCTTGCAGCACCCCATTTTCGATTAAGGCTACGCGACTTTCACTTGGGGTGACATTGATTAGTAGTTCGCTACTCATATTTTATTTTAAAAACCGTTGAATTAATTCGTCTGTCTCATATAAAGGTAAGCCGACAACTGCAAAATAGCTACCTTGGATCTCAGTTACAAAGCGTCCACCTACCCCTTGGATCCCGTAACCACCCGCTTTATCTTGCGGCTCGTTGGTGTCCCAGTAGGCATCAATTTCGGTTTCGCTCAGCGTTTTAAAAGTCACATTGGTCACAATCACATCGCTCAATACTTTGCTTGTATCTGCAAGTGCAATCGCTGTCATCACCTGATGCGTATGACCAGAAAGGCGCTGCATCATCGCTTTGAAATCCGCTTTATCACGAGGCTTACCAAGCGCTTCTCCGTCAATGACAACCACAGTGTCACTGCCAAGAACCGGCTTATCGGTATACCCTAGCGCCACACCTGATTGCGCTTTTAAACACGCTAAACGCTCCACAAGCTGTAATGCGCTTTCATCGTCTAGCGGACTTTCATCAGCATCAACACTAAATTGCTCGAACGAATAGCCAAGCTGAGAAAGCAGCGCTTTGCGACGCGGAGAAGCCGAAGCTAAATATAAAGAAATAGACATTATCTGATCCTAAACTGTCTACGATATTTTCTCAGCAGTGGGAATATCCACAGCCAGCACACCATACCCGTAACTGCAGGCCAGAGATAATGCGGGTTAAAGTAGATATCAAGCAAGAAATGATTAAGCCAAAATTGTAACAAATGATAGAGCGCGAGAAATAGCCCGATCAGCACTGCTTGCTGCCAGATGGAGAAATTACGAATTTTCTGAAAGTTACTGGCGGTAATATAAATACAAATGGAATAGGTCAACGAGTTCACCCCGAGAGGCGCGCCCATCGCTAAATCAATTATTAGGCCAGTCATCCAAGCCCAACCAATATTCACACGGTGAGGAACGGCCAAAGACCAGTACATCAACACCAACAATACCCAGTCAGGACGAAATGGTTCAAGTGAAAAAGGCAATGGCATAAGTGCCATGATTAACGCAACAAAGACACTTAATGCAATCAATAAGTTGCTATGTTTACTCATGATTAATTGCCTCTTGGCTACGTTTACCTAACACCACGAGTAAGCGAATGCGATCTAGTTGTGCAATCGGCTCTGCCTGTACTTGTGCAAACGGTAGGCCTTCGTCTCTATCTATCTCAGTAACTACAGCCACCGGATAGCCTTCAGGGAAAGTACCACCAAGCCCGGAAGTGACCAACACATCACCAATGCGAATATCCATGCTATGCGGTACATGAGCAAGGCGAACATTATTGATTTTACCCGTCCCCTCTACCACAGTGCGAACGTCATTACGCAATATTCTGACCGGTGTCGCATGGGTGGTATCAGTCATAAGCAGCACTCTTGAGGTCGTTGTACCGACTTGAGTGAGCTGCCCAACAATGCCCATTTCGTCAATAACAGCCTGCCCTTCGCTGATCCCATCAATAGTACCGCGATTAATCACCACCTGATGGCTATAAGGGTTAGAATGAACAGACAACACTTGAGATATTAAACGTTGATTGGTTTCCCTAGCTGAAGCACCTAATAAAGCGCGCAACTCTTGATTTTCTTTTTGCAAAAACTGAAGTTGCTGTAATTGCTCACTCTGTATTAATTGTTTTTCTCTGAGTGCTTGGTTTTCTTGTTGCAGCTTTTCTCTGGTATTAAGGCTTTTCAGGCCCAAGTTGAACGCTTCATAGGGAATATTAGCGACGTACAGTAGCGGACTGACCAAAGTGTTTAAACTGGTTCGCACCATAGTCCCACCAACCGTGTAGCGGTCACCAATGATCAGAATAATACTAAGCACAACTGCGACAGTAAGTCGCAGTTGTAAAGGAACGGTTCGGCCAAATAATAAATTCATCAGTCGTAACTAAATACGTCACCACCGTGCATGTCTATCATCTCTAACGCTTTACCACCACCTCTTGCCACACAAGTTAATGGGTCATCGGCAACCACCACTGGAATACCAGTTTCTTCCATCAACAAACGGTCTAAATCTTTGAGTAATGCGCCACCACCTGTTAATACCATGCCATGGGCAGAAATATCAGAGGCAAGCTCTGGTGGCGACTGCTCTAGCGCAACCATTACTGCACTTACAATCCCCATCAAAGGTTCTTGTAACGCTTCTAGGATTTCATGCGAGTTGAGTGTGAAAGAGCGCGGCACCCCTTCAGCTAAGTTACGGCCGCGAACCTCAATCTCAATCGGTGTTTCACTCTTAAACGCTGAGCCAATTTCATGTTTGATATGCTCAGCCGTCGCTTCACCAATTAGACTTCCGAAGTTACGACGTACGTAGTTAATAATCGCTTCATCAAACTTATCACCACCGATACGTACTGAAGACGAATAAACAACACCATTTAGTGAGATAATCGCCACTTCCGTCGTACCACCACCGATATCAACAACCATCGAACCCGTTGCTTCAGATACTGGTAGACCAGCGCCAATTGCAGCTGCCATTGGCTCCTCAATTAAGTACACTTCACGCGCACCGGCACCCATTGCGGATTCACGGATAGCACGCTTTTCAACTTGCGTTGCACCACAAGGTACGCAAATAAGTACACGAGGGCTTGGACGCATAAAGTTATTATTGTGCACCTGTTTAATAAAGTGCTGTAACATTTTTTCTGTTACATAGAAGTCTGCAATCACCCCATCTTTCATCGGGCGAATAGCTTTGATGTTACCCGGCGTTCGACCTAGCATTTGCTTAGCCGCAGTACCCACTGATGCAACGCTTTTTGGGCCACCTGCTCGCTCCTGACGAATCGCCACCACCGATGGCTCATTCAGTACGATGCCTTCTTCTTTTACATAAATAAGTGTGTTTGCCGTCCCTAAATCGATAGAGAGATCGTTAGAAAATAATCCGCGTAATTTTTTAAACATGAGGCTGGGTGACCTTTCAGAATTCTGTCAAACAAAGCAGCATCACCTGCTGCTCTTAATTTACTACTTATCGCTCTCGAACAAGTCGAAAACCTATATAATTCGCTCTAAAATCTGGCGCTAACGCTAAGCGAGTTGACACTCGAGCCAAACTCGGCGCGAAGTTCCATGCACCGCCACGCACTGTAACATCGCTCTGAGAAGCACGCTTTTGCGTCCACTCCCAGACGTTTCCTACAGTATCATATAAGCCATAGCTATTCGGTGAAAATTGGGCAACTGGTGAAGGACTTTTATTAGACCACTCACTGCCACACCAACCACAATTAGCTAGGTTTCTTCCGATTTCATTACCCCATGGGTACTCAGATGCAGTGCCTGCACGCGCCGCATATTCCCATTCAACTTCATTGGGTAATCTAAATTGTTGTCCTTTTTCGCCAGATAACCAGTTGGCATACGCTTTGGCATCATCATAAGCAACACAAACAACGGGAAAATTATCTGATTGCTCGTAACCGGGGTTTTCCCAATTATATTCAAGCTCCCAAACCGGTTCGCCATTTTTATAGTATGCGCAGCCTTTACCTTGTTCGGCTAAGGTTTTATATCCAGTGCTTTGTGCAAAACGGCGAAAAGCCGCCACTGTAACCTCAGTGCTCTGCATGGCATATGAATGACTCAACACTTTTTCAACAATGGGACGCTCATTTGGTAAACCATTACCCGTCAGGTCGCCCATTTTAAAAGTGCCTGCGGGGATAATAGCTAGCTCATTTTCGGTGGTTGCTACGGCGACCACTTGTGCTTGTTGCGCTTCAGGCTCAGGCTTTTTCGTTACAACAGACGTTACCGATTGGCGTTTCTTCACCAATTTCGCATTAATGGTTTGTGCCGCTCGTAGGTTAATGCGCGCTTTATAAGGTTCATAACCTAATTTACGGATCTCAACATCATAAAATCCGGCAGGAATTGCTACTGTCGTTTTTGTCGCGCCGTAGCTGACTCCATTAATAAATACTTCGTCGTCGTAAACATTTGATCTTAAAGTTAACTCGACTGTTTTATCAGCCGTTTGTGACTTTTTTACAAGAGGGGTCTCCACGACTGGCTGCTTTGTAATAGTCGCAACTTCAACCGGATCACTTTGCTCGTCCGAAAAAGTCAGTTGATTATCACTGTAGACTGTCGAGTAGTTCGACTGGTAATTTACGGCAAGCGGAGTGCCATACTCAGCACAATAACGATTGTCTAAGCTCAGCAGGTTACATAAGCGGCTGCTATTTACATCACCACGCATCGTTACGCTGAGATTAACGTTGTAGTTGCCTTGTCCACTAAATCCACTATTTACAACATGACTGCTCACCACTTGAACCTGCGCGCCAGCCATATTGCGTTTTGGCTCGACAACACGGCTCTCGGTTAGGTTTGCAAAAATCTGATCAATAAAGCGCTTAGTTGCTTTTTGAAGCCCCATTTGCTGACCACGCTGTTCACAAGCCGCCAAGGTTTCTGTGCGCTTACAGTTAATCGTGTGGTCTACCTCTAGCGTACCTTCACGAGTAAACTCATTACGTAGTCGCTCTACTCGCGCTGTGCCAAGCTGATCTTTTAAGTTTTCAAGCGTATTTACTAAGGTGTGCTTAGTTACACGGACTTGCTCAATATCTTTACGCTGTGATGCAATCGCCGCAATCTGCATCGCAATGTCTTCTTTATTCTGCTTGTGATCTGCCACTGCTTGCTGATAACGCGTTTGCGCAGAAGAAATATCAATGGAAGGATCATCAATTAGCCGACGATACAACTCATTCATTGCATCTAAGGCCTGATTTTTTTCTTTGTCTAACTCACCTGAACGTTTTCTCAATAACTCAAGTTGAGACTGCAGACGCGTTTCCTCTGCTAGGTGCTTTTCTAAAACGACCGAGTATCTGTCTAATTCGCTTTGCTTATTAGACAATTCAGACTCGATGGCAGTGACCGTCGCAGTATCTTGCGCCATAGCGCTTTGAGCAACAGTACCCATGGCCAGGATCGAGGCCGAGACAATAAAAGTTAAAGGAGCAATTCGCATATGTTCCATTCCCAACAGCGGCAATTGTTTGGTCTTGTTATTTCTTATAGTTAGGGCTCTATGCTATGTACTTACAAAGTAAAACACAAGCTTTGCACAATTAATATCTGAGTTTACAACTATTAACCAGCGTCTTGCCAGTTTTTAGCTGAGATTTTGTCTATTTTTCTCTAACATCGCGATGTGTTACTAATTCGAGTCCAAAATAGCAGATAGGTAATCAAGGATGTATGATAACCTCTGGAGTGAAACGCTCGGTTTATTTATTATAGTGCGCAAAATATCAGGCTGATTTCATCATGCAAACCATCACCAATATCGCCGAGTCACCAATCCAAACTATTCACCACCCGACATTGGATAAATACGGTTTAACGTTGCAGGTTAAGCGTGATGATTTGCTCCACCCTGTGATCCAAGGAAACAAATGGCGTAAGCTAAAATACAACATACTCCACCTAAAGCAAGCTGGCCTTGAAGAGTTAGTCACTTTTGGCGGGGCGTTTTCCAATCACTTATATGCTACCAGCATGGCGTGCAAGCTTTTCGCAATCAAAGGTCACTTAATTGTTAGAGGCCCAGAGATTGACCGGCACAACCCAACGCTAAAAATGGCAAGCGCTTGTGGACTAGCACTTCATCCCGTGAGTCGAGTCGAATATCGGCAAAGAAATCAACCTGAATACATTCAAACTCTGCAAGCCAAGTTTAATAATGCTTATCTCATACCAGAAGGCGGCACTAATGCACTTGCACTGCAAGGCGTTGAAGAGTTAGCGCATTCCTTGCCTCAAAGTGATTATGTCATGACAGCTGTGGGCAGTGGTGGCACAGTGGCAGGACTAATCTCGGGGTTACCTAACCACACGCAGGTTTTAGGTGTTACGGTACTAAAAGGTGCTGAATACCTAGCACAGGAAATACATGAACTAATAACAGCTCAGCGCTGCGCGCCATGGCAGCTACTCCATGGTTTTCATCACGGAGGTTACGCCAAGACTACACCTGAATTGCTGAGGTTTTGTCATGAAATGAAGGTAAAATATCGTTTGCCTCTTGAGCCTATTTACACTGGTAAACTGTTTTACGCCATTTTCACTTTGGCTAAACAAGGATACTTCAAAAGAGGCAGTGTGATCACCGCAATCCATACAGGCGGTTTACAAGGATTAGATGGTTTGAGATATCTGGTAAATAAAAAGTCGACCTAATCAGCTTATGCGGTTAGCGTTTTAGTGAATATCAGCGAGCTGTTGTAACGGTGCGGAGAAATAATGCCCTTGGGCTCCTTTCACTCCAAGCCCTTTGATGCAACTCAGTTCAGCAACGGTTTCAATCCCCACTGCATATACTGGAATACCTAAGCTTCTTGCTTGAGCGACTATTTGCTTTACTGTGCGTTTACGATACGCAGATTTTTCAATGCCATGTACCAGCTCATAACTAAGCTTGACAGCTTTTACCAACTCGGCAAGCGGTGAGCGCCCTAGCGTCAGAGCCTGCGTAACGTTATCCAAATAAATATCGCACCCAAGTCGGTTCAACCTATCAAAAGCTGCTAGCAATCGCTCTCCATGTTGATAGACCTCTTCTATGCTAAGTTCAAAGCCTATTGCCGCACCACTATGAGACGCAATGAGCTGCCCCTCTAGCCAATCAATAAACTGGCTATCCACCCAGCTCGAGATATGTAAGTTAATACTTACCTTACCAAAACTCCTTTCCTGCTCATACACAGACAACACCTGCTTCACTATCGCTCTATCCAGAAACTGAAATTGCTCTGGCGTGTAAAGGTGTTGCATCACCTGCTTGGCCGAAATTCGACCCATTTCTTTGTGAGTCACTCTTAGTAGCGCTTCGCTTACAATTACGTCTTCGGCTAAAAAGTCGAACAACGGCTGGAAGAATAAGGAAAACTGTCCGGCTTTCAGATAACTCAGCAAAGCCTCACCATCTTCGTTAAGGCGTTTTGCCAATAACTCTGTGAGATGAACTAGATGAGTATGTTGCCACACTTGATTTTGCGCGATCGAAAGCGCTGATTTTGCGCTCTGATAAACCTGAGTCTGTTGTTTATTTTCCTGATAAAAACAAGCGCCAAGTTTCACTTTGCTGCGAGATAAATCCCCCCGAAACTCTAACAGCACTCGATAAACGATTTCGTGCATTTGCTTTACCAAATCCATACCTTTAGTCGCCCCTATCTGCTTTACTGTCACGGCTAATGCCCCAGAAGCTAGATATTTAACTGCCACCGTCCCAAACTCTCCAACGCCTTTAACCAGCGCAAGCTGAAAATGTAACTGCAGATCAACCTCTTTAGGCGTACTGCACTGCCAATGGATTAACGCAAATAATGCATACTGCCCTTCAGGAGCTGGGGCTGGTAAAGCCACAGGCTTTTGCGCATGTGAGGTAGACTCAGCCTTACCGTATAAAAACCACCACCGATGTACGAATAACACCAGTCCAATCGACAATAAATTGAAAAATATCAATATATATCCATGACTTATCCATATAGATTCATGATACAAGGTAACGGTTTGGTCGTTGGCAACAAATTGATGTTCTTCTGCATTCGCAACAGGTAACAACGAAAAACCATACTTCGTAGCTATTTCACTTACTCCCGCAGCAAAAGCTTCAGCTGATAGCTGCGAAATTTCAGCCGCGGCTTCTTCGCCTTGTGTGTGAACCTGAAGGTGCAGTAAATGATTAAGAAGGAAATTTAGACACAACAACACCGCCAAACTTACCGCGACTAGCTTTTTTTGATACTGACGACTAAATCCATCTAACAGCTGAATTGGCATAATGTTTTGATTGGGTGGAAAGATAACTGAAGTGTTGTTCAAAATAGTGCAAAACTCAAGCGAGATGCGGCTTTTAATTGTACAGAAAGGATAAGCAACTGAGCCAAAACTAGAAAAGCGTTAAGTTTATTAATCGTGCAAGATGGTAAGCTATATCTAAGCTTACTCGTCACCATTTTCTTAGAGATATTTATACCACTAAAAACAAAAAACCCCAGCATGATGCTAGGGTTTTCTTAGATGCTATACCACCATTTAGAACGGAATATCATCATCAAAGTCAATTGGTGGCTCCATAGGGTTTGAGCTACCGCCTGATTGAGCATTGTTTTGGTTCTGTTGTGGTGCAAAACCACCTTGAGACTGACCACCAAATCCAGAAGACTGCTGAGAATTCTGTTGCGATTGCTGTGGTGCGAATCCACCTTGCTGTTGGTTTGACTGGCTTTGCTGTGGCTGCGAATATTGCTGCTGAGGCGCTTGATTATAGCTTTGCTGACCATAATTATTTTGCTGCTGTTGACCGCCTTGGTACTGGCCGCCACCTTGACCCTGCTGCTCGCCACGGCCACCTAGCATTTGCATTTGGCCACCCATGTCCACCACGATTTCTGTTGTGTACTTTTCTTGGCCGCTTTGATCTGTCCACTTACGAGTCTGTAGACGACCTTCAATGTAAACCTGCGAGCCTTTTCTTAAATACTCACCCGCAACTTCCGCAAGTTTGCCAAACAACACCACACGGTGCCATTCTGTACGCTCTTGCAATTGACCGGTGTTTTTATCTTTCCAGCTATCCGTAGTTGCAATGCTGATGTTAGCCACGCCGTTACCGTTTGGCATATAGCGAACTTCAGGATCTTGGCCCAGATTACCTACCAAAATTACTTTATTAACACCACGTGCCATGGTATTGTCTCCTCACACTATGACAAGCCCAGCACTTGCTTGGCTTGCTTCAAATCAAAAATTTTATCATCTACTTTTAGGTAGCTACGATTCTCATCTCTCACTACCGTGGCCTCAAGTACCCCAGGTAATGAAACCAATTGGTCTGCCAATTCCGTCGCTTGTTGCTCATTTTCTACAGCAGAAACTAAGCTGATCGCTTTGCTCTTAGGTGGCACTTGCATGCCCCATGCGATAACAAACCATATTACCCCAATAATGGCCGTTGCGGCAAATATCGTATCGACCGCAAAATTTTGTGCCAAGATACCACCCAAAGCACCACCTATAAATGCGCCAAGAAACTGGCCAGATGAAAAGACTCCCATCGCCGATCCCTTTTGGTTTGCTGGAGCTATACGAGAAACCAACGCAGGCATAGTTGCTTCGAGAAAATTAAAGGCAATAAAATAGACCAGCATTGCACCTGCGATCACCCAAAGTGAATCTACAAAGCAATACAAAGTAACCGAGCTTACCACTAGCATTGCAATAGACAGCAAGAATGTCTGCTTTTCTTTTTGTTTGCGGATCGCCACTATCATCATCGGTGCCATCAAAATGAAGGCGAGTAAAAATACCGGAATGTAGAGTTGCCAATGCCTATCTGCTGCAAGGCCGTCACGGATCAACTGACCAGGCAAGGCTACAAAAATTGTAGTCAGCGTCAAATGCAATAGCAACACCCCAAGATCAAGCCTCAGTAACTGTGGGTTTTGCACCAAGCGACGAATATCTGCAAAGCTTGCTATTGTGTCACCTTTTGGGGCTTTATTTACCGCATTTGGCACCATAAAGGTAATGATAGCGATACCTACAATTGCCAATACCGCCGTCAGCCAGAAGATCCCTTCGATACCAAAAGACGCTGCAATCATTGGTCCTAATAACATGGCTACAGCAAAGCTCATACCAATGCACATGCCAATGACCGCCATTACCTTCGGACGCTGCTCGTCACGGCTCAAATCCGCAGCAAGCGCAAGTAACGCACTTGCAATCGCGCCCATGCCCTGTAGCGCTCTACCAAATGTCACCCAATAGATTGAATCCGCTAATGCCGCGATAACGGACCCTAATGCAAATACCAACAACCCACCAATGATGATTGGCTTACGGCCGAACTTATCAGACAACCAACCCATAGGTATCTGGAGTACAGCTTGAGTCAAACCATAAGCACCAATAGCCAAACCAATCCACAGTGGCGAGACATCCTGTAAAGACTGGCCGTAAACAGCTAACACAGGCATCAGCATGAACAAACCAAGCATGCGGAAAGCGAAAACGCCAGCAAGAGAAATCGCGGCGCGCTTTTCAGTTGGGTTTAAAGAGTCATTAGACATAAGGCGGTATTCATCACTATCGAAAATCACGCGCAAGTTTAACAAACTCTTTTCTTAACTTACACTAGCGCGAACGGATCTTTGCAATGCGATTGTTACCATCATGAATTTGAGCAGCTTACTTCGAGAGAAAAAAGCGCTAGTTGACGCCGTACTTGGCCGTGATCTGAGCTAATTTTCCGCTACGTTTAACCCGTTCAAATGCTTGACTCAAACGCTGCAAACGCTCGCTCGAGGTGCGTGCCTTGCTAAAGGCAAAATATACTGGGTTTTCGTTAATAACCAACGAGCTAATCGCAAACTTTTCAAAATCAGGGTTATTTTTACTTTGATACAGGATGTTGAATTTTTCTTCTAAAAACCCTGCTATCCGTCCTTTTTTGAGCAAATTCAATTTTACCTGATTGTCGGGTACATAAATAAATTGTGTTTCACTGTCGGTACGACGCGCAAGGCGAGCTGTAAACGCCTCACCGTAATAAGCATTACGCTGAATAGCGATGGGCTTTGACAGATGGAATAACGACTCAAGTGAGTCAAGCTGATGAGGCTCGCCTGAGTTCATTGCAAAAACAATGGTTTCCATGCGTTGGGGACCAATAAAATACGCAAACTGTTCACGTACTGGTGTTTTTGTGACGCTCAAAATAAGATCGATGTCGCCCTCCTCTAAAAGCTTCAGCGCCCGACCCCAAGGAATACTTACGAAACGATAGCTACACCCCGCTTCATCTAATAAGGCTTTAGCGAAATCAACATCCATACCGTGCCAAACAAGGTCGTCATTTAACTTAGACTGCGCCGCATAATTCTCAAACCGCACCACCAGCTCACAGGCGAACACATTTTGGCAAAGCAGCGCCAAAAGCAATAAAAGTCGATACAAAATCAATATCCCAAGTTGATCGGTTTAATAAGTTTAGTTCGTTTAGCAGAGATAACTTAATTTTGTATTCGGGATGCGGTAATCTGTTCACTTCACATCATGCTTTGACTGATCCAGGTTTCAATATAGTGGATTAGTATCGCGTACTCAGTACAGCGCACGAAAAAACACAAGGGTCGTATGGATAAAATAGAAGTTAGGGGTGCCCGCACCCACAATTTAAAAGACATTTCACTCACTATTCCAAGAGACAAGTTGATAGTGATCACGGGTCTTTCTGGCTCAGGGAAGTCGTCTTTAGCATTTGACACCTTATACGCAGAAGGCCAGCGTCGTTATGTCGAGTCTTTGTCTGCGTACGCGAGGCAGTTTTTATCGCTGATGGAAAAACCAGATGTGGATCACATTGAGGGCTTGTCTCCCGCGATTTCCATTGAGCAGAAGTCGACTTCTCACAACCCACGCTCAACCGTGGGAACCATTACCGAAATATACGACTATTTAAGATTACTCTTTGCTCGAGTGGGTGAACCGAGATGCCCTACGCATGATTTACCGTTAGCCGCACAAACCATCAGTCAAATGGTTGATACTGTGTTGGCGCTACCCGAGGGTAGCAAACTCATGCTGCTTGCACCGGTGGTGAAAAACCGTAAAGGTGAGCACGTAAAACTGCTAGAAGAGCTTGCGAGCCAAGGTTTTATTCGTGCACGTATTGATGGCGAGGTGTGCGATCTCTCAGATCCACCAACGCTAGAGTTACAGAAAAAACATACCATAGAAGTCGTGGTGGATCGTTTTAAAGTCAAAGCAGGGCTTGAGCAACGGTTAGCCGAATCTTTTGAAACCGCGCTTGATTTGGCTGATGGCATTGCGCAAATCGCCTATATGGATGATAGCGACGCAGACGAACTGATCTTCTCGGCCAACTTTGCCTGTCCAACTTGTGGCTATGCCATGAGCGAACTTGAACCTCGATTGTTTTCTTTCAATAACCCCGCAGGTGCGTGCCAAAGCTGTGATGGTTTGGGGGTAAAGCAGTATTTTGATCCCAAACGTGTAGTGCAAAACCCAGAACTAAGCTTGTCTGGTGGTGCAATCAAAGGGTGGGATAAACGCAGTTTTTACTATTTTCAAATGCTAAGCTCAGTTGCCGAGCAATATGGATTTGACTTAGAAACGCCATTTCAGGATCTGCCGAGTAAATTTCAAAAAGTGGTATTAGAAGGCTCAGGCAAAACTAAAATCGCGTTTAAGTATCGTAATGACAGAGGCGATCTTATCACTCGCAATCACGAGTTCGAAGGCGTGTTAAACAATATGAATCGCCGTTATCGGGAAACGGAGTCAAGTTCAGTAAGAGAAGAGCTCGCCAAATATCAAACCAGCCAAGCGTGTCCAAGTTGCCATGGCTCACGCCTGCGCGAGGAAGCTCGCCATGTGTTTATCGGCTCGACCAACCTGCCAACCGTAACAACGATGAGTATCGGCGAAGCCAGTCAATTTTTTATCGACTTAGCACTCACAGGCCAAAAAGCACAAATTGCGGACAAAATACTCAAAGAGATCCGCGACCGTTTATCTTTCTTGATCAATGTTGGCCTAAACTACCTTTCTTTGGAGCGTAGTGCTGATACTTTATCTGGCGGTGAAGCTCAGCGGATCCGTCTTGCAAGCCAAATTGGCGCCGGTCTCGTGGGAGTAATGTACGTACTGGATGAGCCTTCAATTGGTCTACATCAGCGCGATAACGACCGGTTACTTAAAACACTCACGCACTTAAGAGATCTTGGCAACACCGTGATTGTGGTAGAACACGATGAAGATGCCATTCGTGCAGCCGATCACATCATCGATATCGGTCCTGGCGCCGGTGTACACGGCGGCTATGTCGTCGCTGAGGGAACTCGCGATGAGATAATGCAAAGTAAAGACTCATTAACGGGTCAATATCTCAGTGGCGAGAAATGTATTGAAGTTCCAGCGCAACGCCATCAATGTGATGACAAATGGCTTGAGCTTAAAGGCGCAACGGGCAACAACCTAAAAAGTGTCGACTTAAAAGTGCCTGTTGGGCTCATGACCTGCGTAACTGGGGTATCTGGTTCGGGTAAATCTACCCTCATTAATGACACCCTATTCAAGCTTGCCCATCAGGAATTAAACGGTGCAACAACGCAAGAAGCTGCACCATATGAATCAGTTCATGGGCTAGATCACTTCGATAAAGTTATAGATATTGATCAAAGTCCTATCGGTCGCACACCACGTTCAAACCCTGCAACTTATACCGGGATCTTTACTGCTATCCGCGAATTATTTGCAGGAACACAAGAGTCGCGTTCACGCGGTTATAAGGTTGGCCGCTTTAGTTTTAACGTTAAAGGCGGTCGCTGTGAGGCCTGTCAAGGCGATGGAGTTATCAAGGTAGAGATGCACTTCCTGCCTGATGTCTATGTTCCTTGCGATGTCTGTACTGGTAAGCGCTATAACCGTGAAACACTGGAAGTGCTGTATAAAGGTAAAAATATCCACGAAGTGTTGGAAATGACCGTTGAGGACGCTCGAGAATTTTTTGATAAAATTCCCGCGATCAATCGCAAACTACAAACTTTAATGGACGTTGGCCTCTCCTACATTCGCTTGGGGCAAGCCGCCACGACCTTGTCCGGTGGTGAAGCACAGCGGGTTAAGCTCGCTCGTGAACTATCAAAACGAGATACTGGTAAAACACTCTACATTCTCGATGAGCCAACCACAGGTCTGCACTTCCATGATATTCAGCAGCTACTCGCAGTATTACATCGTCTACGCGATCATGGTAATACGGTGTTGGTTATCGAGCATAATTTAGATGTCATCAAAACCGCGGACTGGATTGTGGACCTAGGTCCAGAGGGAGGAGCTGGAGGTGGTCAAATCCTCGTCTCAGGTACACCTGAAACGGTGGCTGACTTTGCGGCTTCGCATACAGGTAAGTACCTTAAGCCCTTATTGTCTTAATTTCTAAAAGTCTCTATTATTGGTGCATAATAATTACAAATTCACTTATTATGCATCAACTTCTCGCGCCAAAAAACTTAACCGCATACCTAGCAAGACTGCGCTTTTCCATCGGCCAATTTTGGCAAAGCCTAACGCTGGCTCAACGCTATTATTTGGTCAGTTTTATCATTTTTATGTTCAGCTTGAGTGAAACTGAAGATAATAACTTCACCGCTTTTTTGATCTTAATAACCACAGTAACGGCGCTATGTTATGAATTCTGGCCAAGGATCATGACCTTTTGGGAAAGTGTGCCTGGCAAAGCACTAATACTGTTATTTTATGCCTTTATCGCCAACTTTGTGTTAGTGCAAGCTGATGGTCGTATCAATGATTTAACTGGAGTCAGCACAGATAATTTCCCTTACACACATAATTTGAGTGTGTTGCTGTCGTTACCTACTTGGTTTTTTATTACCAGTACCTTCTTGTTAATTCTCGCGCAACTCTTTATGACCTGCTATGTCGTTGTGCTTTTCCTACTTAAACCATTACGAATAAAGCCTTTTTGGCATCAGAATCACTATCGTTATCCGGCAACAACAGCAATCATCAGGTTGATCATGTGTTTTGTTTTATTGGCTTTTTTGGTGCTTGGCATTGCTAAATCAGGTGCTTCAACCGCATTTACTGAGTTTTCTTCTGATTTCAAAGTAGATAAGGACGGAATTTCTTTCCAAGCCAACGCGAAAGAATCGCGCTCTGCAGACTCCACAGAAGAAAACGAAGGAACATCGGAAACTCAACCACAATTGGCTGACATGAGTGGCGATACCCCACAGCAAGATGAAGCACAGCCCACGGCAGATGAGCCGGAGTCGTTAACGGTATCTATTAATAACGATCCCAACCCCGATTTGCACGAGCAAGGCAAAAACTATAACGATGTGCTTAATCAAATACTGGCTTACTTTATCTTTCGCTTTGAGTCTGACGGAAACTCACGTTGTGAACATAGCGAAGGCAGTAATATTGTTGAATTAAACGATTATGAGATCTTAGAGATCATGCCGGATAACGCCGCAGAATACGGCTACACCTATACAGTAAAGCCTTGTATTTCAGCGGCAATTGGTCATCAGTTTAAGCCGCAGCAACCATAAAGGTGCCTAGCGCATCGCGCTCTTGCTGACTCAGCGGTTGAGATTGCTTAACCGCAAAGTCATATCGCACCATAATGGTTTTACCTTCAGCACAGCATTCTCCATGCTGCCAAGCCTGCTGCAAAATGACAAATGAGCTGTTGCCGATATGTTCAACAGCCGTTTTTATTTCGACCTCTTGACCATAAAATAGCTCCCCTTTAAAAGTGACTTCGACTTTAGCAACAATCAATTTCCACTCTTTTGGATTTAAATCTGGTGTAAATATTTTGAAAATAGGTGTGCGCGCGGCTTCAAACCACACAGGGAGTACGGTATTGTTGATATGTCCAAGCACATCTGTGTCGCAAAAACGCGGCATAAGCTTTTCAGACAGCATAATAACTCCAATAAAAACTAGGGAAAAACATGAGTGATTTTATTCGCGTTTACGATAACGCACTCAGTTCAGACTTTTGCGATGAATTCGTAAAGACCTTCGATCAAAGCCCACATTTAAAACAGGGGACTACATCTGGTGGTGTCGACTTGAGTAAAAAAGTCAGTCACGACCTTTATCTAAATTCCTATCCTGACTATGCCAAACAGTTACAACACATTCAACAGGTTACGGCAAAGCACTTATTTGAATATCTTGAAGAACATTTCTTTATGATCATCGGTGCATTTGGACTTAAAGTGTATCACCCCAAAACTGGTGAGCCTGTCGATCTCACTGCGGATAACTTTGAAGAAGTCGGCAAGCCACAACTCCCGGTCCTTGCTCAACAGCTGTTTCGTTTGGGCGCTATCCAAGCTCAGCGCTATCAAATAAATAAAGGCGGCTACCCCTACTGGCACAGCGAAGTCTACCCTCAACATGACCATAATGAAGCCTTACACCGAGTGCTGTTATTTATGTTCTACCTTAATGATGTCGAGGAAGGTGGCGAGACCGAGTTTTATTATCAGCAGCGTAAAATTGCCCCAGTAAAAGGCTCTATGGTGATAGCGCCAGGGTATTTTACACATACACATAGAGGCAATATTCCGGTTTCTAATGATAAGTATATACTCACTTCGTGGGTGTTATTTAATAGAGCAGAGCAACTCTATGGTACACCCAAATAAGCTATCTCTATACTTCAGGGGCTGTTGAACTCAAGCATGCAAGATCAACAAGCCCCACAGAACTTATTTAACCTGAGGTTTGGATAAGGAATGAGCTAACTCACTGTTTTTTAATCACCTTAAACTATCTTCTTATCTAGCCAGAGAGTTTTGGGGATAACTCCGCTTCTGCGTCCTGCTCTCGCTAAGGTACCTACATCCTGTAGGCAAGGCGAATTTACGCAGCTCAGGTTATTTAGCTGTGGTAAATTCAGCCCACTCTATCAGCATGGGTAAAAAATCTTCATAGCCACACACCGCCATCATACCCGACTCATCTAAAGCCAGTGCGTCTTCTTGATATTGTGCTATGTCATCACTTTCATGAAACAAAGCGTGGCTTTCAAATAATGCTTCTTGCGGCGTGAACGTGGCGCGGATCTCTTTTCCAGCCAACACAAGCTCTTCTTTTTGATTTGGCAGGTTTTCAAGCTGTGTCAGCAGGCTGACAATACGCTCATGTGCAAGCTCTTCGCTCAGCCACCGACCTATCAACGCATGCTCGTCATTTAAGCGAGCTCGAAACCCAGAAAGTGGGTCACGAATAAACTGGTATTCCATCTTTACTTCTTAACTAAATCACCTTCTTTTATTATACCTAAGTGGCGTCCGCTAAGCATTCATTGATAGAATTACCTTTTAACCACTCGATTGTTGGTCAACGCATGTCGCCTGTTGAGATCTTATTTCCTCTCATCTTTATCGTTATTTCTGGTTTTTTGAGTGCAAAGATTGGCTTTATCGCCATCAATCAGCTTGATGGCTTGCGTACTTTTATCTTTAATTTATGTATTCCTGTACTGTTATTTAGCAGTATGGTGCAAGCAGATCTGAAAAGCCTCGCAACAGGCTCCTTGTTATTATCCTTTTATCTCCCAGTCGCTCTGACTTATGCAGGCCTATACCTATTTCTTTTCAAGGCACAACATCGCTCAAAAGCAGACAGTGCAGCATTAGCATTAAGTGGCACCTACTCTAATACCGTGTTAGTCGGATTACCGATTATCCTAATGGCGCTCGGTGAGCAAGCCGCTGCCATGGTATTTATGATTATTACATTCCACAGTGCGATGCTGTTTTTTATGACTTTTTTACTGGCAGCAAGACACAAGAATAAGTTGGATATTGCGAAACCCCTGCTGTTAAATCCAATAGTGATAAGTATTACGAGTGGTTTGATATTAAACGTTGCTGGATTAAAGCTACCAAGCTTAATACTTGAAAGCTTTAGTTGGTTGGCAAAACCTGCCATTCCAGGGGCGCTATTTATTCTGGGTGCGAGCTTGGTACAGTACGGCGTGCGAGGAAAGTTACAGGGTGCGATATGGCTAAGTGCAGTAAAACTGACGCTACTACCGGGATTGGTTTATCTCTTTGCCACTTATTTAGGATTGGCAACTCAGCAAGTTCAGGTGGTGACTTTAATGAGTGCCTCTCCTTTAGGAGTCAATGCCTATCTTGTTGCTAGACAGCTCGACAGCCAACAAGCAACACTTGCGGCTACCGTTGTGCTGTCCACTGTGCTGAGCATGGTCAGCCTGACTGGGTGGTTATACTTTTTGGTATAACCGTTAATACCTAGGCGGCGTATACTTAGCAGCATCAATAATAGCCCACAAATGGAAAACAGCTGCGATCACAGGTGGAACCAATAAAAACCACAGTGCATACCCACCTACAACAACAATTGCGAAGATTAAAGCCGCCAATATACGACCTTGAACCAACTGACCAAGGCCAGGGAAAAAGACGTTACAAATCGCTGCAATTACATTACCACCAGAACCTTGTCCAGACATAGTTACCTCTCTTAGTTACTTAAAGTCTTTCTTTTTAATATATCAGATTTCATGCCAACCCTAACACTTTGATTTTAAAAAAAACCAATGAAGCTCATTGTTTTCTGTTCACTATAAGTTAGCCTAAACCACTAACTTTTAGCTTAAAGTTTAGCTATATTATGATGCGTAATTCAATCACTTTGATTTGCATAAAATAATAATGAAAACAGGATGTCTTATGCTTGGCAAGTTTACCACCCCGCTAACAAAATTAGTCGACAAGTATCTACCCGATCCATTTGTGATTGTGCTTTTACTCACTTTTTTGGTGATGGTACTCGCTACATTGTTTACTCCAGCAACACCTGTCATGGTGCTTGAGGCATGGGGTAATGGCTTTTGGAAGCTGCTTACTTTTGCGATGCAAATGTTGTTAGTTTTATTATGTGGTCACATGCTTGCTGTTACCCCTCCAATAGCGAAAGCGCTAGACCGTATCGCAGGCCTAGCTAAAACTCCCTCTCAAGCAATTATACTCACCACCTTTGTTGCGATGAGCGCCAGCTGGATAAATTGGGGGTTTGGCTTAGTAGTCGGGGCTTTGTTCGCAAAGGCCATCGCTCGAAAAGTGAAAGTTGATTATCGCCTGTTAGTGGCTAGTGCTTACTCTGGTTTTGTTGTTTGGCACGCAGGCCTATCAGGCTCAGTCCCCCTGACTATCGCAACTCCGGGGCACTTTAGTGAAAAGAGCATAGGTATTGTTACCACTTCAGAGACAATCTTTGCACCATTTAACCTACTCATCGTACTCAGTATTTTTATCGTTTTACCACTTATAAATAAACTAATGCTTCCCAAAGATGATGACGCAGTTATTGTTGATAAAGAAAAGCTCATTGAACAAAGTAATGATATCAGTACCCACAATACTCCGGCTGCAAAATTAGAAAATGCCTCATGGCTTGGTATGTTAGGAGGAGCAATCGGTCTTAGCTACTTGGGCTTTTACTTTATATTTAATGCAGGCACATTGACATTGAATATCGTCATAGCCCTGTTTTTGTTCTTAGCCATGCTGCTACACAAAACCCCTGCAAATATTCTCAATAGTCTACAACAAGCAATTCAAGGTGGTGCCGGTATCGTGATCCAGTTTCCTTTTTATGCTGGGATCATGGCTATGATGGTTGAAACAGGACTAGCACAACAAATATCTCAAGGATTTGTTTCTATTAGCAGTCAATGGACATTACCGCTGTGGAGCTTTTTAAGTGCAGGCCTTGTAAATATATTCGTGCCTTCAGGCGGCGGTCAGTGGGCGGTACAAGCACCAATTATTATTCCCGCAGCAGAAACGCTTAATGCGGACATAGCCAGAGTCGCGATGGCAGTTGCATGGGGTGATGCTTGGACTAACCTGATCCAGCCATTTTGGGCACTCCCGGTACTTGCAATTGCAGGTCTTAAAGCCAAAGATATTATGGGATTTTGCCTAGTACAATTGCTGGTAACGGGTGTAATTATCGCAACTTTATTGTTGCTCCCCCTGTAAGAAGGTGCGTAATGCACCTTCTTACACAGATTAACTTGATAAAATTTTCATTGGTAAGCTAAGGATTGGATTCTCTGAATCAGCAAAATGCATCATTACCACAACATGACCTGTAATAACAACTATATACATAATAGCGCTGACCACTTGCCCATATCGGTCAAGGGGTAATAAGTGACTGTAATTACGGCCACGCCACTCAATCAGGATTTCAAAACTACCAATCAAAATGAATATCACCAGTAGGATTAAGCCAAAGGTGTAACTTATCCAAAGGCCGAATAATACTCCTGCCATACACGCCAATAACCCCACCCAAGAGCGCATTGAAAAGCTTATGCTTTTTAGAACATGCCCACCATCTAACGGCAAAATAGGTAGTAAATTGAATAAGTTCAACAGCGCACTTAATACTGCAACACCAGCAAAGATTTCCATCTCTGTCGCATAATACAACACCACTCCAAGGATTGAGGTTATCAAACCAAATGCCGGTCCCATCAACGAAATAACTACGTCTTGCCAGCGGGTCGTGATCTTATCGTCACTTACAGCCAGGCCACCAACGAAAGGGATCAAATAGATGCCTTTTGTTTTAATCCCAAAATAGCGCATCGCGCGGACGTGGCCATATTCATGAACGACTAAGCAAGCCACAAGCATAAGCGCAAACTGCCAAGAAAATAGCCATGCGTACCCTGCCACGGATGCGCCAGCCAAGGCAGCTTTGACCACCTTGGCACTTTTAAATAACTTTAAGCCCAATGCTGCCAAACCAAATAGGCTGCGTTTTTCTTTAGGTGTTTCAGTGCTCACTTCAAGCCACTGAAGCTCAGCTCCATTTACTGCAATTCCAAGTAATCCCTGAGGTAACTGCTCTGTACTTACCGCCAGTGCTTGTCCATCAATGGTCGCGAAAATGCCATTATGTTGCTCTTCAAAGGTAATCGCTTGCTGCTCAACAAAAAGCTGTACTACTTGTTGTTGGTTAAAAAAGATAGATACCGCTTTGTCCGCTAGCGAAAGCTCGACTCTATTCATATTCAGATCCAAAGGTCATTTGGGGCATTATCGCTAAAAGCGCCCGCTTCATAAAGTGCTGCCAAAATCTGAATTAGAAAAATGCAGGCAAAGTGTCATTATGGCGCTTCAAATTGAGTAAAAATCACCTTTTAAAGCATTTTGAGATTTGAGCACTTTAAATTATTTGTACTAGACTTTAAGGAGGTAAGGTATACGAAGGAATTGTTAATGTCATTAGCAAAACATCGGATAATGGTAGTAGATGATTCACCCGCGATCCTCGTCGTAATGCAAGCTATTATGACTGAGCTTGGTATTGAGCATGTCACAACCTGCTCAAGTGCGGTGAATGCTGTAGAAAAAATACGGCAGACTCCTCATCAATTTGACGCCATTTTTACAGATCTCAATATGCCCGAAATGGATGGCATGGAGTTTATTCGCCAACTAGGAGAGCTAAGGTTCTCTGGCGGCATTATTATTATTTCCGAAATGGACGAAAAGATTATTGATCTAGCAACCAACCTTGCCAGACAGTCCAATGCACATCTTATCGGCAATATTTCCAAGCCCGTACAATTGGTTGATGTCGAGCGCATGCTCAAAAAAATGGAGACGTATACCACTGTTAAACGTAGCCGTATTGAAAAGGTGACCGAAAGCGATCTTTTGCACGCCATTAGTCACAATGAAATTACGCCTTACTATCAGCCAAAGGTTCACCGTGGTGACAAAAAGATAAAAAGTGTCGAAGTGCTTGCCCGTATTGTGTCTAAAAATACCGAGCAGGTCATTTTACCAGACCATTTCATTGGCGTGGCCGAAGATACCGATCTAATCAATATCATTACTTTCCAGCTTTTTGAAAAGGCAACGGATGAATTCAAAGCAATCAAATCTGAACTCAATTACCCGATTAAACTGGCCTTCAACTTATCGCCCGTGCAATTAAATGATTTGAGCTGTCCAGATAAATTGGCACTTATTCTAGAAATAAACCGTTTAAAGCCTAGTGATATCATTTTAGAAATTACTGAAAACCAACCGATGAATCAGTCTATTCAACTGGAAACAATGAACCGGTTACGGATCCGAGGGTTTGATATTTCGTTAGATGACTTTGGTACTGGATTTACCAATATTCAGCAATTAAAGTCTTTGCCGTTTACCGAGATCAAAATCGACCGCTCTTTGATAACCCATGTGGAATCCGATCGCTTTTCACAGGTACTTATCGACAGCTTAATCGACATCGCACAAAATCAACAGTTAGACATAGTAGCTGAAGGTATAGAGCGGATTGAAGAGCTACAATACCTTGACCGCTACAAGCATAGCTTATTAATGCAGGGTTTTTTAATCAGCAAACCTAAACCACTAACAGACCTAGTTGGGTGGATACACTCTTGGCAGCGTATGATTAATTCGAACCCTTAACCTCTGGAGAGGCAGTTTCCTCTCCGTCGCTTTGCGTTTCAGACACATCTTCAGCTTCGTCGCTGTCTTCAATCAAATTATCATGATTATCAACGCGCTCTCGCCACTTTTGCTTAGCAGCAGCTTGCATATTGGTGGTTTGCTCTCGCTCATCAACAATATCCATTCCCATTAATGATTCAAGCAAATCTTCTAATGTCACTATGCCTTGTACATCGCCATACTCATCAATGACAAGCGCAATGTGTAGACGCTTTGCCAGTAACGCTTTGAATAACTCTGGCGCAGCTAGCGTTTCCGGTACGGTATAAAGAGGGCGAGATAGCTTACCAATTTTATATTCTTCTCCAAGCCTATGATAAGCAAGCATAATGTCATTTTTGTGCACAAAGCCGATGATGTCATCTGTGTTTTTATCGAATACCAACACCCGAGAAAAAGCAACCGAACCATGCTCAGACAAATACTCGTGTACTGTCATATCTTTATGCACTTTAAATAGCACCGTTCTTGGTGTCATGATGCTTTCGAGTTTGGCGTGGCGAAAGCGCAACAAGCTGCGAATGGTTTCAGTCTCGTCCTGATGCAGTGCACCTGCTTCAGAGCCAATCTCCGCCATCGCTTCGATTTCTTGACGAATATAGTGAGCTTCGTCTTCTTTACGACCTATCACTTTTGTAAGTTGGTCAGACATCCACACGAATGGCTTCAATATTCGAACTAGCCATACCAACACACTTGAAACGATAGGTGTTAACCCGCGCCAATAAGTCGCCCCTAAAGTCTTCGGAATGATTTCTGACAGTACCAAAACCAGTAGCGTCATCACTGCCGAGGCTATACCGACAGCTGCATCTGAAAATACCACAGCAGCTTGTGCGCCAACCCCTGCAGCACCGGCGGTATGCGCAACGGTGTTTAACGTTAGAATGGCAGATAAAGGCTGATCAATATTGTCTTTAAGGCGTTGAACTCGCGATGCTAATGCATCATTGTCTTGCTTTAAGATCCCTATATGGCTTGGCGTAATACTAAGTAGCACTGCTTCCATCACCGAACAGATAAAAGAGATAGCTATTGCCAAAAACATGTAGGTTAATAATAAAACCAAGTAAATTCTCCTCTTTATTCAACGCTAAGTGTTTGCTTAACCGCGTACGTTATGTTGCTCATCAACACAGACTATTAAATTTAGGACGTCTATCGCAGCAATACAACCGGTTCAAAATACTATGATATAGTTTTATCATATAATTACCTACAATAGGCGCAAATAAATGAAATTACGTACAGCCGTCACTCTACTATTTACGGCAGTCTCAGCACAACTTTCAGCAAGCCCATTAGACGAGTCAAAAATACAATTTTTGGGTCCCATCGCAGGCGAATCAACAATAAAGCCAGCGGATACAGCTCATCGTGATGCAATTATTGAAAACCTGCTACCATCATTACAACAAGACGCCAAACAGGTAACGCTATTCAATAATGAAAGCAAATGGCAAGCACTGAATAAAGTATCTCAATTAACGATACCTGGACTACAAGCTCTGAAGTTTAATTTCACTACTGAACGTTTTGTCTCAGGTAAACTCAAGCTTGAGGGCATTGAGAAAGCCAAAATATTTCTAAATGGAGAGCCAGTCTCCGGTGTTAAAGAGGTTCAGCTTGATGTCGTCAAGGGCGATCATCAAATCCTCGTTATCGCTGAGCAGGTAAATGACTGGAATAAAGTTGATCTTAGCTTTGAAGGCGAAGCAGCACATGACGTTATCACGCTAACAGAAAAACAAACCAAAGCGCTGTCTGCAAAGCAGTTGTTTGATGCTCCAACGGTGAGTGCTATCTCACTTGCACCTAACGGCGAATATTATATCTCTACCGTCCGCCACTACGATGATGAAAAAGGCAATTCAGCAATCACCGAAACTGCTTTATACAATGAAGATGGTGATATGCTTTACAGTTTCGATGGCATGAGCGCAAATAGCTTTGCGTGGCGTGATGACAGCAGCAAACTCACTTATTTAAAAGATAATAAAGCTTACGTCCTTGATGTAAAAACCTTTAAACGTACTCAAGTTGCTACTAAGCTCAATGGCGCTAATAGTATCGAGTTTTTTGATAATGAGACGCTTATTTTTGCTTGGACCAACAGCGGCAAAGAAGAAGGCAAACTGACTAAACATTATCAAGGTTTAGAAGATAGATGGTCATATGCTCGCACTCAATCGCAAATCTTCTTACTCGATATAAAAAGTGGGTTACTTAATCCAGTGACCGTTGGCACACAAAGCCACAGCTTGGCCGACTTTGACGCACAAGCAAACACGGTTTTAGCAACGCGTAATAAGCAAGACTACGCGCAACCTCCTCACATGTTGACAGAGCTAATAGAAATCGATCTATCAAACAATCAGCAAAGTGTCATTGGCCAGTATCGTACATTTAGCGGCGCGCAATACACCAAAAATGGTATTTATGTCACTGCAGGTCCTGATTTTGCAGAAGGTGCGGGGCGCAACTTACCTGAAGGTATGCTCGCGAATAACTATGATGGCCAACTTTATTGGATAGATCGCAAAGGCCACAATGTAAAAGCACTGAGTAAAAACTTTGACCCAGCCATAGGCAGCTTCACCGTACTCAATAATGGCGATGTGGTACTGAAAGCGACTGACCAAGATCGTCAACAGCTTTTCTTCTTCGACGAAAGTAAGTCCACTTTCAAACGCTTAAACACCGGACTGGATGTTGTCGCCAACTATTCTGTGTCGAGTGAACGTAATCCAGAGATCTTATTCACGGGAACTACAGCATCAACTCCACAACAGTTAAAAACCATGTCAACCTCAGATAAGCGAGCTGAAACGCTCTGGGACTCAACAAATATCGCATACCAGAATGCGGAAATTGCCAACCTAGAAGAGTTTAATTTTACTAATACTGAAGGCGTGGAGATTAAAGGCCGCGTGTATCTACCACACGATTTAGACAAAGCTAAAAAATACCCAGCACTCGTTTATTACTACGGTGGCACTTCTCCAGTGACTCGTGGCTTTACAGGGCGTTACCCATTTAACTTATGGGCAGCAAAAGGCTATGTTGTTTATGTCTTGCAACCAACTGGTGCGACAGGTTTCGGTCAGAAATTCTCAGCAGAACACGTTAATGCTTGGGGTGAACACACCGCTAACGATATCATCATGGGTACCAAAGAGTTTGTGAAAGCCTACCCTTTCGTTGATGACAAGCGTTTAGGTAATTTAGGTGCTTCTTACGGCGGCTTCATGACTATGCTGCTAACAACAAAAACTGATTTGTTCTCAGCTTCTATCTCACATGCTGGTATTTCTAATATTACCTCATACTGGGGCCAAGGCTGGTGGGGTTATCTGTATTCTGGCGAGGCCTCAAAAGGAAGTTTCCCCTGGAACAATCCAACGCTTTACTCACAACATAGCCCGGTATTTAATGCAGACAAAGTAACAACACCATTATTATTAATTCACGGCGACGCGGATACCAATGTGCCGCCAGGTGAAAGTCACAATATGTATACCGCATTGAAGATCCTTGGCCAAGATGTTGAATTGGTCGAATACAAAGGCGCAGATCATCAAATTTTTGCTCGTGACAAGCGCTTCCATTGGTGGAACACCATGCTGGCTTATTTCGATAAACATTTAAAACAAGAGCCACAATGGTGGGAACATCTATACGGTAAGTAATCAACACTAGGCGGCACTCTGTGTCGCCTTTTTGTTTATGGAAGCAGCAATCAAACACATCATTGTATATAATTTAATAATAAAGCTCGGTTTCCCCTTGATCGAACTAGGTTGTCAGGTTAACGTGCCAGATACAGAGTTGTAAGAATTCGTTTCATGTACTTCCAAGCAGCGATCTCTCAGTGTTATATTAACGACAATTAAACAACAATTAACAGTGAAAACATGAGCATAAAGGTTTTATTAGTTGAAGATGATGAACTCTTAGCAAAGCGACTGTGTAGCCACTTTGAAAATACCGAGTTCAGTATCACTGTAGACAATACAGGGGCTACTGCGCTTGAGCTTATTCAATCTCAAACCCAAAACCCATTTGCACTTGCTATTGTTGATGTTGTTTTACCCGCCACCGATGGCCTGCAACTTGCGAAAGAGATTAATACCTTATCAGACCTTGGTGTCATCATGCTCTCCAGTCGAGACTCTCAAGCCGACAGAATCGCAGGTCTTGCGCAAGGTGCTGATGACTACGTTTGTAAGCCTGTTGATACGCTTGAGCTTGAACTGCGTATGCGTGCCTTATACAAACGTTTAGTTGGTAATAAAGACGATGAATCGGAAGAGTTTATCGAATATGCTGACTTTAAACTACACCCTGATAACCGTACCTTAATCAATCAACATGGTATTGAGTCTCGACTTACCGAAGCAGAGCATAAAGTATTAATTTGTCTTATTTCCAATGCAGGAAGAGCAACATCCAGAGAGCGTATTTCGGAAGACATTGGGCAACCTGATTGGAGCCCAAGTGACAGAACGGTTGATGTCTTAGTTGGCCGACTACGCAAAAAACTCGGCGATGAAAAAGAGCAAAAACGCATTGTGACGGTTCGTGGTAAAGGTTATATGTTGTCAGCTTAATCTTTAAATAATACGCTCCCTCTCTATTGAAATGCCGTTAGCTAATACTGTGTTAACTGAGCTAACAACCTCTCCAACGCGCGATAACTAAGCGCTTCCTTTAAATGTGATAAGTCAATATTAGGTGTAGAACTCAGATCTGCAATGGTACGTGCAACCTTGATTATTCGATGATATGAACGTGGTGATAGCTTTAGTTTTTCTGCTGCCTTTGCTAGAAATAAACGTTCAGCATCAGCAAGATAGCAGATATGATTTAGCTCTTTTACACTCAGTTGGTCGTTACATTTTCCCTGACGTGCTAAAGCTGTTTTATAGGCCAGCTCCACCCTAGCCCTTATTGTCGCGCTAGACTCACCATCATGCTGTGACTGTAGTTCTTCCGTTTTTAGACGAGGTAATTCTAC
Source organism: Pseudoalteromonas sp. CO342X (assembly GCF_004208915.1). NCBI lineage: Bacteria > Pseudomonadati > Pseudomonadota > Gammaproteobacteria > Alteromonadales > Pseudoalteromonadaceae > Pseudoalteromonas > Pseudoalteromonas sp. CO342X. The sequence goes on from NZ_SGPH01000035.1 coordinate 304,110, forward strand.
TTGTAGATCTATTCGGTCTAAAAATGGACCTGAAATCTTAGCCAAATAGCGCAATACTTGATCTGGAGACGCTCTTTTGTCAGTGTAACAACCTGTAGGACTTGGATTTAATGCTGCGATCAGTTGAAAGTTTGCAGGGTAATCAACTTGCCGAGCTGCGCGCGAAATCGTTACCATGCCCGTTTCCATCGGCTCACGTAATGAGTCTAGTACCTTCCTATCAAATTCTGGTAACTCGTCCAAAAATAGAACACCATTATTTGACAATGATATCTCCCCAGGCTTAGGGTTCGACGAGCCTCCAACCAAGGCTACCGCAGAGCAAGTATGATGTGGAGCTCTAAAAGGCCTTGTTTTCCAGTTTGATTGGCTGATTGTTTTTCCCAGTATGGAATAGATAGAAGCCGTTTCTAACGCCTGATTATCCGTCATTAGTGGCATTATCGTGGGTAGACGCTGAGCAAGCATCGATTTTCCAGTGCCGGGTGGACCAAGAAATAAAACGTTATGCCCACCTGCCGCGGCTATTTCTAGCACTCGCTTCGCTCCCTCTTGTCCTTTCACCTCAGCCATATCCAGCAAGCTCCCACCTGAAGCTTCAATATTTAAATTATCTGGGTAGAGTTGATTAAACCTAAGTGATTGCTGGCCGCTTAAGCCTAACCATGCTGTACGCAAGCAGCTTATAGCAACACGATTGGCATCAGCGGCGAGGCTCGCAACTGCATCGTTACCAATTGGTAAGTAAGCAGTTCTCCCCTCCTTCGCTGCTGCAATAACAGATGGCAAAATCGCAGTGACCGTCCTCAGCTCACCATTTAACGCAAGCTCACCATAAAACTCTTTATCAGCAATAGCATGGCTATCTAACTGTCCTGATGCGACGAGAACACCGAGTGCGATTGCAAAGTCAAAGCGGCCACCGTCTTTGGGTAAATCTGCTGGTGCTAAGTTTACTGTGATACGCTGTTCTGGAAATAAAAAGCCAGCATTAACAAGGGCACTACGAACGCGCTCTTTGGCTTCTTTAACTGAGGTTTCGGGTAACCCAACAATACTAAAGGCAGGTAAACCATTACTAAGGTGTACCTCAACAATTACCTCGGGTGCGGTAATACCAACTTGTGCTCGAGTGAAGACTCTTGCTAAAGACATCCATGTCTCCTGCTTACTTAATATTTATAGTTAAATACGTGTAACACCAAGTGGTATCGCATAGCCGCTAATCTCAATAACAAGGTTGCCGCCATGGACAATACCATTACGTATTCTGTTGCCATGCCCAATTTAATTGCTTGAGTATAGACTACCCCGCCAAAAATGCAGGTGATCGCGTATAACTCTCCTTTTAGAAGAAGGGGGATTTCTCGAGCCAATACGTCTCTGATGACTCCACCAAAACACCCGGTCAATACGCCCATGATCACAGCTGTAGTATCAGGCATCCCAATACTTAAAGCCTTTTGTACTCCCATTACAGCAAAAAAAGCAAGCCCAATAGCATCAGCAACCTGCAGTACAGTTCTTGGAATATTTTGATGCCGATTTAGCCACCATATACTCACAGCGACAGCAAATAAAATAGCGTAAATATAGCTAGTATCATGAAGCCAAAAAACGGGTTGATCTAAAATCAAGTCTCGTAATGTTCCCCCTCCGATACCAGTTACAGTCGCAAGGACAATCACACCAAAGCCATCCATGTGTTTACTATGCGCAATTAACGTTCCCGAGATCGCAAAAACCATAACGCCCAAGAGATCAAACCAATGATAGAGTTCTGACATTTCGTAATTAGTTGTGAAACAAAAGCAAAATCATAACGAAGATCTCACACAAAAGGTAGTAGCATCGCCGATATTTACAGCTATCAATGTGGTGAGAAAATTGACTTTATGAAATGTTTAGGATGAATGCTTGCGGATAAACCATCTACCATGTTGCACTATGATTATACTGTGGTGGGAGTGAGTTCACCTCGCGATGTGTTGATTGGCTTGCGAGGGTTTTATATCTTATACCAATTGCACTAAGTCTCCAATCAATTTGAAGGGTGAAATACCATATTAGTGTCGTTAAAAATTTCTCATTTAGAACAACTAAATAGCAAAATTTTTGCCTAGCTACTAAAGCTATTTCTCCGCTTCAAATAGCTCATTTACCTAATACAATTGGTATTAAATCTCTATACCCCAAACAGCAAAAAACCCGTCGCATTACTGCAACGGGTTTCTCTTATTTGGCCCTGGCTCGCTACGAAGTAGGATGTTCTACTTTCACATGGGAAGCCCACACTATCATTGACCGGGGCCGACCCTTCGGCTGTTTTGTTTCACTTCTGAGTTTGGGTGACGAGAAACCGAAGCACCGCTTAGCAGTTCGAGGAAGTGAGCGCAAAGACCCGCGAAGGGGAGATGCTACATGGAAGTGCTTTACCCCAAATAGCAAAAAACCCGCTGCATTACTGCAATAGGTTTCTCTATTTTGCCCTGGCTCACTACGAAGTAGGATGTTCTACTTTCACATGGGTAATCCACACTATCATTGACCGGGGCCGACCCTTCGGCTGTTTTGTTTCACTTCTAAGTTTGGGTGACGAGAAACCGAAGCACCGCTTCGCAGTTCGAGGAAGTGAGCGCAAGGACGCGCGAAGGGGAGATGCTACATGGAAGTGCTTTACCCCAAATAGCAAAAAAACCCCGTCGCATTACTGCAATGGGTTTTGATGTACACGGATGTTCGAATGTCGATGAAGTTCATGGATGAACGCTTTTCATCAACCTCTTATTTTGCCCTGGCTCGCTACGAAGTAGGATGTTCTACTTTCACATGGGTAATCCACACTATCATTGACCGGGGCCGACCCTTCGGCTGTTTTGTTTCACTTCTGAGTTTGGGTGACGAGAAACCGAAGCACCGCTTCGCAGTTCGAGGAAGTGAGCGCAAGGACGCGCGAAGGGGAGATGCTACATGGAAGTACTTTACCCCAAATAGCAAAAAACCCGTCGCATTTCTGCAACGGGTTTTTCTTATTTGGCCCTGGCGATGTTCTACTTTCACATGGGTAAT
>NZ_SGPH01000054.1:0-1613 GCF_004208915.1 Pseudoalteromonas sp. CO342X
CTTTTAACGTCCCCTGAATTGGATGTTTATGCCCATGAATTAGTGACGCCACAGGAGCGTGAGCAGTTACTGGATACCTGGAATGATACCGCAGCTAAGTACCGCTCGGAGCTGTGTCTGCATGAATTATTTGAACGTCAGGTCGATACCCATCCAAAGAAAACCGCCCTGATCTGTGAAGAGACAAGCCTCAGTTATGAGACGTTGAACCGCCGCGCCAACCAGCTGGCCCATTACCTGAAAGCACAGGGGGTGAAGCCGGATACCTTAGTGGGGCTTAGCGTCGAACGTTCAGTGGACATGGTGATTGCCATTTTGGCAATCCTCAAGGCTGGCGGCGCTTATGTGCCTTTAGATCCCAGCTACCCGCAAACGCGGCTGAGGCATATGCTCAGCGACAGTGGCGTCACTTTAGTGCTGACGCAGCACAGTGTTCGGGAGCAACTACCTGACTGTTGCGGACAGGTGTTGTGCCTGGACGATGGTGCACTGCAGGAGGTGCTGACGAAGATGGCGACGGATAACCTGCCGGTATCTTCGCTGGGACTGGCGCCCCGTCACCTGGCGTATGTTATCTATACCTCGGGCTCTACCGGGCAACCTAAGGGGATCATGGTGCAGCATCAGGCGATGCTTGTGCGCCAGGATGGCTGGAACCGGGTGTTTGACTTGGAAAAGCGTCCGCCTGTGGTATTACAAATGGCGGGACTGTCAGTCGATATCCTGCTTGGCGATATGATGAAAGCCCTCGGCTGCGGCGGACGGCTGGAGATTTGCCCGAAAGAGGTACTACTTTCGCCGGATAAGCTGTATCAGATGATCCAAAGCCGGGAGATCACCTATGGCGACTTTGTTCCGGCGGTGATCCGCGCTTTGACGGATTATTTGCTTGAAAGCGGGCAAAAGCTGGATGCGATGGCGTATATTTCAGTGGGCTGTGAGGCCTGGTACGGACGGGATCTGCGGCGTTTAAAAAGGGTTATCGGGGAAAATACCGAATGTTTTAACCTTTACGGACAGACAGAATCGGTGATAGATGCCAGTTACTGCCGTGCCACGGAGCTGGTGTTAGCGGATGTGGACACGGTGCCAGTGGGGCAGCCGCTGGCCAATACCGGGTTGTATGTGCTTAACGAGCAACAACAATTGCAGCCTTATGGTGTTGCAGGGGAATTGTGCGTTGGCGGTAAAGGACTGGCATTAGGTTATGCCGGACGTGCGGGGTTAACGGCAGAGAAGTTTTTGGCACATCCTTTTACAGAGGAAGTGGGGCAAGGTTTATACCGCACCGGCGATCAGGCGGTGCGGCGGGCGGACGGCAGTCTACATTTTGTCGGCAGGGATGATGAGCAGGTAAAAATCCGTGGCTTCAGGGTTGAGGTAAAAGAAGTCGAAGGCAGATTGTTGGCACTGGAAGCGGTAAAAGCGGCGCTAGTGTTAGCGCGGCAGGACGAGGGGCAGCACAAACGGCTGGTGGGGTATTTATTATTCGAACCAGGGCAAAGCTGCTCGCTGGCGGCGCTTGCCGAGCATATGCGGGCGGGGCTGCCGGATTATATGGTGCCTTCGGCCTTTGTGGTGTTGGAGTCTTTTCCGTTGACGGCCAACGGCAC
>NZ_SGPH01000055.1:0-1561 GCF_004208915.1 Pseudoalteromonas sp. CO342X
GATGGTAAGGTTGTTGTCTGCCTTGAGGTTTATATCACTTTGGATAACACTGCGATGGCTGCGACCCGCCTTAAGGGGGATATTTTGTGTGGCGCTGACGTCAATTTGATTGGCGGTGACGTCTAGGTTGGTTGCTGCATCGGCAATCACCGACTTTTTACTATTTAGATGGGAAAGGTTGTAAAGCTAACTACTAGCTTTACAACTCAGTTAGAAAATTAGGAAACGTTAAAGCCTGCTAAGAAGTCAGTAAATGATGGAGCAAGTATATCTACATTTTCATAATCGGGATCGGCACCTTCATCAACTTGCTTATCTTTCCACCATATGAATACTCCTCCTTTCTGCGCGCCATCTACACCAATGCAAATAACATTACCAACACCATCATTACCAATAGGCAGTAGCTCTTCAGGAATCCTATCGCAATAAATAGAGAACATAGTTAACAAATCAAAGCTAGTATCATTTTTACCAATTCCAAATAAAACATTAATGTCAAAGTCAAAAAGTAATTCACCGTCAGAATTTTGTTTAGTAAACTGATTTTTAGTAGGCTGACCACCATTAAACTTTAGAAGAAAATCAACATATTCTTTGGGGAACTGAAGTTCAAGCTCATGACAGAGCTCTTGAATCTCAAGTAAGCTTGTTTTTGGATAACTGTTTTCAAAGTTCATTCTAATTTCCTAAAATGAGTAAGTATTTCGACCGCCAGAGTGACCCACTGTTGAGTGTAAGTCACTTGGAATTAATTGCAGCTTTGTGGAGTTCTCTACATGATGCCAGGTATGTGTCGACGGTTGCTTCCAAGCTGGATCTATATTTTCCATCAATTGATTCGCGTTTCTCATGTCCAGCTGTGAACCTGATGTTCCTCTACCAGATGTAGGGTCTGGGTTTAATTTTTTATATCAACCTCTACAAGATAACCTTTATACTTCATAATATAAGGTCTGAAATCCGCAAAACCTTTTTCGGTAAAGTTAACACCATCAGGATACTTTTCAGCAAGCTCTTTTAATTTTAACTCCCTGATTTTCCTTTTTCTTGGCTGCATTGCATCTAGCCTTTGTTTCAAGATCGTATTTTTATGTATATCTAAACTGTAGTTTTGTCCTGCAAATTCTGCGTTCCTAGGGGGCTTTCCATCAATAAGTTGTAATTTATTGTCTTTACGGTTAGTTAATTTGGGTTTTGCTTTATCAGTTTGAGTTGTTCCAGTCCCCGGCAACTCATTCCCTTTTGGTGGTTCCAACTCATCGGCCTTGGCTTTGGTGGGCTTGTCGGTGACACCTCGAATTGGTGATTGACCTTGATATTCATCCAATGCTTTATTAACTCGCTGTCCGATTTCTTGGGCGGCTTGTTGCATATGCTGGTCGATTTTGGGGGTGACATCGTCTAGGCGTTTTACTGTGGCTTGCATGCCTTCGATGGCGGCGTCTGGAAGTAGTAGGTCGTAGTGCCAACTGGTGGACATGTCATCGAGTGAATCGCGCAGGCCTTTGACGATGTTTTTAACTTCCGTGGCGGATTGTTTTCCTAGGTCTTGCCAGTT
>NZ_SGPH01000056.1:0-1417 GCF_004208915.1 Pseudoalteromonas sp. CO342X
ATGGCAAAAGAAAAGTTTGAACGCGTAAAACCGCACGTAAACGTTGGTACTATCGGCCACGTTGACCACGGTAAAACTACACTAACTGCAGCAATCACTAACGTACTTGCAAAAGTATACGGTGGTACAGCAAAAGACTTCGCATCAATCGATAACGCTCCAGAAGAGCGTGAGCGTGGTATCACAATCTCAACTTCACACGTTGAGTATGACACACCAACTCGTCACTATGCACACGTAGACTGTCCAGGACACGCTGACTATGTTAAAAACATGATCACTGGTGCTGCACAGATGGACGGCGCGATCCTAGTAGTTGCTGCTACTGACGGTCCTATGCCTCAAACACGTGAGCACATCCTACTTTCTCGTCAGGTTGGTGTACCTTACATCATCGTATTCATGAACAAATGTGACATGGTTGACGACGAAGAGCTACTAGAGCTAGTAGAGATGGAAGTTCGTGAACTACTTTCTGAGTACGACTTCCCAGGTGATGACCTACCACTAATCCAAGGTTCAGCGCTTAAAGCACTAGAAGGCGAAGAGCAGTGGGAAGCGAAGATCATTGAGCTTGCAGAAGCACTGGATTCTTACATCCCAGAGCCAGAGCGTGACATCGATAAGCCATTCATCATGCCTATCGAAGACGTATTCTCAATCCAGGGTCGTGGTACAGTAGTAACAGGCCGTGTAGAAGCTGGTATCATCAACGTGAACGACGAAGTAGAAATCGTAGGTATTAAAGAAACTACGAAGACAACTTGTACGGGTGTTGAGATGTTCCGTAAGCTTCTAGACGAAGGTCGTGCGGGTGAGAACATCGGTGCACTACTACGTGGTACTAAGCGTGATGAAGTTGAACGTGGTCAAGTACTATGTAAGCCTGGTTCAATCAAGCCACACACAAAATTCACTTCAGAAGTATACGTACTTTCGAAAGATGAAGGTGGTCGTCACACTCCTTTCTTCAAAGGTTACCGTCCACAGTTCTACTTCCGTACAACAGACGTAACTGGTGACATCCAGCTACCAGACGGCGTAGAAATGGTAATGCCTGGCGACAACATCAAGATGACTGTTGAGCTAATCGTACCAATCGCAATGGACGAAGGTCTACGTTTCGCTATCCGTGAAGGTGGCCGTACAGTAGGTGCTGGTGTTGTAGCAACAATCGAAGAGTAATCTCTAGATTGTCGTAACACACATAAAAAAGGTCGCTTTGGCGGCCTTTTTTAATGCCTTGTCGCTGTGATTTTATATCGCGACAAATGAAAAGGGTCGTTCTCTGATAAGAGTTCGGCCTTTTTTAATACCTCGTAGCAGCGATTTTATATCGCGGCTAGTGAAAGGGCCATTTCCCCGATAAGACGTACATACTTTTTAATACCTTGTAGCAGCGATTTTATATCGCGAC
>NZ_SGPH01000057.1:0-1382 GCF_004208915.1 Pseudoalteromonas sp. CO342X
TGGTAGGCATTCTGGGGATCCTCAAAGCTGGTGGGGCCTATGTGCCGCTTGACCCGGCTTATCCGCAGGCACGACTGGCCTATATGCTTAGCGACACGAACGTCGCTCTGGTACTGGCCCAGCAAAGTGTGCTGAAGCAATTACCTGTATTTGATGGCCAAGTGATATGCCTAGACGATGAAGCATTACAGGCCGAACTGATGACTATGCCAGTACAGAGTCTAATCGTCTCGGGATTAACGCCCTCTCATCTAGCTTATGTGATTTATACTTCAGGCTCTACTGGGCAGCCCAAAGGGGTAATGGTAGCGCATGAGTCGGTGACTGCTTTTGCTGTGAATAACCGCTATGTGGCGGTGTCCGAGGTTGAGCATGTAGCCAGCCTATCGTCTTATGCCTTTGACGGTTTTGTGTTTGATTTATTCTTTTCGCTGTTAAATGGTAAGACCGTGAGCCTGCTTGGGAAGAATCATATTTTAGATAGCGGGTCATTTAAATCGGCATTAACGGCCAATGGTATAGATACCTTTTTCACCACAACCGCATTATTTAACCAAATGATCCTCAATGACACCTTAGGGGATAGCGGGGTGAAAAACGTCTTGTTTGGTGGTGAAAAGGCGGATCCCGGCTTGGTTGAAAGGGCAGTTCAGCGCTATCCAAGCATTGCCTTTACTCATGTGTACGGGCCGACGGAAACCACGGTTTTTGCTTCAGCCCATCATTTTGGCGATGAAGTGGACCCGGCGATCCCGATAGGAAAGCCTTTGCACAACAAGCAATGTTATGTGCTCGATGCTGCCTTGAACCCTGTGCCGGTGGGCGTAGTCGGAGAGCTATATATAGGGGGACTGGGATTAGCCCGAGGTTACCTGAACCATCCGGCATTGACGGCAGAGAAGTTTGTTATCAATCCTTTTTATGATGAAAAGAACAACCGCAGCAGTAAACAGCTCTATCGCACAGGGGATTTGGTGCGCTGGCTGGCGAATGGCTCTTTGGTCTTTATAGCGCGAGCGGATCACCAGGTGAAGGTGCGGGGATTTCGGATTGAATTGGGGGAAATTGAGCATGCACTGACAGGGCAGAGTGAGATCAAAGAAGCCGTGGTGCTTGCTCGTGAAATCGGTGATAACAATACACAGCTGGTGGCCTACCTGGTGAGTAGTGAAGCAGGGCAGCAGGATGCGGAATTGATTGAGCAAGTACGTGGGCATTTACGCCAGGTATTACCAGATTATATGGTGCCGGCGGCTTTTGTTGTCTTGGATGCTTTACCGCTAAGTGCCAACGGCAAAGTAAACCGTCATGCGTTGCCGGAGCCGGATATGGAGGCTTTAAGGGCAGAGTATATCGCTCCGCAAACGGAGACGGAAATACGC
>NZ_SGPH01000058.1:0-1321 GCF_004208915.1 Pseudoalteromonas sp. CO342X
TGGTAGGCATTCTGGGGATCCTCAAAGCTGGTGGGGCCTATGTGCCGCTTGACCCGGCTTATCCGCAGGCACGACTGACCTATATGCTTAGGGACAGCGGCGTCAAATTGGTTCTAAGCCAATCATGGCTGACACTGCCTCAGGAGCAGGCTGTAGAGACCCTTTATCTGGATAAAGAGGATATCTTTGCCGAGCAGGCACAAGACAATCCAGAGATTATTGGTGATGTGGGGCCTAAGAGCGCTGTCTATATGATTTATACCTCAGGTTCAACTGGGCGGCCTAAAGGGGTAGTTATCGAGCAAAGGAATTTGTTGAACTTCCGCCAGGTTTTTGAACATCAGCTTGAACAGCTGGATGCGCAAAAGAGCAACTGGTTGTGGCACGGCAGCTTTGCTTTTGATGCCTCGGTTAAAGGGATTCTAGCCCTGTGCTCAGGCAATACCCTAGTGGTTGCAAGTGAGCGAGAAGCCTTGGAACCGTCGCAACTGCTAGCTCTGACGGCGCAACATGATATTCAAGTATTGAACCTGACACCGGCACTGGTTCCGGTGATGCTGGATTGCTTGGAGCAGGGAGATAGGGGCCATTTGCACCTGATGATAGGCGGGGAAGCGTTAGGTAAAGCGTTATGGGACAGGGTAGCGGCCTACGGGGCTCGTCATGACCGCCAAGCGCTGAATCTATACGGCCCGACTGAAACGACCATTAATGCCTCTTATGCTGTAATTGACGGGGAAGTGATGCCTCATATCGGCAAGCCTGTGGCCAATACCCAGTTCTATGTGATGGACAGTCGCCAGCAGCTGGTGCCGACTGGAGTGGTGGGTGAGCTTTATATCGGGGGGGCGGGTGTTGCCCGCGGCTACCTGAACAGAGATGAGCTGACAGCGGAGAAATTTGTGGCCAACCCTTATTTTGACGCTAAGGACAGCAACAGCTGCCGGCGTTTATACCGCAGTGGCGACTTAGTGCGCTGGCGGGCAGATGGGGAGTTGGAATTTATTGGCCGTATCGACCATCAGGTGAAGGTGCGTGGTTTACGTATCGAGCTGGGTGAAATAGAACAGTGCTTGGTGGGAGATGCAGGAGTCAGGGAAGCAGCGGTGCTTGCCCGCGAAGCAGGAAATAATGACAACCGCTTGGTGGCCTACCTGGTCCCGGGTGAGAGCCTGAAGGATGAAGCAGCCTTTATCGAGGCGGTGCGTGAACAGCTGTGTAAGGCGCTGCCTGATTATATGGTGCCGGCGGCTTTTGTTGTTCTTGAGGCTTTGCCGTTAACGGTCAACGGTAAACTTGACCGCCATGCTTTGCCTGAGCC
>NZ_SGPH01000059.1:0-1309 GCF_004208915.1 Pseudoalteromonas sp. CO342X
GGCAAAAATATCGCACTTTTCAATATTCTTGACTTTTTTCTCGCCACCCATAAATAAAAATGGCGCAAAGCCGTACACTTCATCGGCATTGAGTGGCCCATGTTTTTTTAATGTCGCAGGAAAAAGAGGGTTCCCTTGGTTATTTTTAATATCAAGTCGTTCAGGGTCTTGAAGCGCTATAAAATCTTTTGCAGTTTGGTTAGCCTTACCAGCTGCAATATCTTGCTGGCTCCCTTTTTTTGTTCGCATCCAATTAAAATAGGGACTGATTTCTAGAGAATGTCCGGTTTTCTCCCCGTAGAGTTTTAAACTGCCCCATGCATTACGTGCTATAACATAATAAATATCTTGTTGTTCAAATGGGGTGTCTTCTAAAAATCGGTCAAGAATGTCTTGATAATCCGCCGGATTTGTCAGCCAAAATAAACCATCGGCAAAGCCGCTGAAACCGAGTATTTGCCAGTATTCAAGTAGCTGATCAGGCAGTTTCCCTCGATACGTTTCTATATCAGCGGTAGTCGCAGGTATAACAGTTGTTGGTTGGCCAAATTCGCTTAAAAAAAAGGCTAAATCGTCATCATTAGTTTCTATCATGGGTTCTCTACTTTTTGTTTAACGGGCAGCGCTCAAGTTGAATGTTCAACTTAGCATCTGGGCCATATTCTTTAAATGCTTTTTCAACTTGCTCATCCATTAATTCCACGCGTGTTTTACCCCTTTTTTTACTTCCTATGGGTGCCTTAGCCCACTGCGGACCTATAGAGCCATTAACTCGTTTATCGCCCATTCGAGATACGCTATCATGCCCGCCAGCGCCCATATCAGGGTCATGTAATGCATGTAAATTGTTCATAATTTCCGTTGTTCTTTGCGAGGCTAATTTTTTTGCTTCCGTACGTGATTTGTTTCTACCGTATGACTCTTTTAGTGACTCAAATAAATCTGATTGGAACTCCTCCCTAAAATCATTTTGAGCAGTTCCAGTCCCTTTGCGCTTCATATTTTTGTATCGATCGCGGTTTTCTATGTATTCACCAATGGTTAAATCATTTAAGCCACTTTCTTGATGCTTAAGCTGCCTTGCGTAATTATGCTCTAAAGCACGTAAGTCGCCTTTATTTTTTTTCCTTAAGTCATTACTTGGTTTAAAACAAGGTACTTTATAAGCTTTCATGCGTGCTTTGAGAGGGTGTAACCCTTTTTCCCCCGGTAACTCATTCCCTTTTGGTGGTTCCAACTCATCGGCTTTGGCTTTGGTGGGCTTGTCGGTAACGCCTCGAATTGGTGGTTGGCCTTGATACTCATCCAG
>NZ_SGPH01000009.1:0-1249 GCF_004208915.1 Pseudoalteromonas sp. CO342X
AAGTGGTGGGTTGTACTGGACTTGAACCAGTGACCCTCGCCTTGTAAGGGCGATGCTCTCCCAACTGAGCTAACAACCCAAATTGTGTTTCAATTTATACTCTTGAATTGAGTTTAATGTCCAATTCTAATCTAAGAGTAGAAGTGGTGGGTTGTACTGGACTTGAACCAGTGACCCTCGCCTTGTAAGGGCGATGCTCTCCCAACTGAGCTAACAACCCAAATTGTGTTTCAATTTATACTCTTGAATTGAGTTTAATGTCCAATTCTAATCTAAGAGCAGAAATGGTGGGTTGTACTGGACTTGAACCAGTGACCCTCGCCTTGTAAGGGCGATGCTCTCCCAACTGAGCTAACAACCCAAATTGTGTTTCAATTTATACTCTTGAATCGAGTTTAATATCCAATTCTAATCTAAGAATAGAATTGGTGGGTTGTACTGGACTTGAACCAGTGACCCTCGCCTTGTAAGGGCGATGCTCTCCCAACTGAGCTAACAACCCAAATTGTATTACAACGTCTGCCGTTGTGGGGCGGTATTATAGGTTTAGTTTGAAAAGAGTCAACACTTAACTTTAAAAAACTATACTGTGTGATGTTTTTATGTTCAATGCTTTAAGCTCTTCATTATAGAAGAGGTGAGGGGTCTTATATTTTTGGTCCAAGAATCTCTTAACTTGGAGGAAATAGGTTGCTGAGCTTTGTATGCTATAGCGCGGGATCAAGCTGGATTAGGTACCATGCTGAAAAAGAAAAGAGCCGTAAATCACTCTGGCCTAATTGGATGTAAAACAAAAACGCAGAGGTGCGGTAACTATGCGTTTTAAATTGTGTAATAAATAATCCAATTCAAGGTGTTAGGCTTGCAAAGGGGAACTGTTTGGTTATATTCTACGCTTCTTGATTTAAAATGAATCAGTTAGAAAAAACTTTCATAAAAGTTGTTGACTTTATTTTTGCTCCTGCATAGAATGCGCCCCGCACTCAGCGATACAGGCTAGCAGTTCAAGTCTGACTATTATGGGGCTATAGCTCAGCTGGGAGAGCGCTTGCATGGCATGCAAGAGGTCGACGGTTCGATCCCGTCTAGCTCCACCAATTTATCGTTAGTGCATATGTCCTAGTACATAATTCAAATGGCAACGCCTCGAGTGCGAAGTTGTTTGTTATTGTGTCCCCTTCGTCTAGAGGCCTAGGACACCGCCCTTTCACGGCGGTAACAGGGGTTCGAATCCCCTAGGGGACGCCAC